>CAZKUN010000013.1:0-76996 GCA_964555935.1 uncultured Armatimonadia bacterium | reverse complement strand
GTTTCTTGGCACCTCTACCGAAAACCTCCCTGCTCATATGGGCAATGCGGGTCTACTCCGCCGCAGCGATGCGAAACTTCGACGAGTACCTCGTCGGCGCCCACGGATTCTACGCGCCCCACCCCCTCGGCATCCAGGCGGAGTGCTACACCGGCCGAACGGAGGGCGACGATGTCGATGGGTTCTACGTGACGGGACTCTGGCGCCCGAACGAAGACGGCCTGGCATTCGTGCGCTACGATGAGTACAACGGCCCGCGCAAGGGCGAGGGGATCGGCAACGTCTACGATCGCGACCAGTGGAGCATCGGCTACGCGCACGAGGTCAACAGCAGGACGGAGGTCACCGTCGAGTACGACATCCAAAGCACCGCGTCAGGCGACAACGATATGCTCGGCGTACAGATTCAGACGGGCTACTGATCGAGCGGCCGGGCCGTCCTCCGTCCGTGGCGCAGGCATTCTTGCCTGCGGCCGTCGCTCCGCTCCCGTCACTCCGGCAGATAATCCTCAAACCGCAACAGGCGGCTGTCATCTCGGTACGTAACCGGCTTCGGATCCAACCAGCTTAGGATATCGTCCTTCACTGCATCCGCGAAGAAGCGGTTGCCCATCGGGCTGTAGTGCCCGATGTAATAGCGGTTCACATACGCCCATTCATCGAGATTGAAGGTCCTGAACTCTTCGACGTGCGCGTCCATTGAATCGACCAGTGGCAACTCCGTCGTCGCCAGGTAGTCTCTGAACCGTTGGCCGTGACACCCCGCGTAGCCCTGAGCCCCGTCCCCATCCGCCTTGCACGCGCTCGCGACGTCGCCGCTCGGGTAGCTGAGCAGCACCATCAGCTCCTTGTCGCGCGCCTCGCAGTAGTCTTCGCACCAGCCCACGATTGTCTCACTCGCATGCCACGCCATCTCGTTGTATAGCGCCGTCGCCGCCTGCGGGCGCGTCTCGGCAGTGCGGAAGTCGAGTTGCATCGACAGGGCCGCGGCCATCGCCTCGAGCTGGGTGACATCAAGCTCGCCCTCGGGGTGCTGCGCGACGACGATCTGGATGATGATGTCGTCCTTGAACGACTCGTAGACATGCTCCTCATCGCAGAGCTTGTACATCGACTCGGGCGTGGGATACGGGTTCGCGTGCTCGACCAGATCCAGCGTCGCCGGGTCGAGGCGAACGTGGCTCCATGGGTTCCCGTGGAACATCGCCGGGTTCCGAAAACCCGCCCAGTTGATCATGTTGACCCAGCGCCACGCCATGAGACTGCGGTGATGGTCGTCGCCCCAGATATTCAGGATGACATACTGCGCGCTCTGGTCGGTGGCCTCGTGCCGCAGCATCCGCCGGTACGCCTGGTAGACGCCGTACCCGCCGATGCCGAAGTTGCGGATGGGCTCGCCGAAGTGAGCGGCAAGCGCTTCCTGCCACGTCTCGCCATCGCTCACTTGGTGACACTGGGTGAAGCTGTCGCCATACGTGTTGATGCGACACGCGCGCTCGGCGAAGTTGATAAGTTGCCTCTCGCCAGTCGGGGAGTACCGCCCGATGGTCGACGACCCATCGACGCCGTCGCGAATCACCGCGTTGCTGAGGGTATACCCGAGTTCGGGATCGTACTTCGCCCAGTTGTGCGCATCTGAATCGTGGAACCTGTCGACCTGTTCCTTGGTGAGCGTTGCTCTCTTCAGCAGCTCTCTGACCGTCGCCATGCCCCAATCTCCTTACCGGCTGATCGTGATCGTCTCGCCCTCCAACAATTGCACCCTCAGGCGCCCGACTTGCATGCCGCCTTGCGTGCCGGCAACATGCTCCCAGCCCGGCAGGTACCGCGCGGGGTCCATCTCGACGTCTGCGTCAGCAGACGACATCACCTTCAGCTCATCGTCGGTCCATCGCAACATCACGCACGCGGCGTTGGCCGATGAGAAGCTCAGCTCCGGCGAGTCGTGCTCCACGCCTCCCACGATCAGCGCCCCGTCTGACCGATACTCATACGCAACCCCGATTCGCGTTGAGCCCGGTTCCACCTTCAGTTCCCCTGGCTCCGCGCCTGAATCGACATGATTTCTGAAGAACCTCAGCGCGTGACAGATCGGCTTCTGCCGCCCGCTGATCGTGCCGTCGTAGTAGTGCATCCCGAACCGGCCCTGGTGGATGTGCTTGTCCACGGCCTCCTTCGGGATCCACACCGTCTGCGCCAGCGAGATCCACAGCGGGTTGTCATTCAGCTCCCACTTATGCGCGCCCTCAAAGCCCCCAGCGTAGGCGTAGAGGTAATGCAGCATCTCCCCCACGGCCGACGTGTGGAGGTCGATGTAACCATCATCGAGCGGGTCGCCATTGGAATAGCCGAACTCGCCGAGGCAGATCGGTCGGTCGGGGAAGATGCTCTGGATCCGGTCGAGCACGGTGAGATTCTGAATCACGTCATCGGCGGAGTACGGGACGCAATAGGTGTGGTGGGTGACGTAGTCGAGTTGCTCGTTGGCGGGCAAGCATTCGTTGATCGTGTTGTAGCCCACCGTGATGAAGTGCCTCTGGTCAACCTCGCGAATCGCATCCACCTGCAGCCCGATCCACTCGCCATAGATGCCGTTCGTGGCGTCGAACGCCGCGCGCCATTCATCGTTCACCGGCAGCGGCCCATCCACGTTCGGGAATGAGCTGAAGTCGTTGCCGTTCTTGATCTCCAGCCCCGCCCACTTCATGTACTCGGGCCACTGCTTCCACTCCGGGTAGCGCTCGCCAAGCTTCTGCCCGCCGACCTCGATCTCGGCGACCTTGTACGGGTAGGGCTCGTTTTGCAGGTCGTAGCCGATGACCATCGGCTCATCCTTGAACGCCTCCGCGACCGCGCGCACGCGCGCGGCAAGCTCCTCATCGGTCAGCAACGTCGTGTGGTCAACCGCCGTGATGAGCAGGTAGATCCCGTAGCGCCTCGCCAACTCGCAGAGAGCGTCACGCTTCTCCGGGTCGGTGACTAACTTGCCCGGGCCGTAGACCCGCATCGCGTTGATGCCGGCTTCGCGGGCCTTGCGAAAGTCGTCCTCCAGGTAATGCAGCCACGGCCCGCCGAAAAACCGCCGGCCCATGCTTCCGATGTAGTTGCATCCCGTCAGGAAGATCCGCTTCCCGTCCCCATCCACGAAGTGCTTCCCGTCGTCGCTCTTCGTGACGAATCCCGGCGCGGGGCTCTCAAGCGCAATCTCGTGGCCATCCAGCCGTTCGCTCTCCGCCTGCGCCTCGCCGGCCAGGTCACGCGTGTTCATCTGTGTCAGCGCGCCCGCGAGCGCCTCACCGAACCCATCTGACGTGTAGAACTCCGGCGTCGTCACGCCACACAGCAACCAACTCGACCCGGCATACTGGCCGGCATAGTTCACGAGCATCCCCGCCGCCCAGCCTCGGTCTCGCCCATGCGTGTCCTGAGCCGTCAGCAGCGGAATGAACCGCTGTTGGTTGGGCAGCGCGAAGCCAAGAGCCCACGGCCCGCCAAACTCCCCTTCAACCAACAGGTCACCCGTCAACAGATCCTGCCCATCACTCGCGACGGCTCGCACCGCATCGCGCAGCTCATACGGTTCATACCGGCTGAAAACCGGCAACTCCGGCGCGCTGGGCCGCAGATCGACCCCCGCCCCCAGCGCCAGCGTCCCGATCTCGTCCAGCCACAGCACGTGGTCGCCCTTGGTCGATGGCACCCGATCGCGGGCCAGACCAACTGTCAGCCGCACGCCTGCCGACAGATCCAGCCCATCGCCCTCTCCCCCGCGCGATTCGGGCGAGCCATCCTGCTTGAACAGGAACGTGCTCTCATGCAGAAGCGTCGCCCGCCATTCGGTGCCGATGTCAGCCGCGCAACTCCAACGCGAGCCATCCTGCTCCACCACCTCGATGAAGAGCTGCGGTGTCTTCAGGTCGCCCTTCGCCCACAGACATACGGCGTCGTGCCCATCGGCGACCGGCTCGGGCAGCGCCGTCCAGTACACGTCATACCACTCCGCATTACGGATGTCGATGCGCATGGCCTGACCGGATCGACCCTCAACTGCTGATGCCTCCGTTGGGTGATCCATATGATCCGAGCCGCGCGTCCAGCCCAAGAGATCCCCGCCATCGAAGGTGAAGAGGCTCTGGACTGCCTCCGCTTCGTTCAGCACGAGACCACTCAGCTCACTGACCTCCGCCCACCGCCCGCCATACTTCACCAGCGGCGTCTCGAAGGCATAGCCGCCCAGCAGCACCAAATCGCCGCCCGCCCGCAGGTAACCGACAACAGCATCGCGCGCCGAGACGGGGAAGCGCGGGCTATCTGTCAGGATGAGCGCGTCGAAGTGCTCCGGCGTGAGAACGCCCTCGGCCACCAACTCATCGTGGAGAAGCGGCGTGACGACATGTCCCGCGGTCGTCAGCGCTTCGCTCAGCGCATCCACGCGCTCGAGGTCCAAGCCTGGGACGTCGTCACGCAGAACGCACGCCCGACTTGCCCAGCCCGCGCGACCGACGCAAGCCATGAACCCAACCATCACCCAAATCACGCACATTCTCATGCGCCCATGATGCCTCAGCCTGCGCCGAAGAGCAAGGAGAAGACGTTCCCCGCGACGTAACAACCAGCCCCACTCGGCAACTGGAGGCAACACTTGAGACTGACAGTTACGTGCGCCATCGCGATCGCGGCGACGACCTCGCAAGCGCAGCCGATCGCCTTGCTCGATGTCGAGGCGGCCAACCCCGGTTCGCCGGTCCTCAAACTCATCATCATTCCCACGGGGGACGAGCCCATCCGAGACGCCCGCATCCGCTTCCTCTCCGATGGAGACCCCGTTCGCCGACCAGGACTGGTGCATGCCACCGTCCCGGCGCCGCGGCAGGGGCAGGATGTGCGCATCGTGAGTTTCGGACCCGTCGCGCCCCCGACCAGGTCCGTCCAGGTCGAAGCGCAGATCGGCGGGGCGCCATGGCAGGCGCTCGGGACGCTGACGGTCGGAGATGATGGCCCGCGGCTTGATCGAGCGTGTTCCCCTACGCCGGGGGAGCAGCCCATCCTCACCGTCGCGGCGTGTGAGATGCTCGGAAGCCGGAGGCTGATCGTGCGCGCTGGGTTCTTCAACTGCGGCGCGACCTTCGAGAGCGACCTGTGGGCGTTTCTCCACTTCGAGCCCAACGCTACCGGGGAAGAGCACGCCACGCTGGCTCCCCTCGGACTGCATGCCATCGGCAAGGCCACCGATTCCGCCACGTGGGCAGCCGACGAGGTGACCGTCTTGACCTTCGGCCCATACACCGTGCCCGACGAAGCCGAGTTGCCGATCTACCTCCGCGCGGGGCTGTACGACTACCACGGCGACGGCGCGCGCGTCCCGCTTGTCGGCGTGGGCGACGCCACCAGAGTGCTCCTCGGGCGGATCGTCGAGCGCGATGGTGTCATTGCCTTCGAGAGATCGCCGCTGCCGGAGGAGGGCGAATGATAATCCACGCGCTCCTGACCATCTTGTCACTCCCCGCCCTCTGCCAAGAGACCGGCGTGGTTGGCCTCGCCTCATGCGAGCAACTCGCCCCGCGCGAGCTGCGGCTGACCGTGAGCCTCCGCAACTACGGGGAGACCTTCGACCGCGACCTCAGCGCATTCATCCACTTCGATCGCGGAGAGACCAGCGAGCGCCTTTACACGCAGGCGCCGCCGGGCCTGCGTCCGATCGTCGCGCCGACGCAATCATCCGCGTGGACACCCGACGAGATCGTCACGCTGACGTTCGGACCGGTAACGATCCCGACCTCAACGCGCCGCACGGTCTACGTGAAGCTCGGCCTCTACGACCCCGGTGGCGGAGTGGGCCGATTCGCATTGGTCGGTGCCGACAGGACTGACCGCGTATTGCTCGGCGCCATCGACTGCAGTGAGGACGCCTGCCGCTGGCTAAGCCGCCCGCCAACTCCCACACAAGACCACGCGGAGCAGATTGGCGTGCGACCGCGTGGCTTGGTCCGGTCGATGCCCGACCCGCCCGCGGTGCGCTTCGGCGAGGAAGACTTGGACCTGTGGACCGTCGAGCCCATCAGTGGCGGGACTGCCGACTTGGCGCGCACCCGCGAGGACCTCTGCTGGTCCGAGAGTTCGCTGGAGGTCACCTACACGGGGGAGGGCCTCGGGAGTGGATTCGTGCTGCGTCCGCCACAGCCTCTTCCGGTCGCCGACGAGGCAGACGTGGCCCGCATCTGGATCATGGGCCGCTCGCAAGTGTGGGTGCCTAGGCGCCCCGCCGAGGAGGCAATCCTCTCGCACTGGGTGGAGGTCCGCGACTCAGGCGGCGAGACCCGACACCTCCGGAACCACCACAACATGGGCTATCCGTACTGGTACGTCGCGCGTTCCCGCATCCCCGCCGATTGGCCGCGTCCTCTCGTCTGCACGGGGATCGGCTTCTCGGGATGCACGAACCCTCAGCCCCGCACGTTCCTCCTCGACGCGCTCGTCTTCGCCAAGGAACGGCTCGCCGAGACGCTCGCGACCGACGTCAGATTCGACGATCTCCCCTTCCCCACCGATCCCGACGGCTTGCTACCTGACGCGCCGCCGGACGCCTTCGAGAACCACATCAAGCGCGAGGGCGAGGCGTGGGTCTTGAGCTTCGAGGGCGAGACCGACCGGCTCGAGTATTCCTACACGCCACTCACGGGCTCGCTTGCCGACATCCGCGCCACGTGGCGTCGCGGCGACGTTTCCGAGACCATGACACTCGCCGGCGAGGGCGGCGTGGTCGTCGAGATCGCCGGCCGGAAGGTCGCCCCAACGGACCGCACCGTCACGCGTGAGCTGGTCGACATGTCGGACGCGGACAACGCCATCACGGCCCGTTGGCGCGTCTCGGAGGGTGGCGAAAGCGTCGAGTACACGCTGCGCCTGAGCATCAAGGCTCGCTCGCTCCTCGTTGAGATGGATAGTGACGGACGGAGCGTCGCCGGCGTCGATGCCGGGAGCTTCGTGGGTCCGCCCGGCTCCGACTTCGTCTCCGTCCCCTACTGGACCTACGGCCTCTGGGACTACGGCCGCGACGGCGGGGTAGTGATGACCGAGAACGTCTTCGCATCCGGCTACCCGGACTGGTATCGGTCTCGCGCCAGCCACCTGGTCTTCGGCTCCGGCTTCTCCCACGAGCCGGAGGCGCTCGCCGGCGGCTCGCTCACGTACGCGCCCGGCGTGGAGTACATCGCGCCCCCAGACGGACAGCGCAGCCCGCTCCGCGAGCGTTACGTGTTCACGGTCTCTCCGAACGTGACGGAGGTGCTGCCGAACATCCCCCATCCTCCCACAACCGGCCGCGACCGTCTCGCGACGATGTGCCATTCGACCGGCGGATCGGCTGAGCGAATGGAGGAGCAATTCGAGCGTTGGGAGCGGATGGCGTCCTATGGCGTGACCGACGTCTACATTCGCCACTTCGACGGGATGTGGGCCGACGGCGCCCAAGGGCCTCAAGACTGGACCCTCACCAACGACTCCGCCCCAATCGCGGGCAACGTTGCCGTGAAGGCGTACCTCGCCAAGCTCCAGGAACTCGGCTTCTGCCCCGTCCTTTACACGAACTACACCGACCTCCAACCCGTCTCGCCCGAATTCGACTGGGACAACGTCATGTGGCTGGAGTCGGGCGATATCAGCGACGCTTGCTGGCCGGGCTCGTATCCCATCAAGCCGATCCGCGCGGTCGAACTGGAAGCCAAATACGCGCCCCGAATCGCCGAACGATTCGGCACCACGGGGTCCTTCTGCGACGTTCACACGGCCGTCTCCCCGTGGTGGAAGGTCGACTTCGACCCTCGCCTGCCTGGCGCGGGTGAGTTCGGCACGACATACCGTTGCTACGCGAAACTGCTCCTCAACGAGCGTGACACCTATGGCGCCGTCTACAGCGAGGGCTCAATGCAGTGGCTCTATGCTGGGCTGGCCAGCGGCAGCGACGGGGAGCTCGATGCCCCCGCGCCTCACCTTGAGCCTTTCCTGGTGGACTTCGACCTGCGCAAGATCCACCCGCTTGAGATGGGCGCGGGCATGAGCTGGATCCATCGCTACGTGAAGAGTCCCGACGAGGCCGACGCCCTGGGCGGCTGGGAAGCAGCGCAAGATCGCTTCACCGCCGCCACGCTCGCCTACGGCCACCAGGGCACCTTCACCGCCCTCTCGTTCCGCGGCTACAGCACCGACATCAAGACCTACCACATGCTGCGGCCTTTGCAGGAACTCTACGCCATGCGCCAAGCCGAGGAGATCCTCTACCACGATCCTGAAACCGATGAAATGCTCGACGCCTCCGCCGCACTCCACTCCGGCGCCTACCGAGAGAGCCAGGTCTACACGCGTTACGAGACGGGCCTTCGGGTCTGGGTGAACGGAAGTCTCGGCGAGCAATGGGCCATCGACCTCAATGGCGAAGCCTACGAGCTTCCGCCCTCCGGCTTCCTCGCATCGGGTCCGAGCGGGTTGCTGGTCTTCTCGGCGTTGCTCGACGGCGCGCGAGTTGACTCCGCCTCGTGGGGCGACGTGGCATTTGCTGACGCACGTGGCAAGCTCCAACCCATCGGCCCGCTCAAGACCGACGGCGCCGCGCTCCTGAAGAAGGCTAGCGACAAGCGCTGGACGCTCTGGCCGCTCGGCAACATGACCGCGCTGACGGTCTCCGTACCGGCTGACGCCGTGACCGTGCAGGCCTTCGACGAAGACGGCGCGCCACTCGAACTCCCCGAGACAACCGTCTTCGACACGCGGGTCTTGCTCCCTACCGATCTCGGCGCCTTCCGCTACGAACTCACCATCCCGTAGTGGCCCGTGCCCATCCTTGGTGGCCTTGGCGCTCTTGGTGGTTCGGCCTTGCCGCTCCCCTAGCCCTGCCGTTCTTCGAATCTTCGAGTCTTCCCGCTTTCGTTCCGTTGTCGTCGCCAGGCAGGCCGCCGCACGCCCTCCGACGAACACCGAGCCGTCACCAACGCGGCCCTACGCGCGGGCCCATTTCGGAGGAAACCGATGTCTGAGATGACCAGCATCGAGCGCATGCAGAACGTCCTCGACCACAAGCCCGTCGATTCCACGCCGATCGCCGTCAGCCCGTGGGGCGCCACCGTCCAGCGCTGGCGCAGCGAAGGCCATATCGGCGAAACCGAAGACATCGCCGACCACTTCGGCCAGGACATCGCCACCGGTGGTTGGCTCAACGCCGTCGCCGACCTCGACCACGAGACCGTCACCATCGAGGAAGACGAAGAAACCATCCTCCAACTCGACGGCAACGGGGCCCAGCTCCGGCGCCACAAGCAGCACGACTCCACGCCCGAGCACGTCGACTTCACCGTTCACGACAAAGCCACGTGGAACGAGCATGGCCGCGAGAAACTCATCGAGCTTGACCGCCGGCGCATCCCCTTCGAGGCCTACCGCGCGGCCCGCGAGAACGCCGCGAACAAGCAGCGCTTCTTCTGCTGGGCCGGCGTCGCCCCATTCGAGCAGATGCACCCCATCTGCGGGCACGAGTACATGCTGATCGGCATGGCGCTCGAGCCGGATTGGGTCGACGACATGGTCAAGGTCTACGTCGACCTCACCATCAGCCACCTCGAGGTCCTCTTCGCCGAGGAGGGCAAGCCCGACGGCATGTTCTTCTACGAGGACATGGGCTTCAAGACCCAGCCGTTCATGTCGCCCGAGATGTACGAGAAGATCCTGCTCCCCGGGCACAGGCGCATCTTCGACTACTCCCACTCCATCGGCTGCAAGGTCATCATCCACTCGTGCGGGCACGTCGCGCCGCTCGTACCGGGACTCATCGAGGCCGGCATGGACTGCCTCCAGGCGATGGAGGTCAAGGCTGGCATGGACCTCCCGACGCTCTACAGGGACTTCGGGGACAATATCAGCTTCTACGGTGGCGTGGACGTGCGCTGCCTGATCTCCAACGACCGCGCGGCCATCGACGAGGAGATGGACAAGAAGATACTGCCGGTCGTCCAGGGCGGCGGCGGATACGTACTTCACTCCGACCACTCCGAGCCGCCTGAGATCGACTACGAGACCATGAAGTACTTCGTCGAGCGCGGCCGCCACCTCGGCCGAAACGGTGCCTAGCGCCCGCGCGATTGTAGTCGCCGTAGTCGTCCGTGCCTGCGGGTCTCCTGACCCGCGTCGTCCGCCGTTGTAGGGGCGTGATTCATCACGCCCCGCCGTCGCCGGCCGGGACTGTCCACCACCTACACGACCTCAGGGAACATGCGCCTCATCACGACCTCTCTCGCCATTCTCATCGCGTCGGTCAGCCTTGCCCAGAACTCCTGGGACACCGTCCCCGTGCCCGCCGACTGGGGCCGCGTCGGACTGGGCCAGCACGACGGCTTCGCATGGTACCGATGCTTCGTGGAAGTCCCTAAGGAGTGGCGCGGCGAGACTCTGACGCTGAAACTCGGCGCCATCGACGATTGCGACGAGTCGTTCTTCAACGGTGAGAAGATCGGCGCCACCGGCCAGCTCCCGCCCGAGCCCCGCACCGCGTGGCAGACCCGTCGCGAATGCCAAGTTCCGCCGGGTGCCGTCCGCTGGGGCGACTACAACCTCATCGCCGTCCGCGTCTTTGACAACGGCGGAAACGGCGGGATGACCGGCCCGGAGCTTTCCCTCGGCTGCGCCAAGGGATCTATGAGCCTGAGCGGTTCCTGGCAACTCCGCGCCGGCGACGACCTGACGTGGGCCGACTGGCCCGCGGACCCCGACAGCCCGGAGGGCAAGGCTTTGGCTGAGCAATGCACGGCAGCAAGCGACCTCGGCGGCAAGGTGACCCAGCACGCGGGCGAGGCCGCGCCGCCAGAGGGCGATCTCACGCTCTGGTACCGTCGGCCGGCCAACGAGTGGATCGAGGCTCTGCCGGTTGGCAACGGGCGTCTCGGGGCGATGGTCTTCGGCGGTGTTGATCGGGAACTCATCCAACTCAACGAAGACAGCCTCTGGACCGGCGAGCCCTTCCAGCGCGAGAACCCGGAGGCGCTCGGTAACCTCGACGAGGTCCGCCGGTTGCTCTTCGAGGGCAACTATGTCGAGGGTCAGCGCCTGGCCCAAGGGAAGCTCATGGGCACGCGAATCGATCCCGGCCTCCACACGTACCAGGCCCTCGGCGACCTCACGCTGACGTTCGACCGACCCCGGACCGTCGTCGACTACCGCCGCGATCTCGACCTCGATTCCGCCATCGCGGCCACTGCCTACAGCGCGGATGGCGAGAGGCTCTCGCGCGAGGTCTTCTCCAGCGCCGCTGATGACGTCTTAGTGGCGCGCCTCTCCGGTCCAGCATCATGCACGGTCGGCCTCTCTCGCTCGCGGGACGTGACCGTCGAGTCCGATGGATCTGGCGGACTCATCATGTACGGCCACGCGGGCGACGGGAAGGGCGTCCGATACGAAGCCCGGCTGAAGGTGAGAACCAATGGCGGCACGGTCAGCCCCGCGGACGATGGTCTGCGGATCGATGGCGCCGATTCGGCCACAATCCTCATCGTGGCCGCGACAAGCTACTTCGGCGATGACCCGCGCGAGCTGTGCATCCAGCGCATGGCCGACGCATCCGCCAAGGGCTACGCCCAACTCCGCAAGCGGCATGTCAAGGAGCACCAGCGGCTCTTCCGCCGGGTCGATCTCGACCTCGGCGCTACCGAAGCCACCAACCTCCCCACGGACGAACGTCTCGCCGCCGTGAAGCAAGGCGCTGTCGATACCCAACTCCTCGAGCAGTACTTCCAGTTCGGCCGCTACCTGCTGATCAGCTCCTCGCGACCCGGATGCATGCCCGCCAATCTCCAGGGGCTGTGGGAAGCCGGGATGAGCCCGCCCTGGAACGCTGATTACCACATCAACATCAACATCCAGATGAACTACTGGCCCGCCGAGGTAGCCAACCTCACCGAGTGCCACGAGCCCTTCATCCAGCTCACTGAGAACCTCCTCCCACGTGGTCGCGAGGCCGCCCGGAAGATCTACGGCTGCCGCGGGTTCGTGGCGCATCACACCACTGATGCCTGGTGGTACGCCAGCTCCATCGGCGCTACGGGGTATGGCCTCTGGCCCTTCAGCGCGGCCTGGTGCACGCGTCACCTCTGGGAGCACTACGAGTACAGCGGAGACCGCGAGTTCCTGGCGGAGACGGGCTATCCGATCATCAAGGAAGCCGCCCTCTTCTTCCTCGATTACCTCGTTGAGGACCCGCGCACGGGGATGCTCGTCAGCGGGCCGTCGAGTTCGCCAGAGAACTCGTTCCGCACGCCCGACGGGCAGGTGGCGAATGTCGTCATGGGCGCGACGATGGACCATCAGATCATCGATGACGTCTTCCAGAACTGCATCGAGGCGAGCGAGGCGTTGAACACCGACGCCGACTTCCGCATGGAGGTCAAGGCCGCCCGCGCGCGCCTGACGCCGATGAAGATCGGCAGCGACGGCCGCCTCCAGGAGTGGCCCGAGGAGTTCGAGGAACCCGAACCGGGCCATCGCCACATCTCCCACCTCTACGGCCTGCACCCGGGTCGGCGGATCACAGTCTTCAGCACGCCCGAACTCGCCGACGCCGCGCGCGCCACCCTCGATCACCGCCTCGCCCACGGCGGCGGCCACACCGGCTGGAGCCGGGCTTGGATCACCAACTTCTTCGCGCGCTTACGCGATGGCGAGACGTGCCACGAGAACCTCCAGGCGCTGCTCGCCAAGTCAACGCTGCCGAACATGTTCGACAACCACCCGCCCTTCCAGATCGATGGCAACTTCGGCGGTTGCGCGGCCATCGCCGAGATGCTCATTCAGAGCCACGATGGCGAGATCGACCTGCTGCCCGCGCTCCCCGCAGCCTGGCCGACCGGACACGTGACCGGGCTCCGCGCTCGCGGCGGCTTCGAGGTCGATATCGAGTGGGCCGACGGCAAGCTCACCCACGCCATTGTCCACTCCTCGATTGGCAACACGTGCCGCGTCCGCGCGCATTCGGCCCTTCGCCTCGATGCCCGCCCAAAACTCGCCGCCGAATCCGTCGACAAGAACGTCATCGAGTTCGCAACCAAGCCAGGCCAGAGCTACACGCTCTCGCCGTCGTAGGTCGCGGAAACTCGGCGAGTTTCCTCGCCTGTCAATGCCGAAGGCACCCGCCGACGCAAGGAGACCACCCATGCTCCCCGCCCTCTGCGCCCTCGCCCTTCTCGTATCGCCGGCGCATTCCCAGACCCACACATTCGACCGCTTGCGCTCCGGCGCCGACGCCGCCCTTACGGCCTACGGTTCTCAACCCGGCCCTCGGATCGGCGATGGGGTGCTACACCTGCTGCATGGCAAGACCGATCAAAGCAACGTGGTCGCCTTCCCCCGATCCGCCCAGGGCGCCCATTCGCGGATCGAGGCATCCTTCCGGCTGCGCTGCGATGAGGGCGCGGACGGCGCGGCGTTTGCCCTGCTGAACACAGGTGTCTACGGGACCCACGGCGCGGGGCCAAACGTCGGGAAGTGGGAAGAGCCAAATCTCACCCGTTCATTTGCCGTGGGCTTTGACATCTACAATCCCCCCACCGAGAATCGATTCGACGAGAACGGAAACGTCTACAGCCGTCCCCAGCGCGAGGTCTCGGTCCATTGGGACGGAACCGAGGTCGCGAATGCCCTCTCCCCCGTGGAGTTCCGCGGCGGGGAGTTCCACGACGTCCACATCTCGATCCGCCATGTCATCGGCGGAGCGTTGGTGAGCGTGACCATCGACGACACCGACATCTACCACGACCACTTCATCGCGGAGATGGTGCCTCACGAGTGTCGCGTCGCCCTCGCGGGCCGAACGGGTGGCATGACCACTCGCCTGGCCGTTGACGATCTGACCGTCGAGTATCTTGACCCAATCGCCTCCGCCGACCGCGCCGCGCGGCAGCGCTACCAGTTCTTCGCTCGCGAGATCGTCCACGCGGGCAACCGGACACCGGTGGGCGAATTCCAGCTCGCGCCGCCCGACTTGCAGGTCGCCCGGATCATCCTCACGCTCTCCCTCGCTGCGCCGCCGGGAGACTTTGATCCCTGGGACCGCTCGGCTGCCATCTACGCGTGGGGGGATGACGGCGAGCGCTACGAGATCTGCCGCTACATCACGCCTTTCGGCCGCGGCTACACGTGGAAGGTCGACGTGACGGACTACCAGTCCATCCTGCGCGGGCACCGGAAAATGGGACTCTACATCGACACCTGGGTCGGCGGGGAGACCCACGAGACGCGCCAGGGATGGAAGGTGAGCGTCGATCTCGACTACTACCCCGGCACACCCGAACGCGAGGCGTTCAGCGTTACGAACCTCTGGTCCGGCCAGCCTGAGTACGGGAATCCGGACCACCCGATGGCCGATTGGTTCGCGCCCCGCACGGGCGTCATCGGCGCCGATGCGAAGGCCGCCAAGCTGCGGTTCATGGTCACCGGGCACGGGATGAGCCCTAGCAGCAAGAACGCCGCCGAGTTCATGCCCGCCGGCCGAACGGTCACTGTCAACGAGACATCGTACGAGAACACGCTCTGGAAGACCGATGTCTACCTGAACCCATGCCGGCCGCAAGGGGGCACGTGGAAGTTCGACCGCGCAGGCTGGGCGCCCGGCGACATCGTCACGCCATGGGACATCGATATCACCGACGCCGTGGCGCCTGCCAAGCCGTGCGCGATCACCTACACGCCCGCGCCTTACCTCAACGAAAACCGCGACAAGAGCCGCGCCACGCATTGGGTCGAAGCGCAGATCATTCAGTACCGTTAGCGGATCGCGAAACCCTCGGCCGCTCCTCCACTCGTCGTCACGACTGCCGTGTCGCCGGCCAGCACGACCGCCTTCGCCGCATCGGACGTCCTTGCCGCGGCAACCACCTGGCCCGCCGCATCGACCCTCAGGACCCCAGCGCTGCCAGCCGTCACCAGGATGCTTGAGTCGTCAACGACACACGCGTCCGACGCGCCACCGGGCAGCGGTGTCCGCCATAGCAGCGACCCGTCCACATCGAGCGCAAACACGTGCGCGCTCTCGGCGGCAACGACGATCCGCCCATCAACCGACAGGATTCGCGTCACCTTGTCGCCGACGTTCGTCTCCCACAGCTTCGTCCCGTCGCCGTCGAAGCAAATCAGCTCTCCCCCATCCGTGCCCACCAGGATCTCGGGCACGCCGTCACCGTCCACGTCGGCCGACCCGACCGCCGTCTGCTCCGGGCCGAAGCGCCCGCCGTTGTAGATCCGCTCGCCGTCATGATCGATGATGTTCAGCGTGTAGTATGCGTTCCCGCCGATGATCTCCGGCAGCCCGTCGCCGTCGAAGTCATCCGCGCACGTCACCGTCGCCGAATGGGCGTAGATCACGTTCTCCCAGATCATCGAACCGTCGGCATCGTAGGCGAAGTACATCCAGTTCTTGCATCCACAGACAACCTCCGCGTTGCCGTCGCCATCAACATCCGCCGCGACGATGCACATGACATCAGCCGCAATGCCACGAAACTTCGGCGGCTCGGCGGTCCAGAGCAACTCGCCATCACTCGATAGCAGCCCGAGCCGCGACCCGTTGCCGCCGAACATGACCTCCGCCTTGCCGTCGCCATCCACATCGCCGCACGCGAGGGCGTTCAGCATCGCGCGTTCGGTCTGGCGATACGACCAGAGCATCTCGCCAGCCGCTGTAAGCGCGACCACCTCACCGGAGTCGCTGCACGCCACGATCTCATCCACGCCGTCGCCCGTCAGGTCGCCCGTCGCGACCGCCCGGATCTCCGGCATCACGCCCTCACCCGTGCCATGGATCTGCAACTCCGCGATGTAGACGTTCGAGTCATCGCGCGCCGGCGAGACAGTCAGGCGGATCTGGCGCGCCCTCTGACCGATCTTCACCTCATACATCGAGTTCGTGTTGCCGCCCCAACTCTGAGTCCCGGCCTCCTCAAACGGCGCGTCGATCCCGCGGACGTCCTGGTCGAAGCCGTCGCTGCTGATCTGAAGTCTACGGTCTCCGACATCCCACCCCTCGTTCATATGCCACTCGCGCAACACGACGCTGCTGATCTCGGCCTCCTCCGGCAGCTCGGCGACGATGGTCGGCGTGACGCCCGCCGGCCACATGACCGAACTCATCGATGAGCTGAACTCGCCGTCGACGAGCTTCCCAACCGGCCCGTACCGCCCGCTGTGAGGCTCGTTGCTCGTGACGCGCTCGACACGCAGAAGTGCGGGCGCGGCCTCAAAGCCCGTGAAATCCCACGAGCGCTCCATCGACGGCGGCCCTTCCTTGTCCTCTCGCGGCGCGACCACCGGCACGCGCGCCACGGCAATGCCGCCACCCACATCCTTGATGTCCGCCTTGTCACCCAGCGTCACCACTTGCGCCCCGCCCGCGCCCGTCACGACATAGGTGCCGTCCCCCACCGGCGCGATCGACACGTCAACCGCATCACCCTCCGCCTCAGCATGGACCAGGTTCACAAACCGGTACTCCTCACCGGCCTCCAGCCGCACGCTCACCTGCTGACTCAGCCGGCTGATCGGCATCATCTCAGACGTCTTGAGTTTCTCGACGCGGCAACTCGCCCCGTCCGCGTTGACGATCTGCATCCGCATCGGCTTGTGGTCGACCGTCAGCACGCTCCCGTCGAGCGACGTGTCGCCCCATGGCCGCCAGCAGCACCGTAGCGTGTAGTCTCCCGCCTCGCGAGCCGTAATCAGATCGGACACCACGAAATACTCGCCCCTCACCCACAGGATCTCGCGAGTCCAGTCGGCCCCGTTGTAGTCCTCGATCGTGCTCCGCGTGTGGGCCGTTCCGCCATCCCCCTTCGCCTCCACAAGCCGCGCCACGGTCGGGGTCAGCTCCGCGCGCCCGTCGCGGATGATGACCATCGAGTTGTGGTACTTCGGCGCGTTCTTGATGTACTCGCCATCCACCAGCAGCGGCTCGCCACCGGCGGCATAGCGAATGATCGCGTTGGTGTCGAAGTGCATGTGCGTCCCGCGCCCAAATCCATCGAGCAACAGGTACTCGTCATCACGCTCGATCCCGCCCCGCAGCGCGATCTTATCGAAGGTCGCCTCCCACGGGACGTTTGGCGCCGTGGGGTACTGAGGGCTGCGCGCCGCGTAGTCGTAGCACAGCTTCGGCAGCTTCGAGACCGTTACCCCCGCGTGCGATGTCGGCGGCTCTGGCTCAAAGTCCGCATTATAGCGCTGACCGAGCAGGTAGCTGCCCTCGACCGCTGCGTGACCCGCCATCCACAGGATTTCGGGGTCCTTGTAATGCCAGGCAATCGGCTTCAGCATCTGACTGATACCCGAACTCGCCTTGTACGCCGAGTGATCGCCAAACGCCGACTGATATCCCGCGTTGTCCATCACCATCATGGCGACCTGGGCCGCCTCGCGGGCGTGGCCCTCATCAAAGAACGTCGTGTCCCCCTCAGCCAACGAGTAGATCATCGTGTGGATAATCGGCAGCCACTGGTACGCCGCCGCATCCTCCAGCGGCTTGCTGACATGCTTCTGCCCGTTGAAAATCCCATGCGCCACGGTCAGCCACTTCTCGGCATGAGCGAGGCCATAGTGACGCAGCATGTAGTTGCCCAGAAAGTAAGCGCCCAGCGCAGGGAACGTGTTGTGGTTGTGGACGATGTCTTCGTTCGCGCTCCACTTCTCGTAGCTGTCAGGCCGGTCCCAGCCCTGGTATAGCTCGCACTCCAACGCCAGCCGGATCATCAGGTTGGTGATGTCGAGCCGCTCTTGATCCGTGAAGGCGCCGCTCTCCTCAACGAGGTCCCACGTAATCGCGACGGTGAAGGTCGACGCATCGCGGAAGTCGTTGTCATACCGGCGCATTCCCTGCTCGTTGATGGTCTCGTCCGTGGCATAGTACTCCAGCATCGCCAGCATCAACTCGCGGTAGGCCTCAAGCGCCAGCGGGTCACCCGTCCGATGGTATCTCACGCCCCATCTCACGAGCTGGGATGTCCCGTTTCGCCCTCGCCCGGCGCTCGCGAAATACTCGCGTCCCCGGGCGATTGCGCTGTCGCGCTCCTCCGGCTTCACGGGCCCGCGTGCGGGCTCAACTCGGTCCTGAGCATCGAACTCCAGTTCCATCAGCCGGGGCAACTCGAGCGCATCCCTTTCGGCCTCGCCCGCCACGATCTCCCCAAGCTCCTCAGCCGCTCGCGCAGCCTCACGCGCTACGATGTCCCCGAAAACCTCGGCCGCCCTGGCTGTGCTCTCAGCGTGCGAGCCTCCAACAAGAATGGTGTCGCGCCCATCGCCCCACGGATCGATGACCGAGCGAAGCACGTAGCCGTTTCGCCCGGTGTAGCCAGCGTCCAGGCAGACATAGTAGTTGTGGTACAGCCGCGCGACGACGCTATTGTTATCGAGGGTCCCCAGCAAGATGACATTGCGGTCGTCCTCGCCCAGCTCCTGGTCAGTCACCATCGGAAGCTCCACGCCGGTCGCGTCCCGCACCGCTTCCTGAGCCGCCGTCGCCGCCTCAAACCACGCCGGCGAATCCGCGTGACAGATCACCGCCCGTGGCTCTCCGTCGACGACGATCTCCGTCCGCGCGGCGGCAGGCCGAAGCTCGTCGGCCGTGATCGTCAGGCTCTCGTACAGCGCCTCGTCTCGCTGCCGTCGCTCGTCCCACTCCTGGCTATTCACGACTGTCCCTCCCGCCACCAACGCAATCAGACAGGTCCCGATCATTCGTCCGACTCCTTACCGGCGAGACTCGCCGGTGGCGGGCCCAAGTGCGCGCCAATATGCTCCTTGGGCGGCGCCTCCGCCATCGGCACGCTGAGTCTCAGCATCTCCCAAAACGCGTCGCCGATCGCGGACACATCCCACGCCGGGCCGTCGCGGTCGGCGCGGTAGTCACCGTTCTCGGGATCCACGAACAGCGGATCCGCCAGAACATCGTATTCGCCGCCCTCGTACTCGCGCAGCAGCGGCGGGCGACACTGCCAATACAGATTCTGCTCAACCTGGCGCGCGACGCCGCCGACGGCGAACTTCACGCCCGGCGCGTCTTCACCCGTGCCCACCAGGATGTTCCGAAGCGCCATCACCTGCGTCCCGTTGTCCGCGAAGATCGGCGCGCCGCTGTTATGGGCGATCGTGTTATTCGCAATCCACACCTCATGCGGCGGCTCGTAGTAGGGCTCGAAGCTGTAAGGGTACTCGCCCTCCTTGTCGCCGGGCCACGAACCGAGGTAGATCCCATCCCCGCCGTTGTTGAAGATGACGTTGTTCACCACGAAGTGGCTCTTGCTGTGCAGCCGCATTCCCCGGCTGTTGCTGTGTATCCAGTTGCCCTCGAACACGTTCCGCGAGCCGTAGCGCGTGGTCATCCCGCAGCTATCGTTGTTATGCACGTGGTTCCCGCGGATGATGTTGTCGGTCGTCTTGCTGTGGAAGCCCTCTTTCCAGTTGTGGTGCAACTCGTTGCCCTCGATGCGGTGGTACCCCGGCGGAGCGGTCGGGTACGAGCCGGCTCCAGTCTGAATGCCATAGTAGCATCCTGAGATGTCATTGGCGCTCATCGTGAGATGCCAGTTCCAGCGCTGACAGGTGATCTGGATACCGACGCCGCCGTGGTTCAGGCGAATCGTGTTGCCCCAGAAGACGTTGTGGCTGGCGGACGGCCCCGAGACCGATATCGCCCCTCCCCCACCCTCGGCCTCGCGGGATATCCGGCAGTCGGCCACCTCGCAGTGCTGCGCGTAGGCCCCCAAAATGACGGCCGAGCCCGGCACGTCAACGAAGCTAAGCCCCTCGATCCGCACGTAGGCCGCATGCCTCAGCGTCCATGCCGCGCCACGCACGACCGCCCCCAGCGGATTCGCGGCTCGAATCGTGATCCGCGCCTTCGGCGTCCCCACCGCGCGGATCTCCAGCGTCTCGGCATACTCGCCGTCGGCCAGGATGACTTCATCACCGGGGCCCAATTCCGCGACGGCCGCTGACAGCTCATCGTCGGACGCCACGCGGACCGTGCGAGGCTCGTGAGGCTGCGCCGTCGCCTCCGCGTAGAGATCCGCGTCCAGCTCCCCATCGATCTCGTTCCACGCGACTGTCACCTCCCCGGCTTCGGGCTCAACACTGATCCCACACCCATACAGCCGGTTGCTCGTGACGACGTTGACCTGATCCTCCGTGCCGCCGTCGGCGAGCAGAGCGATGCCCTCTTCGCACCCGGCGATCTTGTTATGGTCGATGTGGTTGCTGGTGACTCCCGTCTGCACGGCCACGCGAATCCCCGCTCGGCCGCCGCCCTCGACCAGCTCAACCACGTTCCCGTTAATCAAGCAGCCCGATACGTCGCTGCCCGCAATCTCGATCCCCGCGCCGCCTTCGCCGACGGCCTCAATGCGACAGTGCTGAACCTCGCACCCGCTCGCGCCATCCGCCAGCACGATCGCGCTGCCCTCGGAGCGGAGGATCATCCCGCGGATCTTCGTGCCGGGCATCCGCACGGTCATCGAGCCCTCGATATGCACGCCATACTGCTGAGCGGGGAAGAACCAGAAGCGCCCCCGGTGGATGTTGACATCCTCGCGATACGTGCCGGGCTGCAGGAAGACCTGGCCCCAGTCCGCGTCGTGCTGGTCGACCATCTCCTGGACTGTGGCGTACGGAAGCTCGCGGCTACCATCGCCGCCCGGTTCAGCCTTGCAGTCGACAAACACGTCGCGCCGCGGTTCGGCCGCGCTGCCGCTAGCGGCAAGCAGCGCGAGCGCCAGCACGAGCAACCAATGGTGAGCAACCATCCGAGGCCTCCCCAATACGAACGTTCGGTCTCTGGCTGTTGGCTGTATGTCACCGCCGCACCTTTCCCCAAGGGCATCGCAACCGCTGCGGAGAAACGCCGCCGTTGTAGGAGGGGTTTCGACCCCGACGCCGTTCGTAGGTCGGATCTCCTGATCCGACGCCGTTCGCCCGGGAGGGCGACCACATGACCCTCACTGACGTTCTATCCGAACTCAACATCACAGACTCCAAGCCTCTGTTCGAGGACCACTGGGACGAATCCGAGGCGTCCTTCCCGGACGAGCTTCCGCGATTCCTGCGCCCTGAGATGATCACCAATACTCGCGAGTTTGGGGGTCTTCCGGCCGACGCCGACGCGGAGCTACACCAGGCAGCGCGCCTGATCGCCGAGTCGCCGGCGCTCGTGCATCTCGCCTGGCACTGCCACCGTCTCGTCTACGAGCACCTCGATTACGAGGCGCAGAACCTCGGCCAGTGGCCCGTACTCACCGGCGCCCTTGGCGACCTGTCGGGCGCGTTCTACCTGTTGATCGGGCTGGAGGCCGTCCCGCGGATGCTGGCCACCCACGAGCCGCTCGGAATCCCCCGACAAGTCAGCCGCGACACGTTCAGCCACTACCCCGAGTCCACGCGCATCTATCGCGACCAACACGATGGCCACTGGGGCGTCTCGCCGCGGACGCTCTACTGGCTCCGCAACCACGTCAGGGGTATTCTCTACCGGCTTGGGCGACACGAGTACATGCTAAAACCCTTCCACGGAGGACTGAAAGCCTACCGCCACCGCGAGACGCGCAACGTCATCGCGCTGGCCGCTGACGGTTACCGATACGCGCCCGATGGCTTCGTCGCGCGGCCTGACGGGGCCGACACTTGGGTCGCCGGCCTGACCGAGAGCGAGGGCAGCGTCACCGGCTACCCCATCTCCCCATCCGGGCAAGCCGCACACCGCGAGGTAACGCTGTCTCTCGACGAATGGGAACTCGCCCTGTCGCCCGGCGACTACATCCTCGAGATGCACATCCCCGCCGGCGGCAACATGACGCCCGAAGCCTGCCACGAGTCTATGCGGCGGGCGCTGGAGTTCTTCCCGCACTACTTCCCCAAACAGCGATTCGTCGGCTTCGCGTGCGGCTCTTGGATTCTGAATCCGGAGATCACCCAGTGGTACCGCCCGGACTCAAACATGGTCCTCTGGCAGAACGAGCTGTACCTCTTCCCGATTCCCTCAGGCGACCGTTCGGGGGTCTACTTCGTATTCGGCGTCGACGAGGATGTCGACATGGAATCCGCCCCGCGCGACACCAGCCTCCGCCGCGCCATGCTCGATCACATGGCCTCCGGCGGCCGGCTCATCGGCGGCGGGATGTTCATGCTGCTTGAGGATTTCAAGGCGTTCGGATCGCAAGTCTACCGCGAGATGTGGTCAGCGATCGACGCGTGAACGTCGGTCAGCGCTTCCGTCAGCGCTTCGTATGGCGCGCCGTCGCTCCTGACCAAGCCACGGTTCGCCTCGCGCTTCTCGCTGTCGAAGTCTCGATAGATGAACCAGTGCGCGCCGACCATGTAGGGCTCGTTGAAGTAATCAGCCGCGATCCGAGCGGCCTGCGCGGCGCGGATCTCCTGCGTCGGCACGGTCTGCGGGAATGACCAGTCCAGCTTCGCCTTGCGCATCTCATACAGCCCGCTGTCCATCGCCGGAACGCTCCACTCACCCATGATCATCGGACGGCCGGTCCGTCTCGCGACCTCGCGCAGCACCTGCAAGCCCGCCCTCCCCACGCCCGGCTCCTGGTTCGAGGGATACAAGTTGCACGCCACGATGTCATAGGCCGAGGCGAGGTCGATGGTCCGCATCCACGCCTCATGGCCGCCCATGTTAAACCGGTTCGAGGCGATGAGGTGGTTCGCGTCGACCGCGCGGATCGCCGCGATGCTGATATCGACATACCGTTTCACCAGGACGCGCTCGAAGGCCACAAGGTCATCATACATCGGCCCCTTGGGCATGAGGGGCGCGGGCCTCTGAGCCCGTAACGCATCCCAATCCGCAAACCCCGCTCCCCATCGCTCGTTGAGGGCTCCGATCGTCTCATACTTCCCCCGCAAGTGCTTCAAGAGCGCCTCGCCACAGTGCTCGCTCCAGACGTACCGATACAACTCGCTGAAGCTCATTTCGTTATCGACGAACCATGCGATGACGTCCCGCCGGTCCGCCAGCGACTCCACCGTCGCCGCAGCTTTCTTGTAGGCCGTCACCTCGAAGCGCGGGTCGAACGGATCCGGGAAACCGTGCTCGCCGGACTTCTGGTTGCCATCGCGATCGGTCAGCATGTCGAACTCGCCGTACTTGCCGGCGTCGTGGAAGTTGATGACCTTGAAAAGCGCGAACGTGGGCTTGCCCTGTTCGAGCATCACATCATTGTGCTTCGCGTACGTCGTCGCGCTCGCCCAGCCGGCGATCCCCGTGAAACCCCAACCGCGCAGTTGATCGACATACCGACTGCAGTTCGCGATGAGGTCATCGTCCGAACGGGGGGGAAGGTGGGTCGGTTGCCAACGAGTAGAACGGGCGCCCATCGGGATCGACCAGCCACCACGAGCCATCCGTCTTCTCCACGCGGAAGAACCCGGTGGCCTCAGAACCGACTGGCGGGCGAGGCCGCGTGATGACCGGGCCGGCCATGCCGGACAGGGGATGCGGGCCCGCGGCGTCGTATCCGAGTCTGGCGAACTGCACCCGCCCCGAGGTGTGGGTCCGCAGTCCGAAGGCGAGCTGCATGCTCTCTGCGCCTGGCGGGAACTTGTCGATCCTGAAAGCGAACGGCGTCCATTCATCCTCGGCGGCCAGCGCGAACGGCATCATGCCGACGCGCTTGCCGGCGGTGTCGAAATACTCCACCCTCCCGCCCGCCATGAGCGCGAGCAGGCCATCGGTTCTGTACATCCCGCGCGCGACGATCGGCTCAACTGGGAGGTTCTCGACATGCTGGACGCGTGCTGACCAGTTGCCCCGCCACCACGGCCCGATAGTAAGCGTCCGACCGACCTCCGCGTCGTCACCCAGTTGGATAATCGCCGCTTCCCCAAGGCTTGTCGGATCGCCATCATCCAGGAACAGCTTCACAACCCACGGCCCCGAGATCGTGTCGCCGGGCGGCAGGGGAAGCTCAGCGGCAGGCAACGCCACGGGTAGCAGCGCGAGGGCAATGAGCGGAATCATCGGCAAACGCCTCCTCACCCATACACTAACACCCGCCGGCTCGGACCGCAACGGAGAAGGTGTCCGCCCGGATGATGGGCGAAGCACTCACCCACCACGGAGGTGCCGACCAATGGACAACACGCTCTCGCCCGACGTGCAGATGCAGTTCATGCGGCCCGGCCAACTCGAGGCCGCCGCCCGCGAATTCCCCGTCGTTTACGTCCCATTCGGTCTGATCGAGTGGCATGGGACTCATCTGCCGCTCGGCAACGACGCGATCAAGGCTCACGCGATTCTCGTCAAGTGTGCCGAGCAGTTTGGCGGCGTCGTGTACCCGCCGGTGTTCTTCCACGCCGGTTTCGATCAGGAGCACCTCGTCCCCAGCATCACCAACCTCTTCGACCAGCTCAAGAAGACGGGATTCCGGGTCATCATCGGCGTGTCGGGACACAACGTTAAAGAGCAGATCGAGATGATCGAGAACGCTCTCGAACCGGTCACGGCAGACAGCACGTGCGCCGGGGTCGGACTGTGGGAGATGACGCTCAGCCAGGGCGAGGAGTCCAACAGCGATCACGCGGCCAAGTGGGAGACATCCAACATGATGTTCTTCTATCCCGACACCGTCGACATGTCGACGCTCGACGGCGAGGAAATCGTCTTCGACATGTCGGCCCCCCACGGAATCGGCGGCATGGACCCGCGCGAGCACGCTACGCCCGAGGTCGGAATGCGCAACGCCGAACTGGCCTCCGCCGCGATCGGCGCGAAGGCCCGCGAGCTGCTCGAATCGCTTCCCGAGGACCAGCGCAACTTCAACATCGAGAAACTCGAGCCCGGCCACTGGTGGCTGGTGTAGACGGCTCCGCACCCACGCCTCACGCCGCCAGCACTTTCTCGTAGACCTCGATCTGCTTGCGCGCGACCGCGTGCCAGGAGAAGTTCGATCGCGCGTGACGATTGGCCGCGATGCCCATCCGCTCGATCCTTCGCACGTCGACGAGGAGTTTCACGATAGCCGAAGCCAGTGCGTCCGGGTCGTTGGGCGGGACCTTGACGCCCGTCTCCCCGTCCTCGACGATCTCAGACAGCCCGCCGGTATCGCCCGCGACCACGGGCGTCCCGCAGACGGATGCCTCAAGCGCGACCATGCCGAACGGCTCGTAGAGGCTCGGCGCCGCCATCACATCGGCCGCCCGATAGAACGTCGATAGCACCTGGCCGGAGAGGTACCCCGTGAACTGCACGCGCGACTGCACGTCGAGGCCTGCCGCGTGGCGCTCGAGACCGTCGCGAAGAGCGCCCTCGCCGGCTATCACGAACTTCGTGTTTGGGCAAGCGCGCAGCACCTTCGGCACGGCCTCCAGCAGAACGTGCGGCCCCTTGACCTGCGCCAGCCGGCCGACGAACCCCACGAGCCGCTCGCCGGGCTCGCAGAAAAGGGTCCTGAACAGCTTGGGATCCGCGTCCGTCTCGAACGACTTCGGGTTGACGCCGCAGTGGATCACGTCGAGCTTCTCGTCCGGGACCTTGTAGGCCTGGCTCAGCTCGCGGCCCATGAAGAACGAGTTGGCGACCACGGCGTCGGCATGACCGCAAATCCACGCCTCTACCTCGGCGATGTAGCGCTGGTCGTCGGTGAGTTCGCCAAGCGCCTTCCCAATCTGCGTGTCGTGCATGGTCAACACGAGAGGGATCCCCAGCATCTCCTGCAGAGACCGCGCGGCGCTCGCCGCCAGCCAGTCATGGGCCTGAATGACGTCAAAGGGCCCGTGCTCATCCGCGATTCTCGCGCCGCGGGCGACCAGGAGCGAGTTCCCCTGCATCGCCTCGTTGATCCAAGTGTGACCTTGGACCGGGATAGGGAACGGCGCGTTATGCACGCGCGCGCCCTCGCGGTCGTAGCTATCGCTGACCCCGTCGTGGTTGTTGCACGCGACGTGCGACTCCACGCCGGCGGCGGCGAGGGCGGCGCTGTGTTCGGCGATGTACCTCCCCAAACCATATCCACGGGCAGGGGGAAACTCGGTGGCGAGCGTAAGCACCTTCACGTTATCGGGTCCTCCTCGGGTTCATCCAACCGTCGTCTCGATCACACCCAGCAGCAGCTTGGCCGACGCCTCCCACGAGAACTCGCGCGCGCGGCTGAGGCCTTTGACGCGAAGGGCCGACCTCAGCTTCTCGTCGCCCATCAGCGTTTCCAGCCCGTCGGCGAACGATTCAGGCGTCGGGTCGGCAAGCAAGCCCGCGTCACCCACGACCTCGGGTAGCGAAGCGGCGTTGGAGCAGAGCACTGCCGTCCCACACGCCAACGCCTCCACCGGCGGAAGACCAAAGCCCTCATACAGCGACGGGAATGCGAAGATCTCTGACCCCGAGTACAGGGCCGGCAGATCCTCGTCCGGGACGAAGCCGGTCATGACGACTCTGTCCTCAATCCCATTCCGCCCGAGCGCTTCTCTGATTTCGCGCTCGCCCCCGCCGGCCCGGCCGGTCAGCACGAGTTGCCAGCCGCCCTTCGCGCCCAAGCAAGCCGTTGAGAACGCCTCGATGAGCGCCGGCAGATTCTTGTTGCGCTCGGCGCTTGCGACGCTAAGAACGTACGGGCGGCTGATCCGGTGGCGCCGCAACGTGGCCTCGATGTCATCGCGTCTCGCGGGGGCGAAATGCGCGGCGGGCGCGCCGGGGATGGTCGTGATCTTCTCATCAGGAACGCAGTAGATGCTCGTGATCTCGCTTCGCGCGTGCTCGCTGAGGGTGACGATGTGGTCCGCGTTGCGCGCGCTAAGCCGGACCCACTTGCGCAAGTAGCGCCTCAACTCCGGAGTGTAGAAGCTCGCGTGGACCTCGAACCCAAGATCGTATATGACCTGAACGCAGGGACAACTGCGTAGCGCCGGAAGCACCATCGTGGGAGCCAATAGCAGGTCGGCGCCGAGTTCGGTGAGCTGGCTCGGCATCTGCCACTGCTCCCAGCGTTCGTCGCAGAGGCTCGCGTCATCGACCATCACGTCGCGGAATCTCGGCGAGCGGATCGTCTGTCCGTTCTGAGCGCCCGGCCCTTGGATCAGCGCGTAGTCGTCGCGCACGCCCAGCTTCGCCAATGCCTTCAGCACGTGCCGCGTGTAGAACGCGCTCCCACCCGGCGGCGCGCTCAAGATGCGGCAGTCAACGGCAATCGTCCGGCGTTTCCTCTTGCTCATTCTCCGCCTCACCAGAACCTGTGCGCCCAGCGCGCCTTGAAGATCATGTCGTTCCGGCGTGCTGCTGCCGCATACGACGGGTCTTCCGCGTTGACGGCCTGGGCGGTGACTGTCGAGTGGTGGTAGATCTCTGAGTAGGGCGAGTACACGATCCGAAAACCCGCTTCCCGCGCGCGGAAGCAGTAGTCTGTGTCCTCGTAATACGCCGGCGCGAAGACCTCGTCGAGAACGCCAATCTCATCGATGACGGCGCGCTTGATCAGCATGCAAGAGCCCTCAACGTACTGACACTCGAAGGGCTCCGCAAACCGAGGATCGGCGGCGTCCTGGTCCTGCCCCGGTGGCGGACTGACCTTCCCGCCCATATGGAAGACGAGTCCCCCAATGGTCCGGATCTGGCCTGTCTCCGGATGCAGGATCTTGGGCCCGACCAGGCCAATCCGATCATCGCTCTCCGCGAGCATCACGAGGCCCATCAGCCAGCCCGGCGTGACCGTCGTGTCGTTGTTCAGAAGCACCACGTGCCGGCCATCCGCGGCCTCCATCCCTTGATTCACGGCGAGCGTAAAGCCGGCGTTTTCCTCGTTCGTGATAACCGTCAGATGGTCGCACTCAGCCGCGCGCTCGGCGAGGTACTCGCCCGTGCCGTCGCTGCTCCCGTTGTCCACGACGATCAGACGCCACGGGTAGCGCGTGTGCTCGCTGAGACTGTCGAAACACACGCGGGTGTGCTCGAGCTGGTTGTAGACGGGGATCACGACGCTCGCGTAATCCGGGCTGATCTCGCGCCCGCTGTGGTAGATGTCCACTAGACTTGCTCCTGCAAGGCGGCGACTGGAGCCTTCGCCGTCACGCCGTAGACCGGCTCGTGCATGAGGGCGATCCGCGTCCAGTTGTACTGCTCCTCCGCGCGCCGGACGCCGGCGTCTGACAGCCTCTCGGCTAGCGATGTATCTGACAGCAGGCGCGTGATGGCCTCCGCCAGCGCTCCGACATCCGCGGGCGGCACCGACAGCCCCGTCTGCTCGTGCTCGACAATATCGCCCAAGCCACCCGCCGTCGACGCCACGAGCGGCGCGCCACAGACCATCCCCTCAAGCGCCACGAGACCGAACGGCTCGTACGTGCTGGGCACTACGAGCACATCGGCACGCCGGTACAGCCCCGATAGCACGCTCCCCGTTACGTACCCGACGAATAGCACTCGGTCGCCGACCCCCACGTTGTGCGCGTGCTTCTGGATGGCTTCTTGGAGCACGCCCTTGCCCGCGATGACGAGTTTGGTCTTGGGGTGAACCGTCATGACGCGACTCACCGCCTCGACGAGGTACTGGATGCCCTTCTCCTTATCCAGTCGGCCCACATATAGCACGATGCGCTCGTCTGACTCGGCGAAGGTCTCGCGCAGGGCGTCAAGGTCGCCATCCACTTCAAACGACGACCTGTCGACGCCACACGGGATGATCGTGATCTTGCTTGGATCGACACCGTACGTGTCGGTCAGCTCTCGGAGCACGTGCTCGCTGCAGCAGACAACTTCGTCGGCGTGTTCGCCGATCCAACGTTCCAGGTCAGCCGTGGACTGTTGCGAAGGATCGAGTTCTCCGAAGTGCTTCCCATGCGCCGTATCGTGAATCGTCACAACGAGCTTCGCGTCGGGGCACGTCCACTTCAGTACCCGTCCCGGCAGCGCCGTCAGCCAGTCATGCACGTGGATGACATCCGGCTGACCATGGCGCTTCACGGCCTCGATGGCGGCCTGTACCGCAAGCACGTCAAACTGCATCACGGCGGTCACGCCGTCGGGCGGCTTTGGTGGCGGCGGAAACGAGATCCGATGTACGTTCACGCCGTCCATGACGGCGCTCTTGTCCCGACCACCGATGCTGTTCGTAACGACGTGGACCTCGTGCCCCGCGGCGGCCGAAGCGACCGCCAGGTCGCGCACCGCTCGACCAAGGCCGAAGACCTGGATCGGCGGGTACTCGGATGCGATGTGCATAACTCTCACTGGTGCGCCTCCTCAAGCATGGCCTCGGCGGGCAGCCACTGGCGCGACTGACACATCCGGTAGACCTCGAGCGTCTCTAGCGCCGCGCGCTGCCACGAGAATTGAGCGGCGCGTTCCGGGCCACGCTCCCTCAGTTTCTCCTGCAGCGCCCGGTCGGTAAGCATCCACGCCAGCGCGGCGGCGATCTCATCCGGGTCGGTCGGCGACACCCTAACAGCGCCCGTCCCCACCACCTCCGGTAGCGACGTGCAGTCCGTCACCAGCGTCGGCGTTCCGCACGCCATCGCCTCAAGCGGTGGCAAGCCAAATCCCTCATAGAGCGACAGGTACGCGAACAGATCAGCGGCGTTGTACGCCACCGGCAGGTACCTGTCAGGCAAGTAGCCCGTTACCGTCACAAGTTGCTCCAGCCCGAGTTCCTCGATCGCCGCTTGCACGTCGTAATCCATGCCGCCCCCTCCTCCGGCCAGCACGAGCCGGTGCGGTAAGCGTGAATCGCGCCGCGCGCGCTTGAACGCCGCCAACAGGCGATCGATGTTCTTCTTCGGTTCGAGCGAGCCGACGTACAGCACAAATGGGCCGCTGATGTCGTAGCACTTGCGGAACTCGATCTCCAGCGCGCCACCGTACCGCGGCCTGAAACGCTCGGCGTCCGCCGCCTCATGGATCACCGACACGCCGGCCGGATCGACGCCGTACGCGTCGCAGATAGCGGCCTTGGAATACTGAGACACCGTGATGATGCGCGTTGCCGTCTCCGCCGCGACGCGCGACCACTTGGCGAGGTACTCGTTCAGCCCCGGCCTGACCAGGTCTGGCCGGAAGTGGAAGACGACGTCATGAATCGTTGTGACCGTCACGCATGGCTGGACGATCGGGAGCGAGAATGTCGTGTTGTGGTACAGATCGATCTCGTAGCTTTCCAGCAGTTGCGGGAGGTGGAGCTGCTCGAAGTTCTCGTCAAGCATGCCTGCCGAGACGACGATCTCGTAGACATTGTCCTGCTCGACAATCGGCCCTTCGTTCTTGGCCTTGGTGCGGACGAGGTAGTAATCGGTATCGCGATCGATCCTCGCGATGGCCTTCACGAGCTGCGTAGTGTAGCGCCCGATTCCGCCGCACCCGGCGAACACGCTCCGACAGTCAATGGCTACCCGCATTGGCTTATTGCCCCAGTCGATCTTCTCGTCGGCCCGGAGTCAGCTCCGCGCCGCCTTTTCGTAGACCTCAATCGTCTTGCGCGCCGCGTCCTCGGCCGTGAACCGACTAGCTTGCGCGAGCCCGCGCCGGACCAGCTCCCCCCCGGAGCTGGGTGTCGGAAATGGCACGGCTCATGCCGTCCGCCATGTCTTCGATGTCGTGTGGGTTCACGTAGATGGCCGCGTCGCCGCCGACCTCAGGAAGCGATGACACGTTGGATGTCACGACCGGTACCCCGCAGGCCAGCGCCTCGAGGACGGGCAGCCCGAAACCCTCGTAGAAGGACGGGAAGCAGAACGCCTGCGCCCCCGAATACAAGCCCGAGAGGTCGTCCTCCGCGACGAAGCCCGGCACGATGATGTCGCCGTACTCGCCCTCCGGCGGCAACACCCCTTCAGGATCGTGAGGCTCGGGGTCCCGCGGCCCGGCGAGCACGAGGGTCCCATCAAAGTCCCCCCGTGCTCGCAATAGCCGGAACGCATCGATCATGCCTGCGATGTTCTTCCGCAGCTCGATGCGCCCGACATAGAGAACGTATGGCCCGGGAATGCCCAGCCGCCGCTTCACGTCGGAGATCGCTTCTTCATCATCAACTCGCCGGCGGCTGGGGCTCGCCTGATAGATGACCGTGATCTTGTCCTCGGACACCCCATACAGATGCGCGATGTCGTGCTTGGTGTGCTCTGACACTGCGATCAGGTGGTCGGCGAGTTTCATCCAAGTCGGCGCCCAATCGTCGAAGAAACGCCTGAGAAACGGGGGCGCGTGCTCGGGGAATAGCTTCGGGATGCAGTCGTGAACCGTCGCCACACACGGGCATGGTTTCACGATCGGGATACCAAATGCGGGGCTGTGATATACATCCGCCCGGCATTCCTCCAGCACCGACGGCAGTCCTGTCTCTTCCCACATCTCGTCGCCTGAGCGGACGAGCAGCGGGTGCAGGTTGTGGCCGGTGGGCAGCTTGTCCACGGATGACGTGCCCACGATCAGATGATACGAGTTCGGCCCGTCCGTCGCGGCGAGACCCTCCACCAGGTTCGCGGCGTGCTGGCCGATGCCGGTCTTGATCGTTCCGAGCAGGCCGACATTGATCGCCACGCGCAGCCCCGAATCGTCCCCCGCGCGGCGCGGGCGAAGCGGCGATCCGCGGCCGGCGCTCTTGCCGCGTCGATCCGCGACGTCGCCAATGGCCTCGGACCATTCGCGCAGGAAGCGATCGATCCCGAAGTGGGTCCGGACGATCGCGCGTCCCGCCTCGCCGACACGCTGCGCTAGCTCCTCGTCCTCGAGAAGCTCCTCCAGGGCGTCGCGGAGCGCACCCTCGTCGGTGCTAACGAACGCGTTGACTCCGTCGTCAACGTATGGCATCAACTCCGCGATCGGGGGCGAGACCAGCGGCATCCCCGTGGCCATCGCCTCGAGCGTTGCCAGGTGCAATCGCCCCTGGGGGTCCGTGTTCAGGTACGCGCGATTCGTGCGATACAGCTGCCGCAAGTCGTCGAGATCGGTCGCGGCGCGCGCCCCCGGTATCGGGTCGTTATGATGCCCGATGACCTGCACCGGCAACCCCTCGGTCAGGCGCCGATACAGGTCATAGCCTCGGTCCCCCTGCTGCGAGAACCGGTTTGTCACGTTGAGAATCCGGGCGTCCGCGCCGGAGTAGCCGGTGAAATCCTCGTCAGCGTCCGCCGCCAGGCGGATGGTCCGGCCCCTCTGGCCGAGGTCCCCGAACGTCGCGCGCTTGTGGTCGCTTACGTAGACCATCTCCACATGATCGGGCAGAGCGGCGAAGAACTCCCGATCCCATGGGTGCATGATTGTGTGGCTCAATAAGATGACGGGAATGTCCAGGCGCGCCGCCCGCACGTATTGCTCGCGCGTCGCGACGATCGCCAAGTCGAGTCCTTCGGGGTCGATCTCGGAGACAACTGACGCGTTGCCAGGCAGCGGCCTCAGGCTGACGTCCCAGTGGTCCCAGCACTCGCTCGCCGCGAGCACGAACTCATGCCCGGTCTTGCACAGCTCGCTCTGGAATGGTGGGTGTGTGATGAAATCCAGGATGCGCACGCGCGCCCTCGCTCTGGCCCGTGGACCTGTCCGCCCGTCCTGACGCTCACAGATCCAACTTAGTAATATTTATTGACAGAATATGCGCTACTTGTATAATACTACTCGCAGCGACTGGCCATGTCAACATATATTTCACTAATTAACCCTGTAAAAGCGATTAATCGCCAGTGAATATGTGTGCAGTGGCATAATGCCACCATCACACTGAGAGGACCACCATGAAGCTGACAGCGGGGATACGGGTGAAAGACGGAGAGATGTGGGCGGAAGAGTGCCTCCGGGGGCTAAGCGAGTTCGTGGATGAAATCGTCATGGTTGACGACGGGAGCACTGACCGCACGGTGGAGATCTGCAGGTCGTTCCCGAAGGTCAGCACCGTGCTGCCGTGGCCAAAGACGTTCTTTGACGAGGGGCTCGACCGGAACGTGTTGCTGGGGCTGGTGAAGGGCACGGAGCCCGACTGGATCCTGATGATGGACATCGACGAGGTGTTCGAGGACCGCATCGCAGCCCGGATCGACGAACTCACTCACCAAGATGAGTACGTGGTCTGGGGCTTCCACATGCTGCACTTCTGGCATGGCAAGACGCAGTATCGAATGGACGGGAAATGGGGCAAGGAGACGCTGCACCATGTCCACACGCGGCTGTTCCGCAACCAGCCGAGCCTTCGCTACCCGTTCCAGCCGATCCATGGCGCGCACGTGCTTGGCATGCAAGGACCTGGGGGCCTGTCGGACGTGAAGATCCGCCACTACGGCTACTCGTTCCCGGTCAAGGTCCGCGAGAAATACGACGCCTACCGCAGGATCGACTCGAAGGGCGATTACGAGCACCTCATCGACGAATCAGACCTTATCCTCGTCGACTACGAAGAGCCGGCAACGGTCCGGTCGCGTTAGCCTTCACCCGCCAGAACGGTCACGTGAATACTGCCGGAGGTGCGGGTTCCCCCCTCCGGCCAGTCGTCCGCGGTGCATCCGAGCGTATACTCGCCGACCGGCCAACCCGCAGTGGAAACGCTGAACTTGCCGTCGCCATCAGGATCGTGCAGGATCCCGCCCCACTCGCGCTCGTCAAAGCCCGGGACGTTCCTCAGCGCATCCGTCTTGCTGAACGACAGGTACCAGCGCCGGATCGTCACGCCCTCACTCGTCGCGTTCAGATCGACCTCAAGCGTCTCCCCCACCCGGACCTCGACCTTGCGGGGCTGGGGGTCGATCTCAATCCAGGTCAAGATCAGCGGCGACTTCGATTCGCGGTGCAGTTCGGGCAAGTACGCGAACGCCTCGCCCCAGCTCAGCACAACCGCCTTCTCCCGTTCGAGCTGATTCGCGAATCGCTTGCTGAGCGTCGTGTACGACCCCGTCCCGGACCCCGCTTCGTCGGGCTTGCGGTGGACGAACTCGTACTCATGGCCGGGGATGATGAACGGGTCGTGCATCCGGAGGATCTGTGGCAGCACGTCGCGCCCCCACCAATAGAAGATATGGCCCACGTACAAGTCGACGCCGATCTCGCGCTCCTTCAGATCCGAGAACCACGGCAGGATGTCGTCGCCCTCGTTGATATCGCCCTTCGCCAGCACGGTGACGCCGCTATCCGTCGTCACCAGGTACGCGTTGCAGGGGGTCTTGATGCTGTGGTCGGGAGCCATCCACTGCTGGGATGAGAAGGTCTCGACCTTCAGGCCGGCGATCTCAAACGTGGTCGTCGGCTCGCCGTCGACCGTCGTCAGCTCGTCGGCGAAAGGCGCGCGCGCCCACATCCTGCGGATGTCATCCGGCACGATCACGGGCGTGCCCGCCTTGATCATCGCCTCCGTCAGCGCGTAGTCCACGTGATCATGGTGGCCGTGCGTGTGGAACGACACATCCACCAACCGGGCCATCCGCCTGCGCTGCTTCTCGGTGAAGTGCATCCGCAATGGGCCGTCTGGCTTGACGCGATCCGGCTCGCCAACTCCGGTGTACGGGCCTTCGTCAAGGTCGAAGGCAAACACGGTCTTCGGCGTCTTCACGATGATGCTGCTGCTGTACAGCTTCCAAACCACCACGCCCTCGTCAACCACCGTCTTCTTCACCTCATCCAGCACCTTGTCGACCATCAGCCCATAGTGCTCGACCACGGCATCCGCATATTCTGAGTTCGGTTGCTCGAGGTGGTAGTCGAGCGCGACCAGAATCGGTAAGCGATCCGCGTGATTCGCACTCGTCGCGGGCGTCCCGAGAAGCTGCTCGCGCACCTCCGCCAAACTCGGCACGTCCGCGTCCTGTGCCATGACTGCCGCCGCGCACAACGTCAGGAAGCCGATCGATAGCGTGTTGGATCTCATGTTGCCCTCATTTCTCGCCGTCCTTAGCGCCCTCTGTGTCTTCGTGGTTTCCGGTCATTCCCAGGACTCCGGGCTACTGACTCCCGCCGTCCTCACCCGCGAGCCTCTCCTGCCACTTGTACAGCCTCGCGTACACCTCCGCGAGGTGACCATACGCGCCTTTGTGGTAACCGTTCGCCTCGAAGATGTCGCGCATCGTCGTGAAGATCGCGGGATCGAACTCGCTCAGTTCCATCCACCGACCGCCCGCGATGTTATTCGTGCCCTCGGTGTACGTGCTTCCGTCGACGCGATCCGCGACGCGGTCCTCGCCCGGCATGATGATGTTCTCTGTGAACGTGTTCGCGAACCGCTCCATGTCCTCACGAGTGAACACGAGCCCGTGTTCATACATGAGCAGCGCGTGCTCGACATCCCAGGCGCCGTGTGAGATGTCCTCGATGTACTTGCCGCCGGGGTAAGCGGGGGTGTAGACGCTGAGGTCGTCCTCCTTCGTCCACCCAGTTTCCGCCGCGCCCCACCAGTAGGTCCAGGTATACGTGTCGTCTTCACTCAGCTCAAGCTGGCTCTTCAGTAGCCGCGCAATCCGCGCCGCCTTGCGCCGATACTTGGCCTTACCCGTCGCGTCATACAGGTGTATCAGCGCTTGCCCCGCCGCGCAGAGGTAGTTCAGCGGCGCGCCCACGCCATCGCACCAGAACGGATCGCCCTTGGCCACGAGGAGGTAGTAGCCCTCACCCTTGCCGGGGCCGTTCCGCCACGAGTCCTGCCAATACGCGAACGACTCCTCACACGCATCGCTGTAGCGCTTGGCAGCCTCGCCAAACTCCTCCCGCAACGCCCGGTCCTTCATCACCACCGCCGCCAACCGCATCATCGGCGCGCAGATCGGGCCGATGTATCCCCCGTACGCCACCCGCTGCGGAGCGAGCCTCAGGTCGTCGACCGGCGCCAGCGTCTTGTCGGTGGCATCCGGCCTCAGGTCCAGCGCGATCAGCAGAAACGACGGCGTCTCTTCGAGATCCCGCTCGAAGTCGATGTCCGGATGGTACTCCACCTGGGCGATGACCGTCTCAATGTACCTCGGCGAGTCGGGGTCAAGACTCAGATTGTCGAAGCTCTGCGTGGCGCGCTCTTTCCACTGCTCGTTCACGTGCGATAGCTTCCACGTCCCCGGTTCTGAGCCGGTCTCAACGGTCACCACCGTCTGGTCGTTGTAGGCATACCGTATCGATCTCAGCAGAACCGCGTCCCGTCCATCGACATCCTTCAGCGTCGCGCTTGCCACGGTGAACTGGGCGCCAACTCCCCACACCGGCAGCGACCGACCGGCAAAGTCCTCGCGTCCAAGCTTGTCGTCGCGCACGGCCAGCATCTGGTCGGCCAGCGCAACGCCCTTCCGCAGGTAATCGCGATCCCCCGTCGCCTCATACAACTCCATGTACCCGTTGAGCACGTAGCCCATCCCCCACGCCAGATCATTGCCCTCCGCCTCCGAGAGATCAGTAGCGTTCAGGGTCGCCTCCGCCATCTCATCAGACCGCTCGCGCGTGAACGTCAGGTCGTCGGCGCGCGATCCGCCGCACAGTCCCAGTATGACGACAGCTGCGATTGCTCCTCCCATCAGAACCCCAGTCCCTTCAGCCACTCGCCACACAGCCTGGCCCATGTCGCGACGTGCGGATCATCCGGCGCCAGGCCGAGCCCATGCGCGCCGTGCGGGTACACGTGCAGCTCAAACGGCACGCCCTTTGCGCTCAGCGCGCTCGCGAACAGCAGGCTGTTCTCGACCGGCACGCCGGCGTCCTCAGCCGTGTGCCAGAGGAACGTCGGCGGCGTGTCCTCCGTCACCTGCAACTCGTTCGATAGCGACAGCCTCAGCCCATCCGGCGGGTCCGCGCCCAGCAGGTTGTTCATCGAGCCCACATGCCGAAACGGCGGCTCAAACGAGATGACTGGGTAGCAAAGAACCGCCGCGTCCGGCCGCGATCCCTCGCGCTCGACCGGGTCAGCCGCCCGGGCCTCGCCCGCGTCGTAATGCGTCGCCACGGTCGACGCCAGGTGCCCGCCCGCCGAGAACCCCAGCACTCCCACTCGCTTCGGATTCACATTGTATTCATCCGCATGGCGTCGCACCCAGCGGATCGCCCGCGAGGCATCCATCAGCGGCACGGGGTGCCTATACGGGGCCACCCGGTAGTGACAGACGAATCCCGCAATGCCATGCTCGTTCAGCATCCGCGCGATCGGCTCACCCTCATGGTCGGCGCGCCCCCCGTAGCCGCCGCCGGGACACACGACCACTGCTCCTGTCGATTCATCCGCGTCCACGGGAAACGGCACGATCGTCGGGACCTCCCCCGGCGAGTGACTGTCATCAACCGGCGGCGGACCATCCTCATACAACGGAATCGGCCCGCCCACACGCGCTTCATCACTCAGTTCAGCCATCTCAAGCTCCTTAGGATCACTTCTCTCCCGGCAAGTTCCCCCCTTCGTTCGCCGCTTCCTCGCCCTTTCCGGAAGGTACAGCCTCGGCCTCACGTGAAGTTGCCCCTCAGAGGACGCGCATGAACATCGTCATCTTCCTGTCGGACGATCACAGCACATCTGACACCGGGTGCTACGGCAACGAAAGCATCCGCACGCCTAACATCGACTCTCTGGCATCCGATGGCATGATGTTCAATCGCGCCTTCACGCCGACCGCCATGTGCGCGCCGAGCCGATCGTGCATGTACACCGGGCTCTTCCCCCACCGAAACGGTTGCCACATGAATCATGGCCGCGTGTTCGATGGCACGCGGTCATTGCCTCACTACCTCCAACCTCTCGATTACCGCGTCGCGCTCGCTGAAAAACGCCACATCGCGCCGGCCTCCGCGTTCCCCTTCGAGTACATCGCCCAACGTGACGTGCCTGGTTTCCTCGATGATGCGGGGGGGGATCCGTTCTGCCTCGTCATCGCATCCAACCAGCCTCACACGCCCCACGAGGGTGGTGGCTTCTCCCCTGACGAGGTGCCGATCCACCCGTTCCAGGTCGACACCCCCGAGATGCGCCAGACGCAAGCCGACTACTACACCGACATCGAGAAGTGCGACCGCGAGGTCGGCGAGGCGCTCTCAGCCCTCGACCGGCGAGGTCTGACTGACGACACGCTCTTCATCTACGCGAGCGATCACGGTTACGGGATCTTCGCCAAGTGGTCCTGCTACGAGGCCGGACTTCGCGTGCCCTTCATCGCGCGCTGGCCCGGGAGAATCGCGCCGGGCAGCATCACCGACGCCATGGTCAGCTTCGCCGACGTAGTGCCGACGTGCATCGAGATCGCGGGCGGCGATCCTCCGACCGATATCGACGGCCGGAGCATCTTGCCCGTGCTCTTGGGCGATGCGGACACGCACCGCGACGTCATCTACGGCGCCCACACGACGAACGGGATCATCGCAGGCTCAGTGTTCCCCATCCGTTCCGTCCGCACGGAGACCCACAAGTACATCCGCAACCTCAACCATGGTGGCGAGTTCACGAACATCATGACCCACCCCCCGGAGGGCAATCCACACGAGGACGGTCGGCTCTGTCGATCATGGGTGGAGAAGGCAAAGTCGGACGACTTTGCAGCGCAACGCGTGGCGCTGCACCAACGGCGCCCGGCTGAGGAACTCTACGACCTTCGCGCCGACCCGTGGGAGCTAACCAACCTCGCCGACGACCCCACCCACGCGCTCACCGCCCTCCGCGCCCTCCTCGATGACTGGATGGCCCAGCAATCCGACGCCGGCCTCGACGCCGAACTCGCCGTCCCGCCCCGCCAATCGTAGGGGCGCGATTTATCGCGCCCTGCCGTCCTACAACTCCGACTCCGTCCTCCCGATCAACTCATCTTGCATGAGCGGCGTCATGTTGACGAAGTAGTCCGAGTACCCCGCCACGCGCACCAAGAGATCCGCGTGCTGCTCCGGGTTCTCGCGAGCGTCGCGAAGCGTCTCGGCGGATACAGCGTTGACCTGTGTCTGGAAGCCGCCCCGGTCGAAGTAGGTCTGCACGAGCGCCGCCAGCTTCTTGCGTTGCTCGGGTTTGGCCAGTGTCGCGGGCGAGAACTTCAGGTTGAACGCCACGCCGCCGATCAGCGGCTGGTGGTCGAAGCTCGTTACCGACAACGTCGCCGCCGTGGGACCATTCGTCGCTCGTCCGGGCATCGGGTCCGGGCCAGGGCTGAGGCACTCGCCTGCCGTCCGACCGTCGGGCGTCGCGCCCGTGTCCTTACCCAATTCCCCGTGCATGATCCACGCAAAAAGCCCTGGCTCGTACGTCCCACCCAGCACCACGCGGTGTCTGCGACAGTGGCCCACCGCGACCTCCATCAACCTCGCTGCGATCCCATCCACCCCAGCCTCGCCATTCCCATACTTCGCCGGCTCGTTCAGGAGCCTCTGTCGCCAGGCCTCATGTCCCTCGAAGTTCGCCTCCATCATGGCGCGCAGTTCGGCCCACGTCAGCGCGCCGCCAATGACGAACTCTCGCACCGCCTCCAGGCTATCAGCCGCCGTCGCCAGCCCGACGAAGCTGCACTCGACCCAGTTGTAGCGCGCGCCGCCTTGGTCGATGTCGAGGCCGCGCTCGATGCAATCGCTGACAAAGCACGACGCCAGCGGGAAGTTGCGGTGCGCCATGCACGAGTGCCTCAAGCGGTTCTGCTCGGCGACGCCCGACGATATTTGCTCAGCCAACCTGCCGGAGAACTCCTCGATGATCTCGTCCAGCGTGCCCGGCTCACCAACTACTCCGCACGCGACATCACCGACAATATCGAGCAGCACCTGCGGGAGATTGTAGTACGGGCTCGCGACCCAGACGTTGCTCTTCCCCGACGGCGTGATCTCAACACACGTCGAGTTCATGTAGTCACAGGCGTCCTCCGGTGGCAGGCCCATTTGCCGTAGCGACGCCGTGATGACCTCGTCATTGAACAGCGCCGGGTGGCTCGTGCCCTCAGCCAGGATCTCGAGCGAGAGGTCGATCAGCCCGGGATCGGTGCCGGCGTGAACGCGCAAGCCCGCGCCGGGGTAGCTCAGCCGCGTGTGGTCGATCGCGTGCAGCACCATCCACGTCAGCTCGTTGCTGACGTCCTCGCCGTCGGCGTCGCGTCCACCGATCAGCAGGCCAATCGCCAGGCCCTTGCCGATGTACGCGTTGAATGTCAGGAAGAAGCAATCCAGCAGTTCTTGCGCCCGCTCGCGCGTGATGCGTCCCGACTCTAGATCAGCCTGCAGATGCGAGGCGGCCCAGCGATCCACGCTGCCGGGCGATGAGAGGCCGGTTCCGTCCGCCATGTTCAGCGCGTAGATCAGGAAGTGCGCGGCTTGCAGCGCCTCGTGGAACGTCTCGGCCGGTTGCGCGGGCACGCGCCGGCAGACGGCCGCGATCTCCCGCAACTCGTCGGCGCGAGCGCCATCCGCCTCCGCCGCCAGCCGCTCCGCTTCATCAGCATGGCGCGCCGCGAAGTCGCACAGGCCATCCAGCGCCTCGCGCGCGCCTCGGTAGAACGCCAGCCGCTCCGTCGCCTCCGGGTCGGACGGGGCGAGCCCGCCCACAATCGCGTCGATCCGCGCCTGCACGCCCCGGCACCCGAGCGCAAGCAGCGTGTCGAAATCCGGCGACATGTGACCCGACTGCCCGCCCGCCGCCGGTTGCGTCTGGTTGAACGCGTGCGCCTTGGCCAGCCGCTCTGACTCCGCCTCAGTGGGCGGCCGGGCCGGCGTCCGGCCCACGATGGGGTCATCCGGGCCGATCTCGGGCTCCATGTTCCGGAGGATGTCCGCCACCCGCCGGCCGCGCCGCGCGACCCACCACGTCTCCCCCACGGAGGCCATCATCGACTCCGTGCCATGAAGCGCCGCCTGCCAGTTCGCGGGCGGGTTCTCCAAGGCTCCCTCTCGAAGCCTGCCGACCCGCTCTGTAGCTTCCGTCCGCACGCGCAAATCAGTATCGACTGTCGCCATCTCTTCCCTCGCCTTCACCGCCGTCCGCCGTCGCGTAGCGACGGGCTTCCAGCCCGTCGGCCGTCGCCGTCCACCCACCCCTACTCCCTCGTCCGCACCTCCGTCGCCCCCGCCAGCCTCCACGCCCGAACGTAGTCCGTGCTGAACGCCGCCGGAAGGTTGGCCTCATCCGGCAGTCCGAACCACGTCGGCATCGTCTCGCAATCGAAGTTCATCGTCAGCGCCTGGTGCCAGTGCGTGTTCTCACGACGCCCAACTTCCTCGCCGTCGAAGTAGAACACGATCGCCTTCGGCGTCCACTTCAGCCCATACGCGTGGTAGTCCTCAGACAGGTTCTCCGCATGTTCGTGGACGCCCGCCTTGGCCCAGTGCTTCTTCTCAACCGGCGTGTGGAACACGTGCACGTTCATGTGCATCTTCTTCGCGTGATCCGGCGCGCCCGCGCCGATCTCGAAGACATCGATCTCCGTCCACATGTGCGGCGTGTTCTCATAGAACCAGAACGCCGCCGACGCCCGCGAATGTCCGGCCTTGCACCGCACCTCGAAATACCCGTACTTCACGAGCACCGTGCTCTGCACCGCGCCCGTCGTGAATGTGTGATACCCCTCGGGAAGCCCTTCGCGGTCCTCCCGTTTGGCCGCAACATGCATGCTCCCGTCGCTGACCGTCACGTTCTCGGGGGCGAAGAACGCTGGCTGTCGGCCCTTCCAGCCCGGGTTGTGGTCATGCCATTTCGTCACGTCCAGCTCGTCGCCATCGAACTCATCGGTGAGTTCCGGCAGAGGCTCCCATTGCTCGGGTCCCGGAGGCTGCCCGATCGACTGCGCGGTCAGCGCGAGCGCCAACATCAGGCACGTGGTCAATGTGGACATGCTTCGCTCCTCACTCAGCGGGTGCCAGCATGATGTTGTCGATGTAGATCGCCACCGGCGCCACCGCCCCCGCCACCCATCCCAGCCAATGCAGTTCGGTGCACTCGGGATCCGATGGAAGACCCTCGAACACGTGCGGTGCTTCGCCCGGCAAGGTCACGCTCAGCTCAAACGTCGCCGTTGCTTCTACGCCCATACCCCTCGTGATCTCCACATGTATCCACTCACCGTGCGGAAGCTGCATCAGCTCCTGCTGGCCCGCCAGGAGCATTCCATCCGCGTCGATCCGGATCGATGCGCCGACCTTGTACGGCGCCGACCGGTCGCGCCACTCGTGCGAGAGCATCGCCCCCGGCTCAAGCATGATGTCAAACGCCCCTCGCAGCATCCCATCATCAAAGCCCGGCACATAGTAGACGTGCGGGTTAAACGTCGGCTCGCCCGGTCCGTCCATCAGCTTCAGCGATTGCTTCCCAGATGCCGCCTGTTCGTCGCTGATGCGGGCCGTCTCCGCCTCGTTGTTCTCGAAGGTCTTCGCTCCGCCCGCCGGCGCGCCAACCGTCTCAAACTCGAAGTCCTCGGCAATCGGCTTCGGCGGCGGCGGCCCCGCCACGGGGAACGCGTGAGGCACGTCGCCGACATCTCGCGTCTCCGCCTGGCGACCAATCTCGCTCGCGTCAATCGGCTCGAAGCCGATGTCCAGCGCGGGTGAATTCGGCTTGAGGGTGAAGTCACCATTCGCCGGGTCAGCGCAGCCCGGATCGGCGACGATGGAGTTCACGTCCCGTCCGGCATCCTGCCACTCGTCCAGCGACAGATCACCATCGAAGGTCATCTCTCCATCCGCCGCGCCCGGCCAATACAGGTTTCTGTCCGAGGCGAAATCATCCCGAATGCCCCGCGCCCGATGCACCGATCCGCCGTCCCAGACGATGAGATTCCGCTCGAACGTAATCGGTCCGGTGAGGTCCGTGCGACCGGGATTGATCTGGCTGGTCTCGCCGAACGCGAAGATGTTGTTCCGGACGGTGTTGTCCTTGCCCCAGTGAACGTTGAAGCCGCTGTCTTGCGTCCGATACACGATGTTGTTCTCACTCAGAATACCCATCGTCGCCTGGTCGTGGTAGATGCCGAGGCCGCCATACGCCACGCGCGACACGTCGTGGATGCGGTTGTAACTCAGCACCGTGCCCTCTGATTCGCCGAGCGTGTAGATCCCGCCGAGGTCGCTCAATCGTTGCTGGCCGATATCGTAGATGTGGTTATGGCTGACGAGGTTATTCTTCGCCGGGCTGTAGCCCCAGCTCCAGTTCCACCCGACCGAGACGCCCGTGTAGTAGAAGTCGTGAATGTCGTTGTGGATGACCTGGTTATCGCCCGAGTTGCCGATCCACACGCCCACTGCCGCCGGGTGCATGCGCCCGCCATGGGCCATCGCGCAGTCCTCGACCACGTTGCCCGCGGCATTCCGCCCATCGCCCTCGGGGTAGCGATTGGCTGTCCCGAGCTTCACCCCCCCCCCCCCCCCGTCCCACACCTCACAAAACCCCAACACGTTCTCGTGGCATGAGACGCCAAACTCAACCGCGTAGTAGCCCACGTGCCGGACGACGCAACCCTCAATGACGCAGTCCCGCGTGCCGCTCAGCTCAATCGCCGATCCAAACGGGCTCTTGCCATTGGTGCTTCGCGCGCCCACCTCCGCCTGCGCGACGCAGTAGCCCGTCTCGGGAACGGTGACGTTCGCGTGTTCGAAGGTAATCCCCCTGATGGTGATGTCACTGACCGCCATCCCCATCTCCGGATCGCCGACGATGCTTACGAGTTGCTCGGCCCGCGGGACGATGATCTCCGTGTTGTCGGGTGTCTCGCCGGGCTTCGGGATGTACGTCAACAGGCCCGTGCCACGGTCGAGGTACCACTCGCCGGGCTCGTTCAGCGCCTCCAGCACGTTCTCGGCGATGTAGCGTTTTCTCGGGGCGAGCGCGCCGATCTGGCTGTTCCACGTCCGCCCGGCCAGCGTCACCACGCGCTGGTCCTCATCGACGCTCGCCAGCGGGATCCGCGACATGCTCCAACTGTGGAAGATGAGCATCTCGACATCGTTGAGGTTCTGCCAGTCCGCGCGGATGTCACCCGCGTCGAAGCGGAACCGGTCGTGCCCTTGCCCCTCCTCCGTCGAGGGAGCCGACCTGGCGATGTAGCTGTAGCCATCCTCGGGCCAGCGCGGCCGGTACCGCCGTTCGCCATTGGCCCAGAGCTGGGCGAAGTGCCAGTCGCCCGACGCGACCTCCGGCAGCGTGACGGTCCACCGGTCGCCGTCGATCTCCCAACCATCGATGATGACGCCGCCGCTGACGATCGCCTCGGCGCCCGGCGCCGCTTCGATGGTTCCGGAGTGCTCGGGAGTCAGCCGAATCGGCTCGGTCAGTTCATAGCGCCCCGCCTGCAGGCGGACGGTCGCCCCCGCCTCCAAGGCGCCCGTGACCGCCTCGACCCAGCCCGCCCCTGGGCCGACCGGGACCACATCTCCTTGCGCGACGATGGTGCCTGAGAGGAGGGCCAAACCGATTGAGAACCCAAGCGTGCGTGTCATGCCAGGCAGGTTCACTCACCCCCCCTCATGCCCCTCCCACGCCTCGCGTTGCGCTACCCCCGTGAGAGCGCCTTTAGCAGGGGAACTGGACGTCTGAGTTTCCACGACGCTGCCCGCCGTAGCCGCGTAGCGACGGGGCTCCCGCCCCGTCGAATCCTCTCGACGCTCCCCTTCCCGCCTACGGCAACTTGGGTGGCTGCAGCCCGGGAGTGGTGTTCTCGGCGTGGTAGATCTCGGTCAGCTCATCGAACGCCCGCTTCAGGACAGGGCCCTCGAGCTTGCCCTGGTTATTGAACAGCTCGTTGTCGATTGTCGCCCTCAGCGAGAGAATCCGCCACCGCCACGAATTCCGGGCCCGCGGGCTCAGCTTCGCCTCAGCCTTCGTGATGAGGTCATGCGCCTCGCAGACGCTCTCGGTGATGTTGTCACGCTCCGTGCTCCCGAAGGCGGTCGTCAATGAGCCCTCCAGAATGTGGATCGCCGCCAACACATCATCCACCACATCGGGCGAATACTCGAAGGCGATATACTCCCGCACCGTGTCCTCGGTATCACCGTCCTTCGTCCAGAATAGCTGACCGTTGATCGCCTTGTTGATATCCTCATAGATGCCCTCTGAATAGAGGATCCCGCCCGCCAGCATCCGTGATTCTGCTCTCCACAGCTTCTGAAAGCGCTCAGGCTGTGGATTGGCGCCGTAGCCGCCCCAAGGCTGCATGCCCCACATGCTGATATCCCGGAAATTCACCAGCGGGATGTTGCTTGGCGTGCCGTGATCCAGAGGATACTGGGGATACCCATCCATGCCCGAGACCACGATTCCCCCTGCCATTATGTAGTCGACCCATCCGTCATAGCTGTCTGTCCCCAGCGCCTGGTGCAGCCCCTCCCATTCAGCCGCGTCGAACAGCCATGTCGACAGGATCAGCTTGCACTCGGGATTCACTGTCTTCTCTTGCTCTATCACATCCTTCGAGATCCTCAAGTACCCATTGCTGGCCCACGGCATGCACTGCTCGCACCCACAGCCGCCCGTGTCATACGGAGCGACGCAGATGTAGTCGATGCCGCCGCCGACATCAGAGAACGCGCGCATCGTCTGGCGCCAGATATCGAGCAGGTACTCGCGACCAGCAGGAATGCTCGGGCAGACGATGCCTCCTCCCGGCGGCTTCCCTGGAGGTTGCGTGGCCGCGATTTCCGTGGGGGCGGTGGTGAGCGCGTTATTGACGGCGTTGCCTACTGCCACTTCAAGCCCGACTCGCTTGGCGGTCGCCATGAGCGCGCGCAACTGCTTGATGTGTCCTTCGGCGGCCTGGAAACTGGGATAGGCATCGACCGGGAAGGTAAAAACCCAGGTGTTGAATCCCCACAGAGCCACGTCTTCTATGTAGCGTTCTATCTCGTACCGAGGCGCCGACTGGTACCAGTTGCCGAAATGGGTGGCGAAGTATGCCGCACGGAACGGGCAGTCGGGCACCGACGTCCCCCGCCACGAACCGGGGCCGAAACCTCCCTGGTCATATCGGCTTGTTCTCAGGAACTTCCCAACTCCATACAGCAGGCCCTGTTCGTCGTTCCCGACGATTCGCACGGCTCCGCCGTCGCCATCCTCGATCCGGAAACCCTCCGCGCCGATGTCTGGGTCAATGGCGAATTCCACAGTGACATCGCCGGTGCCGAACAGCTTGACCGCCGCCCCACAACGGTCCTGGACTTGACGCCGGAATATGCCGTAGATCGTGTCGACAAACTCACTTCGTTCGGCCAAGAACCTCACGCGGACGGTCTGGGCACTGCTGCCTGTCTGAGCCTCGGCCCGGAGCAGGCCGGGGACCATGCTCCCGCCTAGCGCGAGTGTGATCGAAAGAGCCATGTTTCTCATGGCGGGACGTTCGGTAGCGCGGGCGACCCAACCTGCGGGTTCCCTGTTCGTTGATTCGGTTTGGTGGGGGTGATTGATCCTATGTAAAGGGGAGTTTCGTAATTGGGCGAAAGCCCAAATGCCAGGCTTCCCTACACATATAGTCGACGCGGCCACTCCATTTGCGCCAACTTTCTACGTAGACACCCCCAGGAGCCCGATGTCGGCGCGGAGCACCACATGAGACAACGCTACCTGAACGAGCGCACCGGAGCCCATCCATTCGAGCATGATGGCCGAACCGGGCCGAACGTGTTCTTCATCAGCGTGGACATGATTCCACGCGAGAGCTACGATCCTGCCGCCCCAATTCGCGAGCACCTGCGCACGCCGAACATCGACCGGATCATGGCCGACGGAACGCGATTCAGCAACGCGTTCAGTTGCTCGCCACTGTGCGGCCCATCGCGAGCCGGATACCTCACCGGGCGGTACCCCTACCTCACGGCGAACGAGGAGCGCGCGCACGACGGCTGGGAAGTGGGCCTGCGGGATTCGGATGCCATCTTCCCGGAGTACCTAAGAGCCACCGGCTACACCACGAAACATGTCGGCAAGTGCCACGTCGGGGCCGCCAAGTTCATGGACGCGTTCGGCGAGAGCGACTCGCCCTGGAACCGTTGGGCGCCGCCGCTGGCTGATGACGACGGCTACCACCGGTACCTCCGCGACTTGGGCGTCACCCCGCCGACGTGGCCTAATCCCATCAAGGGCCTGCGCCCGGATCGCCAGACGCCCGGCAACAACTGCGGCGGCTGGATCGCGCAATCCGATGGACGCGAGTTCCCCGAGGAGGGAACGTACAGTCAGTACCTCTCGAGGCTGGCGACTGAGACGCTCGATAGCGCGCTCGGGCAATCAGCCGGCGACCCCGTGTATCTCCAACTCGACTATTTCGCGCCACACCAGCCGTTCCTGGTGCCGGGGTGCTACGCCGAGCGGGCGCGGGAGCTGGCCGAACACATCCAGTTGCCGGCGAGCTACCACGCGGCGCTCAAGGGGCAGGACTGGCCGCGCGTGTATGACGTGTACCTGCGCAACTGGGGGATGTATGACGAGGCGACCGCGCGCCAGTACATGCTGATGAACTTCGTGCAGATCGAGGCGCTCGACGCCGCGATAGGGCGCTTCCTGAACGCGCTCGACGAGCGCGGCATCTACGATGAATCCCTCATCGTCCTCACGGGCGATCATGGCGAGATGAACTGCGAGCGGGCGTTGGTCGACAAGGGTGTCTACGGCCACCCAAAGGTGGCGATGGTGCCGCTGAGCGTGAAGCTCCCCAGGGAGAGGGGCGCGGGACGGACGGTTGACGAGATGGTCTCGCTGCTCGACATCGCGCCGACAGTGTTCGAGGCCGCCGGCATCGCTCCGGCGGAGCGTCTCGATGGTGAATCACTGCTGCCGCACATCCGCGGCGAAGCGATTCCGGAGCGCGACCCGATCCTCTTCGAGTGCGGCTGGCATGTCGCGCCGAACCCGGCGGTCTCGACCTTCGCGGAGGTCGACGGGACCAAGTACATGTACACCTACAACCTCACGTCTGACCGCGACGAGCTGTACGATCTCGCGGACGCGACGTATCGCGACCTATCAAGCGACCCCGGGCGTGGGGACGCGAAACGAGCGATAATTCGCCGCCTGGGCGCCGTGTTGGAGGCCGACGCGCGCTGGGCGTGCTACTGGCATACGTTCCGGCTTGATAAGTATGCCGACCTAGATGTTGGCAGCGGCGATTTCCAGATGTTCAAGCCGGAGTAGCGGCCGCAGGCAAGAATGCCTGCGCCACGGGGGCAGCGTGCAGGTAATCACCGTCGCCGGGCGAACCGCCACGCCGGGAGAGACGCCATGCTTTCGTTCGCCGTTAGCCCGTGCTCCAACCCCGAGATGAGCCTCGCCGAGGTGCTCTCAGCCTACGCGCAGATTGGCTACACGCGCTTTGAGGCGTTCACGAGTTGGTGCAAGTCGGCGCTGTCTGCTGATGCGGATCCGGACGCGTATCTCGGCTTCACCGACAAGTACGGCATCGACTTCTCATCGATACATCTTCCCCCAATTACCGAGGACCACGAGACATCAATCGCCAACGCGGCGAAGACGTGCCGGTTGGGCGCGGAGCTAGGTGTGCGAGCCGCGCTCGTGAAGCCGACGGACCTGGATCGAGACGCGCCGGCGGTTAAGGCGCTGCTCGACGAGATCGATGGCCTGCCCGTGATCCCCGTCCTGCAGAACCACGCGGGCTCGGCAATCGAGACGCTTGAGGATTACGACAGAATCCTGTCGACCGTCGATGACGCGCGGCTGAAGTGCACGCTCGAGGTCGGGCAGTTCCACTCAGTGGGCATTGACTGGCGCGAGGCTTGTGAGGCGTTAGACCGGCGATTCGAGCTGGTGCACATCAAGGACCAAGTCGGGCGGCAATCAGTGCCGTTCGGAACGGGTGAGATCGATCTGCCTGGGTTGCTGGCGAGGCTGGCAGAGGATGGCTACCCAGGGGATGTCGTGGTCGAGATGGAAGTGCAAGACCGCGAGAACACGCTGCAGTATCTACGCGACGCGCTGGAATATGTGAACGAACACTCGCCGTAACGCGCCTTCGGGAGGCCGCAAATGGCAAGCAAGAAGCCGATCAAGTTGGGTATCGTCGGACTCGGGCGTTCGGGCTACAACATCCACGTCAAACGCGTGCGCGATGACAAGCGCTACCAAGTCACCGCCGTCACCGACTGGCTGCCCGAGCGACGCGCGGAGGTCGCGGAGGAGTTGGGCTGCGAGTGCTTTGATGATCACCAGGCGCTGCTGAAGGGCGCCGACGCGGATGTTGTGGTCGTCGCGAGCTACTCAGACACGCACGGGCCGATCACGAAGGATGTGCTCCGCAGCGGACGGCACGCGATCTGCGAGAAACCCATCGCCGATAGCGTCTCGATGGCAAACAGCATGGTCGCCGCCGCGAAGAAGGCAAAGAAGAAGCTCCTCGTTCACCACAATAACCGCTACAACCCCTGCATCCAGCACATCCTGAAGGTCATCCGCGAGAAGCGGATCGGAGATGTTTTTGAGATCCGGATGCGGTCGTTTGGGTTCAGCCGCCGGAACGATTGGCAGACGATGCGCAGCCACCACGGCGGCGTGCTCAACAACACCTGCCCTCACTACATCGACGCGGGGCTGCAGATGCTGGGCTCGACCGTGAAGGACGTCTTCTGCGACCTGCGGCTGATCAGCGGAATCGGGGATGTCGAGGACCACGTGAAGGTTCTGCTGCGCGCGGAGAACGGGCGGGTGTTCGACATGGAAGTCTCAAGCGCCTGCAAGTTCCCCGAGCCCTTGTGGACCGTGCTAGGGTCCGAGGGGACGCTGGTCTCGGACGGGCGGACGAGCACGATCGAATCGTTCGATCCCAAGAAGCTCGCGAAGCTCGAGGTCGTCGAGGAGCCGCCACCGGGGCGCGCTTACGGGAACGACGACGTCATCCCGTGGCAGAGCGAAGAGGTCCCGTCGGTCGGCGACAACATCGGCGACTTCTACGACAATGTCTGGGCCCACCTGCGCGAGCGCAAAGCGCTGATCGTCAAGCCGGCAGAGGCCGTTGAGGTCGTCCGGGTGACCCAGGCCTGCAAGCGCGACAGCGGATTCTACGCCTAGAGGCGCGGGAGGATTCGACGGGGCGGGAGCCCCGTCGCTACGCGGACGGCATGCAGACGGAGGCTTCAGATGAAGCTCACCGGCAGAATCACTGACGCCTCGACCGGGCATCCGGTCGAGGCGCGCGTCGAGGTCCTCACCTCCAGCGGGCACTTCGCCCACCCCAAGGATGCGATTCTCAAGGTTGGTCCGGGACGTCCGTTCTTCTACAGCGACGGCAGCTTTGCCGTCGACGTCGGGTGCGGGCGAACGCGGGTTGTTGTCGAGCGCGGCACGGAGTACGAGCCCTACTCGATGACCGTCGAGGCCACAACGGCCGGGACGATGGCGGTCGATATCCCCCTCACGCGCTGGACCACGCTCGGCGAACAAGGCTGGCACCCCGGCAACACGCACATCCACTACGACCACAACGAGCAGCGCCCGGACGAACGACTTCGGCTGGACCCACGCGTTGAGGATCTGCGCGTCACCGCGATCAGCGTGCTGACGCGGTGGGATTTGCCGTACGCCAGCAACAAGTACTCGCCGGGGTTCCTGACCGATTTCTCGACAGATCATCACTACGTCGAATGCGGCGAGGAATGCCGGCATAACGACAGCGCCGACAGCATCGAGCACGGATACGGGCACGTGATGTTCCTAAGAATCAAGGACATCGTCGAGCCTATCAGTCGTGGCTTCCTCGTCGATGAAACCGACCCGGATTACCCGCCGCTATCTCTCGCGTGTGATGAAGCCCGCGCGCAAGGCGGCCTCGTGATCTGGTGTCACAACGGTCGCGGGATGGAGGCCCCGGTCGCCGCGGCGCTGGGGAAACTCGACGCGATCAACCTGTTCGATCCGTTCTGGCAGGATCCCGAATACGATCTCTGGTATGACATGCTGAACTGTGGCATCACGTTGCCCGCATCAACCGGCTCGGATTGGTTCGTCTGCTCGGCAAATCGCGTGTACGTCGATACGGCCGGGGACTTTGAGCCAGACGCGTGGTACCGGGGCTTGAGCGAGGGGCGGACGTTCGTGACCAATGGTCCGGCGCTGTTCATGGAGGCCAACGGGCAGCGTCCCGGCGATACGCTCGAGCTTGAGCCTGGATCAACGGCCCACGTGACGGTGTCGTGGCATTCGTTCTACTCCGTCGACACCGTGCAAATCATCCGGAACGGGCGCGTGGTGCATGACCATCGGATGGATACGCGTGCGGGGGAGTTGTCGGTGGAGATTGAGATTCCCGAGGACGGGTGGCTTGCCGCGCGGCTGGCCAGCAACGTCCGCGACAGCTTCCACCAGCCGCTCTTCGCCCACACGAGTCCGTTGTACGTCAAGTGCGGGAGGCCAAACGCGAGCGCGGGCCCGGCGGCAACGGCGTTCGTCCGCAAGCTCGACGAAGCGCTCGAATGGACCGCGACGAAGGGCAAGTACCGGACGGCCGCTCACCAACGCGAAGTGCAGGACCTCTTCCGTGAGGCGCAGGACGTTTACCGGCGATGGTCGAGACGCTAGAGTTGTTCCGAAACACCCAAGAGACGCCGCGGCCCCGAATATCCCCCCATTCACCCCCTCCGACGGCAATCACTCCGGGCCAATCCCGTACACGTGTCCGTCGGCGCACGCCACCACAATCTGGGCCGCCCCGCTGTCATCGACCTCGGCAATCGCGACCGGGCCAAGGCGTCCGGGCAAGTCGAGCGTCCACAGCACCTCGCCATTGCCGACGGCATGAATCGTGCTCCCCATCGTGAAGACGCACTCGTCGCGCCCGTCGCCGTTCATGTCGGCCACGGCGGGGAAGCTGATCGCCTCGTCAGGCATCGGGAAACTCCACCGCACCTCGCCCGTGGCCGCGTCGAGGCACCGGAATTCCCTGCCATCCTCACCCATGGCCCCAGGGAAGAGCAACTCGGTCTTCCCGTCGCCGTCCACATCGCCGTGGGCGGCCTGGTTGCGCCAGCCCATCGGGTGAACGTGGGCGACCTTCCAGATGCGGTCACCGTTGCCGTCGAGCAGCGCGGTGACGAACTCGTGGCAGTAGAGAATCTGGGGAGTGCCCCGGTCCAGGAAGTCAGCCACAATGCAGTCGGCGTAGTAGGCGTACTCGTCGACGTACTTCGCGACCTCCTCGGCGACCAGCAGCTCGCCGTCGGTGCCGCGCGCCACGCAGAACATGTCCGGATAGATGTTGAGGATGTCCTCAAGCCCATCGCCATCGAAGTCGTACATCGACATCCACCAACGACCGAAGCCCCTGCCCGGCCTGCCCTTGGTCTGCTTCCAGACGGGCTCGCCCGTTCGGCCGTCAAACAGCGTGCTCTCCCCCCAGACCCGGCGCATCTGGACGAGCAGATCCATCCGCTCGGTGTCGCGGAAATGGCCGCCTTGCCAGTACATCAACCCAGGGACGTTCCATGGCGGCGGCGCACCTGGGAAATCCGGGAAATCGTGGTGCCAGACCTCCTGGCCCGTGTCGAGAGACAGCACGGCCAGCCGCGCGCAGTCGCCCTCGCCCCGACGCCCGGCGACGACGGACGGCGTGCCATCACCCGTCAGATCGGCCAGGAGAAGGCCCTCGAAGTAGTTGTTGCACGTCATGCCTCGTCCGGGCACGCGCCAGAGACGCTCGGTCGATTCGCCGCTCGGGCGGAACGCGTCGACCGTCTCGTTCGCGCCCTGAACGACGAGCGTCGGCGGCGAGTCCGCATCCACGCGCCCGACTACCACCGGACTGGTCGGCGCCGGGACGCGTTTAGAGGCCACTGCGGTCGTGTCGGCGCCCCGGCCGGGGCAGCGGACGCGCGCGGACTCGCCCTCGAAGGCGCTTGCCCTCAACAGGATCGAGTCGGCATCGTCGGCACGCGTCATCAGAGGCTCAAGGTTGGGCCCAGTCCACCGAGCCGCGCGCCGGAAGCGGCCAGACGGGCTCGCCTGCCAGCAAGTGACCTCGGTCTCGCCCGCAGCGTCGGCTACAGCTCCGCGGGTGAAGAAGACGCTCGGCTGATCCGGCGCGACGGGCCCGCACAAGATCGTCTCCCCTCCCAGGGCTGCGCCGGAGTTCACGTGGGGAGGGTAGTGCCCGGTGTGGTGGGTGACGAAGGCCGAGCCCTCGATCTCCCAGAGCGTCTCGGGGGCGCCGGACAGGCACGTCACGATGGAGAGTCCCGTGGGCTCCGGAATGCGTGGCCCGAGACCGGCGGCCGTGCAGAACAGCTCGGGGGCGCCGTCGCCCGTCGCATCGCGCAAGCCGGTGAGGAATTGCCCCGGCAGGTCGAGCTTCGTCTCGCCGGTCAGCGGATCGAGCGCGGTGATGTGCCAGCGGTTGTCCTGTGTCTGGTTGAAGATCGAGACGACGATCTCGGGCACGCCGTCGCCGTCGATGTCCTGCAAGGGCTCCGGGTTGAGGCGCACGACGACCGTTTCGTCGTCTGTCGGAGTGTCGCTGCCCTCTCCGGGCGGCTCCCACACCTTCAGCCACAGTCTCTCGAGCTTACCGTTTCGCCGGCCGATGACAGTGGTGTAACGGATGAAGTCCTCGACGATGACGAACTCGGTTTGACCGTCGCCATTGAGATCGACGGCCCCGAACCAACCGTAGGCGCGGCCGCCATGGCCAGGGATCTCGCTCCCGTCCTCGGCGAGGTAGTTGCACTGCTCTTTCAGCTCGCCCGTGGCGGCATCGAGCATGATGAGCCGGTACCAGGGAAGCAGGGCAATCTCGTTAGCCCCGTCGCCATCGAAATCACCAAAGATCGGTTCGCAGCTCCAGATGAGCGTGTCGGTTTCGACCTCCCAATGCGTGACCCACTCGCCATCGCGCCGGATCTTCAGCCGCACGGTACCTTTGTACACGCCGGGCACCTTCGGGTAGCCAAGGGGCTCGGTCTCGATCATCTGCAAGCCCGGAGCATCGGGCAGCACCTTGCCGATCTTGCGGTTGTAGTGCGCGGAGTCCGGCGTGAGATTACGAGTGCCGTCGAGGTCGAGCCATGAGGTGCGGTATCTGCCCGCGACGCCCCAGTCGGCGATCGTCGAATCGAACGTGGCGAGATCATCGAGAGGCAGATCGATCTGCCTCGGGCCCTTGCCCAGCCCGGCGGCGAGCAGCGTCTCGCGCGCGGCGATCGAGTGGGACCACTTGACCGCGGGTGTTTGGATGTTGCCGGTCGCTGATGAACGCCCGGAGAGGCGGCGGTCCTTGCGGTACTGCCACCACTGGTCGCAGGCCGCGGAGCCGGCGAGCATCGCCAGCAGGAGCATGAGCGAGACGAGCTTCATGTGGGTCCTCCGAGGCGGCTGGTAGGTCGCGCACAATGGTCCCAACGCATCCTAACCTTGGGCGATCTCGAGCGCCTTGCGCAATCCGTCCGCGGTCACTGCGTTGGCGTCTGGGTCGCCGCCCGTGTAGGCCAGCATTATCCGATCCATGATCAGCTCCGCCGTCGGGCACGTGCCCTCATCGTAGCTGATATCTCGCGCCCGCAGCGGGCACTGGGTCGGGCATCCGCGACCGAAGGCAACCGGCTCGCGGATGACGTCGAACAGGTACGGCGCCTGCTGGATGTAGCGCCACATGAAGTTGACGCCCTGCTCGGCGGCGATTCTTTGGAAGTCATCGTACGGCAGGCCCTGATCGTCGCCCTCGTACGTGGCCGCCCACAGATGGTAGGTGTTCACGCGGCCCTCGGGCGTGATCTGGGGCGCGATCAAAGGGCTGCCCGCGACGGCGTCGTTGAACTGGTTGGCGGAGCGGACGCAGATATCGACGTACCCGGGCGTCTTCCCAAGTTGCACCTTAGCGATAGCCGACATCACCTCGGTGATGCGGTAGTTCAGCGCCACCCGCGAGGGCATCGTGCCGAAGGTGACCATATCATTGATCCGTTCGCCGACATCCGGGTCCTGGAACAGGACGATCCCACCATCGCCGGTCGAGAGCTGCTTGCTCTCCTGGAAACTGAAGACGCCGACGTCGCCAATCGTGCCCGCATACTTGCCGTTGTACGTGGCGTAGATCGCGTGCGCGCAGTCCTCGATGACGAGGAGATCGTGCTCCTTGGCGATCGCCATGATCTCGTCCATGTCGGCGATCAGGCCCCAGAGCTGGGTGACGATGATCGCCTTCGTGCGCTCTGAGATCCGCGAGCGGAGCGACTCGACATCCATCGTGTGAGTGTCGCGACGGACGTCTGCAAACACAGGGATCGCGTTGTTGAACAGCACCGCCAAAGCGCCGAATCCCACCAGCGAATCGACAACGACTTCATCGCCGGCTCCCGCTCCGGACGCAGCGACGGCTGAGTGCAGCCCGGCCATCGCATTGCAGACGCCAAGCGCGTGGGCTGAGCCGAATTCCTCGCAGAACGCCGCCTCCAAGCCCCGTGTCGCGGGTGCGTCACCGATGCTCCCCAGAACGCCTCGGTCGAGCACTTCCTTCACTGCGGCTAGATCTGCGTCGTCGAAGTAATGCCACATGCTCATCTCTCCCTAGTTGGTCCGGCTTGTTTTCAGGTACACGCGTCCGATTGGGTGAGGCTCACCCGAGATGCTTCTCACGCCAGGCGCCAGCGTCAACTCGCACTCGCCATCGACAGGCTCGATCCACGCCGAGCTGAACAGGTCATACAGCGCTTCGCCCGCTGCAACAGGATACGGGATCGAGACGGGGTCGACACCCGCGGTCAGCACGACCAATCCTCGCTGATACTCCCTTACCACCGCCCCGTCCTCCTCGACCGGGCCATCTCCGAGTGGGTCGCCGAGGTCGGCGAAGTGCAGCGGCCCGCGATACTCATGCCCTGCGTACCAGCCGCTACAAGCCGCCGCCCTCCCCCAAAGCGCGGCGGCGCAGTAGGAGTAGTAGACGGCCTCCAGGTCAAGCGACCCTTCCGGCGCTTCGTCGGCTTGCGTCCTGTAGCGGGGCTGCATGTAGTCGAGGTAGAACATGTCGCGGCGGGGAGGCGTTTCGCGGGCAGCCCTTTCCAGCTCGCCATACGAGCCCTCGATGCCGAACTCGCCGGGCCAAGTGCGGAAGTAGGTCTCTGAGATCTTCTCGCCGTCGATCTCCGTCTCGGGGCCCCACATGAAACTCGTCGCCAGGCTCTCGGCCAAGTCGTAGTCGGCCTCAGCCAGCAGCGGCACGTCCGCGCGGTGTGCTTGATTCGTGAAGATCAGGCACTCCGGGTCGACTTCGCGCAGTCGACGGAGCAGGTCCAGAACGCCCTCGTCGTACGCCGTGTCCGGGTGCTCGCGTTGCCAGACCTCCAGCACCTCCGGTGGCAGCGGGTACACGCCGGTGTAGTCGAAGAAGATGCCGTCATAGCCCGTTTCCGCACGGGATTTCGCCATCTCAGCGCACAGCCGATCCACCAGCTCGCCATTGGTCAGATCGTAGTAGTAGGCCGGTTTGCCCGCCAGGCTGGGGAGCGGGACGCCGCCGATGAAGTTAATGCGGGGCCTGGCGACGAGCGTATCGCACCAATCGCCCATCGGCGGGTTGGCGACCCGATTCTCCGCGTAGAGGCCGTTGGTCCAGAAGTACAGGAACAGCTCGCAGCCCTGAGCCTGCAGGTGGTCCCGGGTGGCCTCTGGCGCGATCCCGAGTCCGTTCGTCAGGACAACATCGAACTGAGAGAGGTATTCCAGCTCTTCTGCATGGTCGCCAGGATTCGCGAGGATCTGCGCGCTGGTGAAGGCGAACCGGCCTCGCTGGGTGGGGAAGCCGTCCGGGAGGGTCTCGGCGGCCAGGGCAACCGGCGCTAGCGACGCGATGCCGACTAGCGCTATGGCCATACTCATGTTTTCGCGCATGTGATCTTCTCCAGTAGTCGCTGAGCGTTTACGCCCATGATGGCGCGCTTCGCCTCGTCATCGATCCTCGCGTAGAGAATCGATCCGAAGCCGATGGGAATGGGCAGGTCGGGGACATCCGAGCCAAACATGATTTTGCTCGTGTCGATCAGCTTCACCGCTTGCTCGACCTCGCCTCGCAGGACCGGCAGGCACGTGCAGATGTGCACGTTGTCGTTCTCATTGATCACCCGCGCGTACTCGGCATCCAGAGCCAAGTGTCCGACGATGAGCTGAGCGTTCGGACAGTCCTTGGCGATCTCGTCGAGGGCGGTGGGCGGGCCCCAGTGGTGGTTGAGCAACATGAGCTTTCGATCGTTGACGAACTCGCAGCACCGCCTGACATGATCGCCCGTCTCGGGGTATTCGTTCCACCAAGGGTGCAGCTTCACGCCCCAGAAGCCGAATTCGTCGCAGCAGCGCTCCATCTCGCGAGTCATCTCCGCATCATCCCACAGATTCACTTGGGCGAGCGGCAGGATCCGGCCGGGGTGATCGCAGGCCGCCTGGTGCGCGAAGTCGTTGCCCCAGGCCCAGTCCGCGTTCATCCCGGCGAAGGCGAAGCTCACCATCTTGCTGATGCCGTGTCGGTCCATCTGGCGGACGAGTTGGTCCGGTTCGGAATCCGGGAGAAAGTACGGTGAGCCCGGGCCGATGTGCGCGTGGATGTCGACCAGCGTCTCGCCCGCGAAGGGTTCTTGGGCCGCCCGGACTGCCGAGTACCACGTGCCGAGGCCGGGGTCCGGCGCGACCTGCTCGATCGGCTGGGGATCGAGGTCGAGCATCTGGCGCAGATTGTCCCCCGCGATGGCTTGCTTCTCCTCGTCGGAGATCTCTGCGTATTGGAGTTGCGCCACCGTTGCCCCCGCGTCTCGGACCGGCAGCCTCGTGCCAAACAGCAATCGATGCGCCCCATATTCCCGGCAGACGAACTCAATGCCGCGGAACATCCAGAACGCGCTCAGCTCGAGGTGAAGATTCTCGCAGGCCTCCAGCGCGGGGTAGAACGTGCGATCGCGCCAGTACCACCGCTGTTCGGCGGCGATGATCGGTAGATCCGGGAATGCCTTGCACAGCCGGACCATCGCGTCCCAGTCGGTGAGGTCTCGCCCCGCCGCCTTGAGGGCCGGCGTTGGGTCGATGAGGACCGGCACGCGGATGTCTTGCATCACTTCCAGGATTGGACCGACGCACCACTCGTCGAGCGTGAATTCCAGGTGGCCGGGGAACAGCCGGACAGCCCGCACGTCCGCGTCGGCCATGGCCGAGGGCAACTCGTCAAGCGGGAACGGCAGCGACTGCACGGGCGGGGCCAGCGCCCACGACGGGTGGAGGCGGGGCTCGTCCCTGCACAGATCCACGATGCGAGGGTTACCGGCTCGAGGGTCCAACTCGCGCGATAGCGTGTCGCAAACGAGCGCCTCGGCAATGCCAAAGTGATCCATCTCCGCGAGCAAGTCTTCACGCGCGTGGAAGTAGCGCTCGTCGAGGTGCTTGAACCGGCCGAGGTAGCAGTGGGCGTCGAACAGCCTCAGGCTCATGGGCGTAACTCCCCATCCCCGGTCGTTCGTGCCTGCGGGTCGCCCGACCCGCACGCCCAATCCCGGGTGAGTTCTCGCGGGTCGGGCGACCCGCGGACACGGACGGCATGGGCATGCATGTTCCGCGTTCCCGCCACCGGTTCCTCGCTCACGCCTCGCCCGCTGGACGGCCAAGGCGAGGTGGAGCCACGCCGCTGGGCGAAGCGGGTGGGGACGAGGGTGGCGGGCGGAGCTGATCTCAGACATCCACTACCGCATCGACGGCCGTTGGAGGTCCTACATGCTCCACGCGAACATGCTCGGTGGCCTGGCGCTCCTAATGAGCGTGGTGATCTGTTCCTCCGCGATGGCCTATCCGGTCAAACACCCCGTCTTCCCGGTGGAGTTGACTGACGCCGAAGTGGATTCGCTCCGAGAGCAGGCCACGCACGTCATGTCCCTCGGACGCGAGCAGATCGACGAGTTCATCGTTCCGCGAACGACCTTCTATCACATCCTCTGCCCGAACTGCGATGATGGCAACGTCTCGGATACCTACCACTGGCTCTGGTCGCCGGAGGAGCCGGACCAGATCGAGTGCAAGTTCTGCAACATGGTCTTCCCCAACGAGGAGTACCCGCTGGACAAGGAGACGCGCGTCACCGACTCCACCGGACAGGAGCACGTCTACCGGTACTGGGAGGGCGAGGACGGCTATAAGCACTTCATGCAGATGCGTGTCGAGAACTGCAAGAAGAGATACATGGAGTCCATGGCCGGCGCGCTGGCCAAGATATACCACGCGACGGGAGACGAGCCGCACGCGCGGCAGGCGGGGATCATCCTGAACCGGCTGGCGGAGGTGTATCCGCACTACAGCCCGCATGGGATTGAGAACTGGTCGATGTTCGCGATGAAGGTCTTCGACACCCAGCCGCTGCCGAGACCGCCCAACGGATTGCAGCCCGTGCCGGGCATGGCGAAAGACCTCCCAGGATACAGCACGCCATACCCGTACTGCTCGACCTTGCGCGGCGATGGCCTGGACAACTGGTTCTACTCGGAGATGTCGCCCGCTCTCGCTCGCACGTACGACCGGGTGGCCGACAGCGAGGCGGTTGACGCTCTCTCAGATGAACTGGGCACCGATGTCCGCCGTAACATTGAAGAATTCCACCGGGCGACCGCCAACTTCACGCGCACCTTCCCGATCTACCTGGGGAACATGGACGGCTCGCTCATACGAGGGCTGGCGGTGATCGGGCGGGTCATCGGCGAGCCGGAGTTCGTCCACGACGCTCTGCGACGCGTGGACGGGATCCTCGAGCGGCAGTTCTACCCGGACGGCATCTGGCGCGAGGCCTCCCCATCGTATCACTCCCAAACGGTCTACTCTCTGCAGAGCTGCGTCGAAGGACCGCTCAAGGGCTACTCAGACCCGGAGGGGTACGTCAACCCCATCGACGGTCTGCACATCGACAGATTCTCGGGCGCGAGTGATGTCCCGATGCTCGAGGAGTCGATCGCCGCGCTGAACCGAATGCGGTTGCCGGACGGCGAGGTCACGCCCATCCACGATGCCTGGCCCGCCGCCAACCTCGGTCGCCCCATCCCCGAGGCGCGCGAGGGGCCGGTCGGCACGGCACTTGCGTGGGCCATGGGGCATGCCATCCTCGGGGTCGGCGCGGGCGAGAGCGGCGTGCAAGCAAACCTCCACTTCTCAGGCGGCTACGGACACCAACATGCCGATGCTCTCGATCTGCTTCTCTTCGGAGCGGGCCGACAACTCCTGCCCGACTTGGGCTACACGCACACGATATTGCGGCCCTTCGCATGCAGCACGGTTGCTCATAATTCGGTGGTCGTGAATGAGGCCAATCAGCGCTCGTCGGGCGACGACCCTCCCGCGGATGGCGCGCTCATGGCGTGGGCACGGTGCGGCGATCTCCTGCGTTTCTGCGAGGCCTCGTCGGAGGGCGCCTACCCCGACATCGCATCCCTGTACCGCAGAGCGCTCGCGCTCGTGGCGTTGCCCGGCGGAGGAGGCTACGTGGTCGATGTCTTCCGCGTCACGGGCGGGGACAAGCACGACTGGTGCCTCCACGGCAGCGCCGACTACGACCAGACGCTGGAGGCCAGTCTGCCGATGCAACCCCATGCGGCGGGTCTTCTCCCACCGGGCTGGGCGCGGCGGCCGTGGACGGATACAATCGCCCAGAGCTGGAACCCGGTCGTCGACGGCGTCAACACCCTCTATGGCCTGTTCGAGGACGTGGCTCGCGGGGACGGCGCGCAGGCGTGGTCGGCGACGTTCCGGTATGCGGACGATCCGTCTCGCGGCCTCCACACCTCGCTATTGGGCCAGCCCGACACGACGGTCTACACTGCGGCGCTGCCGTCGATCCGCCGGGCCAAGGAGAGCAACGCGGCGGTCTTCGACCACACGATGCCCGCGCTGCTCGTGCGCCGAGAGGGCTCCGATCTACAGAGCGTCTTCGCCGCCGTCCATGAGCCGTTCCGGGACGCGCCGAGGCTCACCAGCGTCGAGAGCTTGCCGCTCGAAGGCGACGGAGCGGGTGCCGTCGGGATCGTCTGCCGCGGCGAAGGCTTCACTGACTACCACGCCCTAACCACGGGTCCGGATGTCAGCGTAGGTGCTGCCAATATCGACCTGCGAGTGACCGGACGCTACGCCTTCGCGCGTGTGGTCGATGACGAGCCCACCGAGATGGTCCTCGTAGACGGAACGGAGGTCGCGATGGCTGGCCAGAGCATCACGGCTCCCCCGGCGGCGGAGGGGAACGTGGTGGACGTGCTCTGCGTCGAGGCGGGCGACGATGAGGACGCGCTTGTTGTGGATACGCAGATTCCCGCGCGCGAGGGATTGCCCAACGAACGCGTAACTGTCGAGTTCGGAGACGGAACTACCTATGCGCTGGCCGTCGACGGCGTCCAAGCCAATCCTGACGGACGCGCGACGATCGCTCTGCGACACCGTCCCGGCTTCGATCTCATCGAGGGCGGACGTGGCGCCGCGCACACGCACCACCCCCATCGAACCATACCAGGCGCCCCAACCTTCCGGATGCCCAACACCATCCACTGGACGGCTGCGAAATGACTACCTGTATAGCCGTGACCGCTTGGTTGTGCGCGTCAGCGGGCGTCGCTCAGGGGGCGCCGAATCTTCCGAGCAACCCGTCCTTCGAGGCCGTTGCCGATGGTTTGCCCGAGGGCTGGGCCGTCACGACGAACGTCACGGCGACGGTGGAGACAGATGACGCGACCGACGGCGACCGGTGGCTGCGCCTGCAGCGTGAGGAGGGCTCGGCGTATGCCCTGGCCTACCAGCCCATCACGGTAAAGCCCAACACGGGCTATCGCGCGCGAGCCTGGATCCGCACGCCGGCCGCCGGGCACCACTCGCTCGTCGCGTATGACGCCGTGCTCAACGGCATCTGTGTCGCATCCACGGGCTGGGCCAGGTTCCCCGAATGGACCGAACTCAAGCTTGACTTCCGGACGCGGGAGACTGACAGCGTCGTTAAGATCGGGCTCCTGTCGTACGCTCCGGAGTCGCACTGGGACGGGATCACTTTCGTTCAGGATGACTCCGTTCGCATCGGCGACGTAAGTCCCGTCGTTAACCCGCCGGTCGACCCGACGACGCTCGAATCGGACCTCGGCTTCCTCGCATTCACGCGCCCACTGGAGCAGGGCACCTCGGCGCGGTACATGCCCCTGCGCGAGGAGTGTCTCGCCCCCGACGGGGAGATCAGAGCCACTTGCCCGCCAGGCGAGCGCGAAACCGTCATGGTGATGCTTCACGCGCTGCGGGATATTGAGGGCGCGCGTCTTCGCGTCCAAGGCCTGCCCCCGGGGCTACGTGCCGACGACGTCGCGCTGTTTCGCATCGGTTACAGCAAGCGCGAGCTCAACAGCCAGGCACACATCCGCTACCCTCTGCTGCTTCTGCCGCCTGCTGAGTCCGAGCAGGGCCACGCGCGCGAGGACGTGAAGCGGGGCGACGTCCTGCAGCACGCCGTGCGGGTGCGCGTGCCCCCGGACTGGTCACTGCCGGAGTTGCGACTGGAGTTGGAGGCGGAAACTGAACGCGGGCGATTCCCCATCAGCATCGCCGTCACCGTGCCCCGCGTGAAACTCGATCCCGCCGATGTGTCGTTTTTCATGTATTACGCCGACGTGTACCTGACGGAGCCAATGGCATCACCTCGACTACAGAGGCTCTACTACCGCGACATGGCGGAGCACGGGATGACATCGGTCAGTCTCTACGTCGCGCCCGAACGCGAGACGCGCGGCGGCGACATTAGGGTCGAGCTGGACCTCGACATGCAGTACGAGCCCTCCGACGCTCGGCATTACCTTGGCCTGCGGCAACGGCTGGCGCTCGCACAGGCCGCGGGGCTCGTGGCTCCAGACAGACCGCTGATACTGCTGTCTGCCGGCGGGGGCATTCCGGGCTGGGGAGCATTCCGCGACCCAGGCACCGTCCGGGACCTCTTGCAGCGGCGGAAGCTTCTCGGGTGGCCTCCTCTGCTCTTCTACGTGGCTGATGAGCCCAACAACGCAGAACGCGTTGCCGGAGTGAGGGAGACATTCGGCCGGCTCTACTCACAGGTTCCCGAGGCTCGGACCGTCACCGCCATAGGCCAGTACGGCGTCGAGCATGTGGGCGAACTCTACGATGTGTGGATCGCGGGCGTCTCGGACGTGGATGAGGCGACGGTCGCCCGCGCAGAGGAGATGGGGAAGGAGCTGTGGGGATACGACTGCAACCAGCGTGGCCAGAGCCCGCGCTTTGACCGATACGCATGTGGTTTCTACACGTGGAGCGCGGGCCTGCGCGGCCTCGGCCAGTGGGCCTACTACTCGACCGAACCCCTAACCCGCGACGCCGACGGGACATGGGCCGTGCCCGAGGATTGGAGTCAGTGGTACATGGCACCCTCGGAGCAGGGACCCGTAGGCACGATCGGCTGGGAGGGGCGACGCGAGGGCGTCGAGGACTACCGCTGTCTCCGCACGCTTGAGCGCCTATGCCGGTCTCGCTCGGGCGCCGCCCCGTCCGAGGCCCGAGCGTTACTCGCCGAGGCGCGCCGGATGTCCCCCGTGAATAGCTTCGCGGACCGCCCCTTCGATGATCGCTACATCTGGGAGTACACTCCCGCTCCGGAACTGACCGTCCGCCGCATGCGCGAACTGCGCGAACGCATGTTGCGGCTCATCGCCGTTCTGCAGGCCTCGTGATCCGCGGGCGGGTGGCACTTTGCCGCAGCCGACCGTCACCCGCCTCGTCCTGTCACCTACCCATCGTCCCCCAGTTGGTCGACAGCCGACTCCCACGCGGCGTAGGTCTCCTTCAGCGTCCCTTGGACCCGATGGTGCTCGATGTTGAGTTCCTGTACCCGCGAGGGCTCATCGTAGAGTTCCGGATTGGCAAGAAGCTGCTCGAGTTCGGCGAGTCTCGCCTCGAGTTCGGCGGATTGCTTCTCAAGCTCAGCGGCTCGTATCCGGAGCTTGTATTCCGACGATGACTCCTCCGCCGCGCGTTTGGCTTTGCGTTTATTGCGCGCCTGCTTCTCGACTTCAAGACGCTGCTGCCGCTCCTCTGCCCGCTGCGCCGCCTTGGACTGCTCCTTCAGCTCGTCTTCGCGCCTCAAGGCCTCGCGATAGGCGGTGTAGTTGCCCTCGAACTCGCGCGAGGTCTCGCCATCGATGGCCACGATGCGGTTGACCACCGCGTCCAAGAAATACCGATCGTGAGATACGACGAGCAGCGTGCCGGTATAGAGCCCCAGCGCGTTCTCAAGCGCGCCGCGCGAATCGATGTCCAGGTGGTTCGTCGGTTCGTCAAGCACGAGGAAACTCGGCCGGGTCATGATGAGCTTCGCCAGCGTCAGGCGGCTCTGCTCGCCGCCGGACAACTGCCCCACTCGCTTGAAGACGTCCTCCTCAATGAAGAGGAAGCGCGCCAGCAGATTGCGTAGCTCGCCGATGCTGGCGTCCTTCACAACCTCGGCGAACTCCTCCATCACAGTGTTGGCTGGGGTCAACGCCATGCGGGCTTGGGCGTAGTAGCCAACCTCCATGCTGCGACCAACTCGCATCTGCCCCGACATCGGCTCCAACTCGCCGAGAATGGCCTTCAGGAGCGTCGTCTTGCCGCAACCATTCGGCCCAACGATCCCCACTCGGTCGCCCCGCCGCATCTGCAGATTGACGCCGCTGACGATCGGGTCATCGTATCCGGCCGCCACATCGACGAGGTCGATGATCTCGTCGCCACCCCGGATGCGTGGCGTGAACCGCAGGGTCATCTTCCGCCGCTGGCCCTCGGGCGGGTCGAGCCATTCGACCTTATCGAGGAGCTTCATCCGGCTCTTCGCCGCGCGGACCCGCTTCTCTTGCTGCGTCCCCAGAGCCCAGCGGATGAACTCGAGCTGGCGGTCTTTTTCCCGTTGCTGCTTCGTGAACTCGCGCTGGTAGGTCAGCAGTCGGGTCTCTTTCTGCTGATTGTAGTCGTCGTAGTTGCCGGTGTACTCGACCAACTCGTGACCTGAGACTTCTATGATCCGGCGCGCGGTCGCGTTGAGGAATCGACGGTCGTGGCTGATCGCGATGACGGCGCCGCGATAGGTCTGGAGATGTCCCTCAAGCCACTCCGTGCCCTGAATGTCCAGATGATTGGTCGGCTCGTCGAGCAACAGGAGGTCTGGGTCGGTCAGTAGCAAAGTCGCGAGGGCCGCGCGGTTCTTCTCGCCGCCGCTGAACTCGTCGATCGGCCGGTGGAAGTCATCATCCCGAAAACCCAGCCCGGTCAGCACGATGCGCGTTCGCCTCTCGTAGTCGTACCCGCCCTCGCGCTCGAACTCCGACCGGACGGTCTCGTGACGCTCGACCAACTCGTCCAAGTCCGCGCCGCCGGGGTCGGCCATCCGCTCCTCGAGACTCGCTAGCTGGTCCTCCATCTCGCGCAACTCAGGGAAGCACGCCATCGCGGCGTCCCATAGCGTCTGGCCCTCGGGGAAGTCCGGATCCTGCGAGAGGTAGCCAACGGTCGTGCCACCCACGAGGCTGATCTGCCCATCGTCGGGCTGCAGTTGCCCGAGCACCATCCGACACAGCGTTGTCTTGCCGGTGCCGTTCGCGCCGATCAGCCCGATCCGATCCCGCTCGTCCACCGTCAGCGAGACCCGTTCGAGGACCAGGTCGGCTCCGTAGTATTTGGTGACATTCTCAGCATAAAGCAGCGGCATCGCTCGACCTGCCCACCACGGTATGGGATGACGACGGAAGAGTATACCACGATGATGGCCTGGAGGGTACGGGTGGAAGCGAATCTCCCAGGTGGCAGGCGACGGAGCTGCTTCACGCGAACCCGCATGGCACCAGACGCGGAAGGGGTGTCATGTTACGTCAGTATGATGTCGCTGTCATCGGGGCTGGAAGCGGGGGCATCGGCGCGGCGCTCGCGGCGGCGCGAGAGGGCCTTGCGGTCTGCCTCGTCGAGAAAGCGCCCGTCATCGGCGGCACCGCCACGCGCGCCGGCGTGAGCGTCTGGGAGCCGGGCGTCGGCGGAACGGGTATCCCGCTCGACATCTACCGCGCTCTCAGACCAATCCCCCAAGCCGTCGGCATCTACACGATTGGTCGACACTGCCTTTGCCCCGGGCCCGGCGAAGAGCGCTACCCGGGCGGCGAGGCGGTGGTCGATTACACCCGCTCGTACGTTGACAGCTTGCTCCGCCACGGCGCGCGGTCTATGGCTGAGGACGAGGCCTTCGTCCGCGAACACTGGCACGGCGTCGGGTTTGAGCCCGATGTCTACCGCGCCGTTGTCCATGCGTTGCTCGACGAGACGGGGCGGTGTGACGTCGCCACGGACACGGGCCTCGCCGATGCCGACATGCGCGATGGGCGCATCGCTCACCTCCGACTTGATGGTGGCAACGCCTTGCAGGCGGACGTCTACGTGGACGCGACGGGCGACGGACTGCTGGCAATGGCCTGCGGATGCGGGGAGATGATGGGCCAGGAGGGGAGGGACGCGTTCGGCGAGCCCGGCGCGCCCGAGGAAGCCACCGACCGCGTGAATGGAATCACGCTGATATATCGGATCACGCCAACCAGTCAGCCGTCCGTCGAGGCCCTGCCGCCCGATGTCCCGAAGGACTGCTGGTGGCGGGCATCCTTCCCGGGGGCGAGCGTCACGCAGTACCCGTGCGGCGACTGGAACGTAAACGTGCTCCCCACGATGGAGGGAGAGGAGTTCCTGCGGCTCGGACCGGAAGCGGCTTACGCGGAGTGCCTGCGCCGGTCCATTGCCCACTGGCACCACAGCCAGGTCAACTTCCCCGAGTTTCAGCGCTATCGACGGAGCTGGATCGCGCCGGCCCTCGGAGTGCGAGAGACACGCCGGATCGTCTGCGAGAAGGTGCTCACGCAACACGACCTGCTCGCCGGGCTGAGCGGGCAGACGGACGACGACATCGTCGCGATCGCCGATCATGCCATGGACACGCACGGGGGGCATGGGCATGGTTGCGGGGAGCTGAAGCAGCCGTACGGCATTCCGTATCGCTGCCTGCTGCCCAAGCGTACCGAGAACCTGCTGATCGCGTGTCGCGCCGCCGGGTTCAGCTCTCTCGCGGCATCGAGTTGTCGGCTCTCCCGCACGATGATGCAGCTTGGCCAAGCCGCCGGCACAGCCGCAGCGATCGCGCGAGACCGGAAGGTGTCACTACGCGAGGTCCCCACAGACGAACTGCGGGCGAGGCTGGTGGGACAGGGGGTTGAGCTGGAGTGGCCACGCTCGACGGCCATGCTGAAGCGCATCAGCGAGGCGTAGAGAAACGACAGGGCGCAACGTCTTCGGCGAGAACCACGTGTCGCATCCATCGCATTGCGCGCCCATCTTCCTAATCCCTGTAAGAGGGGCTTTAGCCCCGACGCCGTTGCTTCTGCCCGTGCCGACGTCTACGGCGTCGGGGCTAAAGCCCCTCTTACAGGGATTGGCGCAAGACGGCAGGGGATGGTTGGTGACGGAACTGATGGCAGAGACCAGGAGGTCGCCAGCTTCTGAACGACGAGAGGCCCCCCAGCCTACCGACCTTGGCGCGCTTGCTCGATGAGGTCGGGGTCGGCAGTGAACGCGGCCCTGGGCATGAAGCGGAACTTGAGGAGGGTCCAGACAGCCTCGAGGCCATCGGTGAAGCGGATCTTCTTGCCCTCTTCGAACCCACGGGGCCGGTAAGTGATGGGGAGTTCGTGGATCCTGAACCCCAGCCGCCGGACGATCGCCGTGACCTCCGGACAGAACTCAAAGCCCGTGCAGCGAAGCCGGATGCCCTGCAGCAAGCTCGTGCGGAACATCTTGTAGCAGGTCGGCTCGTCGGTGATGCCTGCCCAATAGAGCATGTTAGTGATGACCGAGAGCCCTCGTCCGCCGAGGTAGAACCACTTGCTGCAGGTGGCCCCGCTCCCATCGAGGATCCGCGACCCATATGCCACCGCCACGTCCGGCGACTCGAACAGGTCGCTGAGCTTCAGGAGGTCCTGAGGATCGTACTCGAGGTCGGCGTCTTGGATGACGGTCAATTCGCCGCGAGCCAGAGGGATGCCGGCGCGGACGGCGGCGCCTTTGCCCTGGCGAGTCTCGTGCCGGACAGTCTGCATCCGGTCGCCAAACTCCTCGCGCAAGGCCGCCAGTATCTCTGGCGTTCGGTCGCTCGAGCCGTCATCGACCGCGATGAGTTCGCGGACGTTGGGCAGCCTGTAGACCTCTCGAATCACTTCCTCGATCGTGCCCTCCTCATCGAGCGCGGGCATGATGACCGAGAGAGTGGGTCGCCGTTCGTCCATCGCAGCTCGTCCGTTCCCCGCCAATCAGCAGACGGCAATTCGCCACTTGCATCAACGCAAGGAGGATGCTGAGTCCTCCCAACGCTGCTTCCTCGCCAATAATCAGCCGACCTCGGAAGGAATGCCCCCTCGCGCGGGGAACGTTCGGACCTGTCTTCAGCCCCGAGCACGTGAGGAGCGCACCCGAAGTGGCGGATACGGATCTGACCCAGCTATCCACGACCATCGACGGTTACCGCGATTTCATCTTCAGTTCCCTTCCCGAGCTTATCCGCTTTGACAGCATCCAAGGGAATGAGCCTGGCATTCAAGCCCGCGTCATGGAGCTGTTCAAGGAACATGGATTGCCTGGCGAATATCGGCCGATCCCCGACTCGCTATTTGACGATGAGGAGTACTCCCACGGCGACAACGAGGGACCATACGCCGGCCGCCACAACTTCGTAGCCAGCCGCGAGGGGACCGGCGGCGGACGCAGCGTGATCCTGCAGACGCACAGCGACGTCGTGCCGGCCGGAGGTTGGGACAAGGCGTTCGATCCCGTCATCGACGGCGATCGCATCATCGGCCGCGGCGCGACCGACTGCAAAGGGCAGATTGTCACGATGCTGCTGGCCCTGCGGGCGCTGGATGACCTCGGTATCCAACTGAAGGGCGATGTGGAGTGTCAGGTTGTGATCGAGGAGGAAGTCGGCGGGAACGGAGCGTTGGCGCTGATCCGCCAGGGCTGCAAGGCTGACGGCGTGATCGTCCTCGAAGGCACGGATATGCAGATCCATCCCGCGAATCGCGGCGCGATCTGGTTCCGCGCGACCACCACCGGCAAGAGCCTTCACATGGGCCGGCGCCACGAGGGCGTCAACGCCATTGAGAAGATGATGGAAGCGATTCGGCTGATGCTCGAGTATGAGGAGCGTCTGATCGCCGCGAGCCAGGGCCAGCCGCTGTTCGCGCGCTACGACAATCCCGTCCAGCTCTGCATCGGCACCATCGAGGCTGGCGGCTGGCCGTCGATGGTCTCGGACAAGTGCGTGCTCGAGGGCGGCGTCGGCTTCCTGCCCAACGCGCGAATGTCAGACATCCGGAAGGAACTGCTCGACGCCATCATGTCGACGGACGACGAATGGCTGAAAGAGCACTTCACGCTGGAGTTCCCCAAGCTGCACAACGACGCGTACGAGATCCCAGCCGATCACCCGTTGCCGGTCGCGGTGCACGAGGCCTGCAAGAACGCGGGGATCGAGAATGACATCTACGGCTGGAACGTGAGCTGCGACGCGCGGCTGTACAAGGCGCTCGCCGACCTCCCGACCATCGTCTTCGGGCCATCGGACATCCGGCAGGCCCACGCCGACGGCGAGAGCATTAGCGTCGATGAGATTCTCGCGGGCGCCAAGGCGCTCGCGCTGTCACTGGTCAATTGGTGTGGAGCGTAGTCGTCATCGCGCGTGGGCGCGAATAGCCGCGACCATGCCTTTCTTTCCGAAAACGGAGGGTTCACCCTTGGCACAAGCCCGCATAGGCGTCATCGGCGTTGGGACATTTGGTATCAACCATCTTCGCACGTTCCGCCAGCTCGGTTACCTCGGCGTGGCCGAACTCGTCGCGGCGGCTGACATCAACGAGGAGCTGCTCACCGAACGTCAGGCCGAGTTCGGGATGAGCGTGTATACGGACTACAAGGAGATGCTGGAGAAGGAGAACCTCGACGGCGTGACCGTCGTGACTCCCGATCCTCTCCACAAGGATATCGTCATTGCGTGCGCCGACGCGGGCGTGCATATCCTCTGCGAGAAGCCGCTCGACGTGACGGTCGCGGGATGTCAGGAGATGATCGACGCGGCGACCAAGAACGACATCCTGCTGCAGGTCGATTTCCACAAGCGCTTCGACGAGTACCATCTGGAGATGAAGCGCAAGATCAGCGAGGGCGACATCGGGAAGATCCAATACGGCTACGCCCACATGGAGGACCGGATTGAGGTCCCGCGCGACTGGTTCCCCGGCTGGGCCCGCAACAGCTCGCCCGGCTGGTTCCTGGGCATCCACTTCTACGACCTCGCCCGCTTCCTCATGGACGCCAATGGCAAGCGCGTGTGGGCCACGGGTTGCAAGGGCAAGCTATCGGGTCTTGGCGTGGACACGTATGACTCGATCCAGGCCAAGGTCGAGTTCGACAACGGCGCGTGCGTCACGTTCGATTCGAGCTGGATCCTGCCGGACGGTTTCGAGGCGATCGTAAACCAGGGCATCCGGGTGGTGGGCACGGAGGGCATGATCGAGTGCGACTCGCAGGATCGTGGCACGGTCTCGTGTTCTGAGAATGACGGGATGATGACCCACAACATGAGCTTCCTGCGTCCGCGGGTCGACAAGCAGGGGCGCGAGGTCTTCGATGGCTACGGGATCATCAGCATTGCCGACTTCGCCGAGAACGTGAACGTCCTGCTCGAGGGCGCGAAGATCGATGAACTCGCCCCGTACCCAGACGGCGTCGATGGCCTGGAGGCGACCCGGATCGCGTCGGGCGTGCATGAGAGCCTGGAGACGGGCGGGATGGTCGACCTGTAAGCGGTCTTCGCATCAGAAGCTACAAGGGGCAGCGCCTGAAGGCGCTGCCCCTTTCGTTACTCCGTCGCGTGGCAACGAGGCGCCTGCCTCGTTGCGCGTCGGCCTACAGCTCGACCTTCATCAGCTCTTCCGGCTGGCTCATGACCTTCTCGATGGCCTCTGCGAACTGACGGATCAGGCCCTCTTCGTTCGGCGGCCAGATGCCAGACACGTACATGTTCGAGTCGACGAACGCCTGCGAGACGGGGTAGTCCCCGATCTCGTAGGTGACGTCGCCGTGGTAGTGGCCGCAATCCCATGGGCAACCCTTACCGTAGCCGGCCCGAGACTGGAAAATGTCTTGCATCGGGACGGGCATCCGCTGCCAGCGACCGACGGGAACGCCCTCGGCGCCCAAGGCCTTCTCGACCCGCTCGCGGACCTCCGGCGCCGGCACGTCCAGCCCGAGTTGCTCCGGCGCAAGCCGCACGGCGTAGGTGTACCACCGCATCCCGCGGTCGTCGGGGACGTGCGGGGTCAGGATGCCGGGAACGTCCTTGATGAGGCTGGTGAGCAGCTCGCAGTTCTTCCCGCGGAGCGCGTTATAGTGATCCAGCCGCTTGAGCTGGCTGCGAGTGAATGCCTGGCCCATGACATCCCCGCGGTACATCCAACCGAGGCCGGTGGCGTTGTAGCGCTGATCCGTGCGCTCGCGGCCCGGGATCACGATCTCGCCGAGGTATTGGAGCGTCTTCGCGACGTGGGCGATCTCATCATTATTGGTTGCGAAGAGCCCACCGTAACTCCCCGTCGTGAGCAGCTTGCTCGACTGCAGCGAGAATCCCGCCGCGTCGCCGATCGATCCGCATTTCTTCCCTTTGAACGTCGCGCCATGGGCCTGGGCGCAGTCCTCAATGACTCTCAGGTCATGCTTCGCGGCGATCTCCATGATCGCATCCATCGCCGCCGGCATCCCGTGGATGTGCACGGGCATGATCGCTTTCGTTTGCGGCGTGATGGCGCCCTCAAGCAGAGCCGGGTCCATCGTCCACGTCTCGGGCTCAACATCGACGAAGACAGGGATCCCGTTGTGGTGGAGGACAGCCGCGGCCGTTGCCCAGTAGGTGAACGCGGGGCAGATGACCTCGTCGCCAGGCCCGATCTCGCAGCCAGCAACCGCGAGGTGCAGCGCGGCCGTGCCACTGCTGACGGGCACGACGTGCTCCGCGCCGATGTACTCACCGAACTCCTTGGAGATGCCCTCTTCGTTGATGCGCCTCTGCTCGCCCAGGTCATCCCCGGCCAAGACAGCGGCCACCGCTGCGCGGTCCTCATCCGTCACATGCGGCCACGGTTTGACGGCTCCCTCCGGCACGATCCGGTCGCCGCCCAGCACAGCCAGCTTCGCAGACATTTTCGGTCCTCCATTGCGACTATTTCGCGAGTTTCAGAATACCGGCTCTATCGATATCCCACGTATGCGCGCCCGTCCCGCGCCACATCAGCCAGACACCCTCGGGGGCCAGCTTGCGCACGGAGATGTTGAACTCGAACCGACGACTGACCTTCGGGGCGATCCGCAATGACTCGAATGGAATCGCCCACTCGGTCGTCCACTTCCCGTCGCTCGTACCTACCTCGCATCGCACGCCGTCCATGGCCCGGCGCGCATCTCGACCGGTCGCTCCGGCCTCCTGACTACTCTCGAAGTGACCGTTGGGGTAAGCGCGGAGGAGCAGGATGGGCGCGCCCTCACGCCCAGAATCGCGAATCGCTATCTCGATCGCGTCGTCCTGGCCCCACGTATTGGCCTCGCTCGCAGGGCCGCCGAGGTCGTTCTCAATCGCTATGTAGAGAGCGTCCGCATCGCGAGCGACCCAGGCCCGACTCGGCGGACCGGCCTTCTCGCCTCTGATGCCGTCTTCGATCACGAGCGGATCGCCCGCCCATTCGCCAGCGGCTAGCTCCCCATCGATGGTCGGCGCCTGGCCGATGCGTCCCGCCATCGCCACGGGGGCCGGGTCGGAGTGGATCGGCTCGGGCTTGGGGGCCTCGACCATCGGCCGGACCTCGTGCTCAACGGGCCACGATGCCCGGTCTTCATCAGCGTAGAGACCGATCTCATCCACCGGGATCGGATCGAAGCCGATGCCCCACGCCGGCGAGTTCTTCCGCAGAGCAAAGTCGAGTTTCTTGGCGTTGACGAACTTGGGATCCACGTCAACGAGGTTGTCGGTCAGCTCGACCATCGGGCGGGCCTTCGCCTCGATCTCATCCCAACGACCGCCCCAGTGGATGTTGCGGGCGATCACATTGCCCTCCGGCGCAAAGGGGTCGCCGGTCGTCACGGTGGCCAGCTTCGGATAGCGATCGATGTAGGGCGGGTCGAGGAGCGGGATCCCGAGATGCATCCGGTTCTCCTCGAGGTCTTTCACCCAATTCTCCGTGTGATACTTGGCCCAGCCCATGGCGCGAGCGTCCACGTGCAGCGACGGGTTGCAGTCGACGAAGACGTTGTTCGCTATCGTCACGTCGCGCCCGCCGCCGATGAACGCCGCGCGCGTGACCTTGTAGAAGACGTTGCCGACGATCTCGGTGCCGCAGAACATGTCATCCAGGTACACGCCCACACATCCGCGGCCCCGGAAGCCGTTGATGTGGTGCATGTAGTTGTGGCGGATGACCGTCCCGCGCATCGTCCAGTTTCGGCCGGAGTAGATCGCGCCCGCATCGTTGCTTTCGTAGCACACGCTGTGGATCTCGTTTAGCTCGATGATGTGGTCATTCCCGCCGAAGAAGATCGCCGTGTGGGGCGCGTCGTGCATGAGGTTGTGGGACGCGCGATTCCCCACGCCGTAGATGTGGATCGCGGCGTTGTACATCCGGTACCAGCGCGCGAAGTGATGGATGTGGTTGTTCTCGGCGAAGTGCCCGGCCGGCGTCAGCGTGTTGCGGTCGCCCCCCGTCAGCGAGATGCCGCCCTTGGCGGTCTGGTAGATGTCGCAGCCCACTACGGAGCACTCAGCGCCGCCTGATACGCTGACGGCCTGTCCGCCGACGTTGCGGATGCTGCAACCGGCAACGCGGCTGCCCGTCGCGCCTGACATCGTTATCGCCGTGCCCCGCGTCCCCTCAAGCAGCATCCCCTCGATCGACACGTGGGATGCCTGATCCAGCTTGATGAGTTCGGGGATGACCGACACCAGCGCCTCGCCCTCATCCAGCGGCGATGGCGGGTAGAAATACAGGACGCCCGTATCGCGGTCGAGTTGCCACTCGCCCGGCATGTCGATTTCGCTAAGCGCGTTGAGCGCGTAGTACCACTGGCCCTTGCGGTAGCCGTAACCATGCTGGGGATCGGCGAGGGTGATGACCTTGGCATCGGTGTCGATCGACTCGACCTTCATGCGCTGGTCGGACCAATCCCAGAACCAGTAGCCATGGACCCACAGGTCCTTCTCATCGGTCCAGCGCAGCGCGCGGTCCTCCTCGTAGACGAACTTGCCGCCACGGTCGCCCTTGGTGCCGCGAACATCGACGGGCTCGATCTTGAGCACGTCGGCGATTTTGACGAAACCCTCATTCGGCCAACGAGCGAGCGTCATCGGCTCGGCATTCAGGAACAGCTCAAGTCCTCCCCCGCTCGGGGGGCCGTAGTCCGTGATGCCGAGGGCGCGCAGATCGGTCTGATAGACCTCGCCCCGCGCCGACTTCTCGAGCCGGTCGAGGACTGCGGGATCGGTGACCTCCTGCCAGTCGGTGACCAGCTTGCCTCCCACGAGTCTCACGTCAGCGCCCTTCTTGCCTCGGTAGACAATGGGCGCCCCGGGAGCGCCGGAATCATCGGCCCCCAGCTCGAACGGCTGATCCAGTTCGTAGTTCCCACCCGCAAGTTCCACCACCGCGCCTCCCTCGGGAAGGCCGTCGGCCTGCATGATGCTACGGATCTCATCTCTTGCGCGCTCGAGCGTCGCGAAAGGTTGGGCACGAGTTCCGGATGCCGCATCGTCGCCGTCCGGCGCGACGTGCAGATTCAGCACGGGCTCCGCGGCCGCCATTGCGCTTGCTCCAGCCATCACTAGCACGGTCACGCTCAACACGATCAGCTTGACGTATGGCATCAATGCTCGCCTCCCGTTGCGGGTGCCGGTCGGTTCCGGATGAGGTGGCGATATCCTCCTGCCGGGAGCTACCGAACGCGTAGCGCGCGCATCTCGCACGCATACATGTCGATGGCCAGTGGCGTGGGAATGGCCTCTCCCGTCGCCGCATCCGTCAGGTCACCACCGGCTGGGAGCGTCATCGCGACGCCCGTCTTCGCCGCTAGCCCTGTGTTGACGACCGCATAGTACGTGCCGTGGTCGGCAGTCGGGATTGCCCGCACCACCACCTCATCATCGGAGGCGGCCCCGTCCACGACCTCGCTCGGAAGCGCGGGCAGCGCGAGAAACGCCGCGTAGAAGTTGCGCACGTACTCGGGGAAGCCCCGGTTGAACGAGTTGCCCGACAAGTATCCGATAAAGCGCGGGTCGCCGTGTGCCATCGCGCGCGCCTCACCCAGCATGCAGTACGGTCCGTTACGCTCAACATCGGCGACGAAGTAGCCGATCTTCTCCTCCATCTCGTTTTCGTTCAGAGCGTAATGGCGGACGATCGCCAGACCAGCCGGCGTTCGAAAGGCATCGAAGTTCTCGGCGGATCCGGCGGTGTAAGCGCGATTGAACGAGTAGGTCATCATCAGACCGTCCGCGTCCTGGTAACGGTGCGGATCGGGCTCGGGGATGGAGTGATGCCACTCCCACTTATCCCACGTCGGGCGAGGGCTGAGGACGGCCGTGAGGTGTGCCGCCATCACATCCGGGCCCGCCGGCGTCACTTGGTATCCCTCGAGGTCCTGGCTTTCGGCCACCACCTTCGCCCAAGCGTCCGGGGCATCCGTGACGATCTGCCTCCCCGGCAGAGCCGTGCCCGGTTCGCTGGAGTCCGCGGTGAACATGATGAGGGCCTCGTCGTTGACGCCCTCGCCGCGGAGGTAATCGCGGAGGTCGCCCAAGAACTCCTTCCGCTTCTGGAACCACCAATCGTAGTAGCGCCGCAGAAGCTCAGGGTCGGCCCGCAGGTCCTCGCGCAGGGCGACCCGCTTCCCGTTGGCCTCCACCGCGAACCGGAAGAGGGTGCTGTCGCCGAAGCCGATGGGGATGTGGCTCGGGCGGGTCCGGAACCACGCGCCCAGGAAATTGGCCTTGTCCTCGTGGCGGACGATTGTGGCCTCAAGCACTCGCTTGGCGTCCTCGAGCTGTTCGGGATCGGTCACGTCGGCATTGGCCTTCTCAGACCACGTGATGTGCGTGTAGTCGTCGGTATCGCCCAGCGGCTTGCATCGTCGCTGCACGCCGATGGATCGCCCGCCGACGCTCCCCGCGTACTCATAGTAGGGCAGCACGTCGAAGTTGTAGCCCTCGTCTCCGACCATCTGGAGTATCTTCGACCACCGCTCCTTGTAGGGCGTCTGGTTGACCCAGTTGTTGCCGCCGTGGATGTCGCTGTCCCAGCCCTGGTTGTGCCCGAACTCCAGCAGGTCCTTGCAGTACGTGTTGAAGCCCCAGAAGCGCATAAGACGCGCCTTGTAACGGTACCAGTCGAGCGGGTCGGTGACGCCGCGCTCCGCCTCGTTGCCGCTGTGGACCACGCCGTCGCCCATCTCCTCGCGCCAGAAGACGTGACGCTTCGGGAGGCCTTCGGGCAGAGAGGGTTCGGGCATGTAGAGAGTCGTGGGATCGGGCACTTCGAAGAGCCGAATTCGCGAGACGGCCGCACCCGCGGACATCGGGTGGTTCGTGCCTTTCGACTGCGAGATCACGACCCAGAATCCCTGATCCGGCGTCATCGGGCGCGGCCCGGCGCCGCGCGGCTGTTCAATCCCCGGGAATCGGTCGTGGAGGTAGAAGAGGTTCTTCCACGTCTCCAGCTCGCCCGTGAGCGGGTACTGCAGCGATTCCGGGTTGTGATTCACATACCGGCCGACCAGAACGTCGCCGACCGTCGTCCCCGTCGCAAAGCCGGCCGACGTCTCGGCGCCTCGATTGCCGATGAACATGCTTCGGGGCGCGTCTTCGGGGTATTCCACGCTCAGCACGTAGGCTGCGCCCGGCTTCAGGCCCTTGGCCTCGCCGATCCGGTAGGCGAAGTACTTGGCCTCGCCCTCGGTCGGCAACACTCGACAGGGCGTGCCGAGAATCGTCTCCACCACGCTTGCGCCCTCGGGCGCTTCGGAGAACTCGCGAGCATCCGTCGGATCGC
>CAZKUN010000012.1:74484-77734 GCA_964555935.1 uncultured Armatimonadia bacterium | reverse complement strand
AAGGCAACGAATCCATGAGACTGTGAGTGGTACCGTTAATGGGGGGAGGTCAGGCGCGTCCAGCCATACGTGAAGAACGAGCAGATCTACGAGTGCCCATCCTACGACCGCGTTGCCAACTTCCTCAACGCCCCCGCAGGCACTGGCTGCGAGAATCGCGTCCGCGGCGGAATCGGCTACAACTGGTCTTGGACTCCGGTTGAGGGGCCAGGCGGCGACATCGGATGGCTCGCATATAAGAAGGAGACGCGCATTGAGCGCCCGGCCGAGTTCATCATCCTGGGCGACTCCGACTGCATGGGCTTTGGTCCGTACAACACCAATACGTTCATTGCCTGGCAGGCCGGCGGATGGCCGGGCAGCAATGGCTCCGTCACCCGTCACAACGACGGCATGAACGTGGGCTATGCCGATGGCCACGCCAAGTTCCAGAAGGCACAGAGCATCAAGGAAAACCAACTGTGCCGCGTCTCGGGATTGCCACTTCCGTAATTCGGGCAGGGGTTGGTTGAGTGACAACGGGCGAGCACCCTTCGAGGGCGCTCGCCCGTTTCTCTTGTACAGACCACATGAGTCCCCCGGTCAGTCGCCCTCCAGCACCTCGACGACCGCCTTCCTGCGCGGGTCGGCGCGGGCGATGTCGAGCGGTGTCTTGCCCTCGTCGTCCCTTGCCGTCACGTCCGCTCCCCGCTCGATGAGCACTCGCGCGCATTCGGCCCGGCCGTAGTATGCCGCGTAGTGCAGCAGCGTCCGCCCATCGGGGCCTTTAATGTGCATGTCGCTGCCCGCATCCGCCAGGGCCTCTAACACTCCCGGCGAATCACCGTATATGATGACGTGGCGCGGGGGCGTGAATCCGCGCGCGTCGGGTCCGGAAACGTCCGCCCCGTTCTCCAGCAATCTGAGCGCCAGGTCGTGCTGCTTCTGTCGAAGGGCGACGTGCAGCACTGTCTCACCGCCTGATGTCGGCTCATTCGGGTCGGCGCCGGCCGCGACGAGTAGCGCGGCGATCTTCCAGTTACCGCGCCGCATCGCGGTCTGCAATGGCAATTGTCCGGACACTCGAGACAGCGCCGGATCGGCGCCGTTCTCAAGCAGAATTCCCACAGAGGTCAGGTCTCCTCTGCTGATGGCAGTGGTTAGCGGCGTGTCGCCCGGCAGGTTCCGGGCGTCGACGTGGGCGCCGCCTGCCAGCAACGCGCGAATGCACTCGAAGTGCCCCTCCCGTGTGGCCAGATGCAGCGGCGTGTTGCCGGGGCCGCGAGTGTACTGGTCGAACTCCTCGGCGTTACCGATGTCGGGATCCGCCCCACCCTCGAGCAACGCTCTCACCACATCCGCGTGTCCGTCGTTGGTTGCGTAGTGAAGTGCCGTCGCGCCCCACGGTCGGTCCGTGGCGTCCGGGTCCGCCCCCTTCCCCAGCAACAGGCGCGCCGATTCGGCCTCGTCCCAGATGGCGGAGTAGATCAACGGCGTTCGTCGCGTCAGGAACTCCGGCTTGTCAACATCGGCACCGGCGTCGATAAGACGCTCGGCCAAGTCGACATTCCCATCCTCGATGGCGCCGTCGAGTCGTGCCTGCCTGACGAGCCCTGGCGCCCAGATGACGGCGGCCATCGTAGCGGCCCCGGCCGCCACGGCCCAAACGCGCCTCTTGGTCCGCTCGCGGGGCGATCTCGTCCTGCCGGACCGCTTCGCGCCGTCCGCCGCGCGCCCCCGCCCCACGCAGACGTGGTATCCCACCACACCCGCCAGCGGCACGCTCATCGGCAACCAGACGGCGCCTGGCGTGAAGTCGAACAGCGACAGCAGGTGGATGGAGCCGAGTTTCGTCGTCGTGCTGAGCGCGAAGACGAAGTGGGTGAAAAGCCCGTAAACCTGCCACATGCCCGCCTCGAACGCAACGGCCAGCAGCGGGAGCTTCCAGACGAGCCCTCGTCGCCAGAGGCAACCCATGCCGCAAAGGAATCCCAGTCCGAAGCCGAAGACGCCAGCCACCAATGCCGTGGCAATGGCCTGTGGGATCCTTGGGGCCTGGTACCCGTACTGCAGCAGGCGCCAGACGTCGTGGACCAGTAGCGCGCGGGCGACGGCCAACCCCACGCCCCAGCGGATGGCGCGTGGCCAGCGGGGCGCGACGCGGTCCATGAGGATGAGACTCAGCGGCCAGAGAACGCCGGCCATCACCAGGGGGCCCATCAGACCCACATAGTAGGACCAACCCACTCCGTACGACGCAGCAGTGCCCAGCGCGCCATACCCCCAGCACGCGTGCACGATCGACGGCGCGACGAACACCATCGCGACCGGCAGCGCGGCCCACGGGAGATGCTCCCGCGCGCGCGATTGCTCGGGCGTATCGCTCATGGGAGACGGCGGGGTTTGCGGTCCGACCTCTTCACTCGACACCAGATCACCCTCCACCACGGTTTGCGGCTAGCTGTGCAGCGGCGACGCGGCGTAGCGCCGGATGACCACCTCGTCGATGGCCGCCTTGGGCGGCGCCGTCGCCAGGAAGACCGCAAGCTGGCCGATGTCCTCGGGATCCATCCACTCGTCATCCACGATGTCGTCGCGCTGCTCCTGGACCAGGCGCGTGTTCACGCCACCGGGCAGTATGGACGAGACACGCACGCCGTGCTCGCGCATCTCCTCGGCGAGGACCTTGCTGAAGCCCAGAACTCCGTGCTTCGACGCGCAGTACGCGCCCTGCCCGAGATACCAGCGCTTGCTCGATGTGGAGGCTATGTTGAGGATGAATCCCGCTCGGCGCTCGATCATACTCGGCAGTACGGCCTTCGTGCAGAGGAAGACGCCCCGCAGGTTCACCGACAACGTCTGGTCGAAGTCCTCCAGCGAGGTCTCGACAATCGGTTTGAGGACGAAGTAGCCGGCGTTGTTGACGAGAATGTCGATGGGACCGAGCGCTTCGACGGCCTGCTGGAATGAGGTGGCCACATCGTCCGGACTCGCGACATCGGTGGTGAGCGCGAGGGCTTCCCGGCCACGTTCGCGGACGAGCGCGGCGGTCTCGCCAATCTCGCCCGTGCTACGGGCGACGGCGGCGATGCTGCAGCCCGCCTCCGCGAGGGAGACCGCGATGGCTCGACCGATTCCGCGTCCCGCCCCCGTGATGAGCGCCACCTTGCCGGTCAGCGCCTCGCTGCATGAAGCCATGGTTACCCCCGGGCGCGGCTACTCCGGCTCGCGCGCCCACTTGTGCTTGAGGATTCCGCCCGAGTCCTGGGCG
>CAZKUN010000012.1:32105-74474 GCA_964555935.1 uncultured Armatimonadia bacterium | reverse complement strand
CCCTTCCGGGTCGAGCGCGATACCCTCCTGGTTGGCGCCCGGGAAGGCGTAGGCCGCGAGGACCTGCCCGTCGGTGGTCGCCTCCATGAAGAGGTTCTTCGAATCGCTGATGACGTACAGTCGGTCGCGGTCCGCGTCGTAGAAGAGGCCCGAAAGGTCGGGCACGCCCAGGTCGAGCGCTCGCGCGATCTTCGCGGGGGCCTCGCCGGCCTCGGGGCCGGTCCTGATCGGCGCGACGACCTCGAAGACGGCCGACATGTCCTCCGCCTCGCCTATCGTAAACGCCTGGTTGGCCACTAGGAACGTGCCACCCTCGGGGTGTGCTTCATCGGCGAGAAAGGCCAGCCCCTCGATCCCCTGACCGCCCTCGGCGAGTAGGGTCTTGCCGTCGAGCGTTCTGTCGATTGGGAACTCGCGGGTGATCTCCAGCATCAGCGGATCGATCTCGATGATGCGGTCCTCGCCCTCGACGGCGACGTAGACCAGACCCGTCGCGGGGTCGACCGTGATCCCCTCGAAATCGCGTCCGCCGAGAGTGGTCTGCTTCAGGATCGTGCCGTCGGTGCTCAATTCCGCAACATCGCCGCCATCGCCCACCAGGTACAGCGTGTTGCGGGTGGGGTGGTAGCAGATGCCCGACGGCTCGGGGAAGTTCGCGCGGTCGATGTTCTCGTAGCCGGTGACGGGGAAGACGATGCTCAGCGGGTCGGTATCGGGCTGAGCGTGGCCTACACGCGCCAGCACAAGCAGCGCGATCGGCAACATGGTCGCTCTCATGGGTGGTTGACTCTGGAATCTGCCGCGCTTACGGCGTGAGGTTCATGCGACGGACTTTGTACCGGACGATCAGCTCGCCGTGAGCGGGAACGGGCACCACGAACTCGATGTGCTCGGCGTCCACCTGCTCGAACTCATGGGAGTTGTTCTGCATCCGCCACTCGCCGGCGATTTTCTCGGTGATGCGCAGGAGCACGTCGGTTTCCGTGCGGCTCTCAATCAGCAGGTTGACCTCGTCCTCCTGGTTCCAGAGCGCCATGCGTCCGTGGACGTCCTTCTTCACGTCGATCTGGCGCGTGCCAATGACGCGTCGCTCAACCGTCACCTCGCGGGCGGTGCCGAGATTCGTCTCAAGCGCCGCGCCGACGGGCACGTGCGGCAGCCGGACCTCGCCCATCAGCAGCTCCTGGCCGCCCACCGTCTCGAAGATCCGCGCCTTGCCTGGCGGCAGCGGTGCCACTCCTAGTCCTGAGTCCCGGTCGTTGAGCAGCTCAAGTCGAAGTTGGGTGTCGGGGCTCGCCTCTGAATTGTAGACATGCACCAGCCTGCACGGAACGTCGGTCGCCGTGATGTACGGCACCCGCAGCGTCGCGTCGCGCTTGATGTCGGCCTCAAGGGTCGCGCCGATGCCAAGGTCGATCCGCGCGTCCTCAAAGTCCTCGCCCGAACGGTTAGTCACCGCGGCGACGGCCGTCAGCGCGAGCGTATTGGCGTCGGGGGTCAGGGCGATGGAATACTGGGGCTCCCATTTTAGCTCGAGCATCACGTAGCTCAGCACGAGTTCGGCCTCAAGCGCATCGGGCGCTGTGATCGTCCACTCGGCGTGTTGGGCTCGATCCGCGAGCAGAACGGGGCCGCTGATGGTGATCGGCGTGTCGGCATCGGCCGCGCTGAGCGTCACCGAGTCGGCGACGAGCCGCGTCCCGGCCCATCCCAGCACGAGGCTGGTTTCGCCCGCGGGCAGCGAAACGGTCCGCGACTCGCGGACGATGGCCTCCGGGGGCTTCCCGAGCAGCAGCACTACCTGCTCGCGCTGGGGCGTGGTGGCGAGTCGCACGGCGGCGCCGTCGGCATGGGCCGCGGCGGCGATTGAGATTACCGGTAGCAGTGTCGTCCAGCGCATGGACGCAACTTCCTCTCTGCCAACTTAGGGGTTCGGAACACAGAACTTCGTTGCTCGGATGGCCGCCTCGGCCTTGGCCTTGACGAGTCCGTTCGTCTCGGCCGCCAAAGCCGCTTGTAGATCCTCGCAGGCTCGCGGCGCGCCAACATAACAGAGCGCCGCCGAGGCGAAGGCCCGGTCGGACCAGTCATCGCTTCGCAGCAGCTTGAGCAGCATGTCGACCGACCGCGTGCTGGAGAGTCGGCCACATGTCTCGATCGACAGAAGCCGGATGGCCGGATCGCCTGCGCCGACGAGCGAGAAGACGTGATCCGGGCAGCGAACGCCCATGCTCACCAGCGCATCCGCGGCGGCGAAGCGGACCGAGAAGGCCGGATCGCCGAGCTTGTCGCTGATGGCAATCGCCGATTCGCTCGACCCGCGTCGACGCAACGCGGTGATCGCGCTGCGTCGCACGTCCTCATCAACATCGTTCAGCAGTTGCTCCAGCGCCAGCCGCGTGTCCTCGCCAGTGAGAGAGCCCATGCCACCGGCCGCTGCTGCTCTGATTCGCCAGCGCTCGTGTTTCGCCTGCTCCACGAGCTTCTTTGCTGCGCGCGGGTCGCCAATGTCGGCGAGCGCTTTCATGGCTGCCGCGGCGGCCTCCGTCTCGCCCTCTTCCATCACACGGAGCAGCGCCGGCACCGCCTGCGAGCCCATTTCGGCCAGCACGTTCCGAGCGTCGTCGACGGTGGCGCGCTTGCGCTCGCTTAGTTTCGGCGTGATGAATTCCGCCGCGTCCTCGCCGATGCGCGTCAGCGCGGCGATGGCCTTCTGTCGGTCAACCGGGTTCTCAGCCTCGGTGGCCTGCTCGTAGAGCGCCTCGAGTTCCGCGCCGGTGTCGGTCGTCCCGGCTACGGGGGCAATGGGCACCGGGCCGAAATTGAAGTCTCCCGGCACGCGTGCCGCGCCGCGGACCCGGGCTTTGACCCTGGTCAGATCGCCGTCAGTCACATCGATCCCCACGCCCAGTCGCCCGGTGAACCAGCAGAGGTTGTCGCGGTTTCGACCGGCGTACAGATCGTTCCCGCCGCCGTCGCCGAACAGGCCGATGGTGCTGGAGTGTCTGCCGGGAGGAACGTAGCCTTGGCTGTCCTCCCTGGACGAATACGTGTCGTCGCCGAGCAGGTCGACCGCGATGGCGATCGCGTTGCGCGTCGCCGCCCCTTGAGCCATCTGAGTCGCGACATAGCTGTCATCGCCTGCTGCGTCGCGCAGGACGCCGATTCCCCAGTCGCGCGCGAAGCCTTGACAGAATACCGGCGCCTCGTAGCCGTCCGAGCCATCCATATCGAGCAGGTGTCCCGTCGCCAGGAAGTTGCCTGTCCCTTGGGAGAACTGCCCGCCCTGATACTGGTCGTCGCCCGTGGCGTCAAAGAGCAACCCGCTCCCGTACCACCAGCCGGTGCCTTGCGATCGAGCATCGGCCATGTAGTTGTCGCCACCCTCCGCGTCCGCGATGATGCCGACCCCGCCGGGGGCCCACGGTCGCAGCCCCAGCCCAAATCCTTGGGAGAGCGCCAGCATCTGCGCCTCGCCCTGCGCGGAGACCGAGTACTTGCTCCCCGCGCGGTATCTGTCCGTTCCCGAGACATCGACGAGCGCGCCGATCCCTCGGACGCAGCCGAAGCCCTGGGCGCAGAGCGCGGCGTCGTAGATGTCGTCACCGGCTTCGTCCACCAGCAGGCCGAGACCGAACATCCCGGCGCCCTGAGTCAGGATATCGCCGAAGTACCGATCGTCCCCATCGCGATCGATCAGGACCCCGACGCCGCAGATTCCCGCGCCAAAGCTCAACGTCTCGCGCGTTTCGTACAGATCGGCGCCCGCTTCGTCGATGAGGAATGAGATGCCTAGAAGGCTCGCACCGACGGCCGCCGACGCGCGAGATGAGTAAGTATCGTCCCCGTCCAGATCGATGACGACGCGCACGGGCGGCGTGGTGCCGTCCTCGGGGGCGTCGAGTTCGTACCGGTCGGATCCACCGAGGTCAAGCAGAATTGCCACGGGGGTATTGTGGGTATCGTCCCGGGTACCCGCGATGACAATCGCCCCAAACTCCGTATCGACGGAGTACACAGTCTCCTGGGCCGCGGCCTGGCTCGCAAGGTACTCTTGGTCTGCGGCTGAGAGGGCCCGCAGGTTCTCGCGAGCGGCCTCTATTGAGCCCAGCAAGGTCGCCGCCCCGGACAGGATCGGCCGCAGGTCGAGCTTTGCAGCGATCCGCAATGCCTCGAGCACGTCGGCCTCGGCGAGTTGCAGTTGCTGGCCAAGTAGCGCGGGCAAGACCGTGCGGATGGCCGCCTCGTCCTCGGGCGCGAGGCCTCGCACGGCGCGCGCGTAGAGCGTGTTGGCGCGGCTCGTGCCGTAGACGATCTCTGCGAGAGCTTGTCTTAGCTCCAGAGGCAAGCGCCAGATCCCCTCAGGCGCCTCGCCTGTTGGATCGAGTCCCTCGCGGCCACCGGGATCCTGAAGCGCGACGGCGAGCGGCGCCGTCTCGTGGAGCGCGCCCGGCGGCGGGGCAACGCCAATGCTCCCGTAGTCGAGCAGCCCGGCGAGCGTCTCGTAGGAGCGGCTGACATTCGGCGCGGTCGTCAGCGCTTCGCCCAGCTCCATCGCGACACGAGTCGACCCCACGACGCTACGCAGGCCATCGGAGACATGGTTGAGACGCAGCTTCCCGTCGCCGACTCGGTCCTCGGTGTAGTTGGGTTTGACGCGGAGATCGCGGGGGCTCAGTTTCAGCAGGAGGAGTCCGACATCCAGCGGCCCGAGTTCAGGCGCCGCGGGATCGGCAGTCGCGCCCAGAGGCATCAGCATGGACGCGAGGACCAGCACCGCGCTGCTCTGGATGAGTCGTCTCGTGCTCCGTCTCATGCCACAGCCCCTCGGTTAGATAGTTCCACTAACACCGACCCGGTTCCTGCGATGAAGCGCCTAACGGCCGGCGCGCAGGGAGAAATGGATGACCTTCGTTGGGCATGTGTCCGCGCACGTTCCGCACAGGATGCACTCGAGGTTGTCCATGCTCTCGGCTCGGACCATCCTGTCCACATCCAAACTCATCGGGCAGGCGCGCGTGCAGCGTTTGCACTCGACGCACCGGCTCTTGTCGCACCTCAAGTGCAGGGCCGGCCACCTCGCGAAACTCCGCGCGGCCGTGCCGATGACCATGAATGGCGCCATCCAGCACGCGTAGTGGCAGAAGCCCCGACGCCCTGTCGCGAGAGATAGCACGACGATCAGCCCGATAACGACAAAGTAGATCACGTAGCCTTGCGCGTCCATGACCGACACGCCGCTGGTGGTCTGGTACAGGAAATCCACATGCCAGGGCCCGACGTGCCTGATCGCCGTGATGGCGATGATTGCCATCCAGGGCGCCCAGATCAGGTACTTGACCCAATCCCATCTTCCGCCGCGGGCCCGCCTGTCGACCGCCGCGAAGCAGGCCTCTTGCAGGCCGCCTGCCGGGCAGACCCACCCGCAGAAGCCCCGCCCCAGCACGAGGGCGGTGATGAGCTGGAGAGCAAACACGATTGCGCTGCCCGCGATGATGCCTTCGGCCGCGCCCATGATGGGCAGCGCGGGCGACATGTAATAGAGCGTGACCGGCATCAGCAGGAACGAGATGATGAGGGCTTTGCGCAAGCTCTGACGCTTCAACCAATCGCTCCGTGGGTGCCGGCTCGCGGTGCGGGCGGGCACCTAGAGGTATACAAACGGCTGGGCGCCGCTGAGGTTCGGGATTCGGCTTCAGGAGGGCACGTAAAGAACGATGCCTGAGACGATCGCCCAGAGCACGACGGTCGCCAGCAGTGGCTTGTCACTGATGAGCAGGTGACTGGGATCGGCGCCCAAGCCCCGCTTGTGGACGAGGTAGAGGTAACGGAAGATCCCGTACACGACGAATGGGATGGTGTACTTGAGGTTTGCGCCGCCGACGACGTCGAGGGTGCGCTCGCTGAACGTGTAGAGACAGTATGCCATGAGCGCGGCCGAGGTGACCACGCTCGTCATCTGATCGAGCAGGTACTCGCTGTACTCGCCCAGGATCTCGCGGTGATCCTCGGCCATCTCAAGCATCTGCAACTCGCCGCGGCGTTTGGCGATTGCCATGAACAGCGCCAGGAGCAGCGTGCAGAGCAGCAGCCAGGGCGAGATCTCAACCTTAATAGCTACGGCGCCGGCTACCGCTCGCAGCACGAACCCGAAGGCGATGGCAAGCACGTCCATGATGACGATGTGCTTCAGCCAGAACGTATACGCCAGCGTCAGGACGATGTAGATGCTGATACACAGCGCGAGGTTGATGTTTGCGAACAGCGATATGGACACCGCCGCGACCATGAGGATGATCGCGCTGATGCCGGCTGCGCGCGGGCTGAGCCGACCCGAAGCTATGGGCCGACCCGACTTGTCCGGATGCTTGCGGTCGCGCTCCGCGTCGGCAATGTCGTTGACGAGGTAGCACGCGCTCGCGCCCAGACACAGTGTCGCGAAGGCGATGAACGCGTTCGCCAGCGCGACGGGATCGCCGAGTTGCTTCGCGAACAGGATGGCGGCAAACGCGAAGCCGTTCTTCGTCCACTGCTTCGGGCGAAGACACTCGATTAACGCTAGAAAGGGGGGACTCGTCACTGGCGTCGCTCCCTCAGGACAGCTCCCCAACGAAGAGAATCACGTTGCGGACAAGGATCCAGGCGATCCAAACGCCGCCGCACAGGTGGAGCCCGATCCACGCCACGCGGAGCACCGCGCGTGGCTCGGGGCGGTGTTCGGCCAGCGCGGTCTTCCTGAGCCATGATTTCCGCACCACAGGGATATAGAGGGCGATCGCTGCGGCGGTCGCCACAACGCCGGCCAGGCGATCCCAGAGGCCTGGCTCGCCGTCATTCCACGGCAGCGTGCCGCCAAACATCAGGCGCAGACCCGTGGCCACCACGAATAGCGCCGCGATGACGGCTGCAAGCCCATACAGGCCCATGCCGACGAACTTAATGGCACTCGTCTTCCGTGCAATCGGATGCTCGCGCGTCCCATCCTCCATCTCTACCACCCCTTCCGTCCGTCGCGCCTCCCTGCTACTCCGGCCGGAGCAGCGGGAAGTAAATCGTCTCCCGCAGAGTGTCCGCATCGGTCAACACCATCAGAAGGCGGTCGAGGCCAATGCCCCACCCGCCTGTCGGCGGCATTCCATACTCCAGCGCGCGGATGAAGTCCTCGTCGAGCGGATGCGCCTCTTCATCGCCGGCTTGGCGCTGCTCGACCTGTTCTTCGAAGCGCGCGCGCTGGTCGAGCGGATCGTTCAGCTCGCTGAAGGCGTTGCCCAGTTCCTCACGAGCGATGACGGGCTCAAATCTCTGGGCCAGCGTCTGGTCGGCCTCGCACCGCTTCGCCAGGGGCGACATCGGCACGGGGTAGTCGGTAACGAACGTCGGTTGATCGGTGCGATACTTGATAAACTGGTCGAAAGCTCGGTCGAGAAGCTGGGCCCATGTCAACCCTTCAACGTGACCCATCTCCTTCACGCCGGCGCAGGCCTTCTGCGCGTCCTCATCGGTTTCGAGTTCGTCGAAGGCTATCCCCGTCGCCTCTTTCACTCCGCCCAGAAGCGGGACGCGGTCCCACGGCGGCGTGAGGTCGATCTCAACTTCGTTGCGGACGAACTTCAGGCTGCCGTTCACCGCCTCGGCCATCGCGCAGATCTGGCCCTCCACGAGGCCCATAACGTCCTCATAGTTGGCGTAGGCGCAATACGCCTCGATCTGCGTGAACTCAGGATTGTGGCGCGGTGAGATGCCCTCGTTGCGGAAGCACCGGGCGACCTCGTAGACGCGCTCGAGATTGCCGACCACGAGGCGCTTCAGGTACAGCTCCGGCGCGATGCGCAGGTAAAGGTCGATGTCCAGCGCGTTGTGATGGGTCTCAAACGGCAATGCGGCCGCGCCGCCATACAGCGGCTGGAGAACTGGCGTCTCGACCTCCAGGAAGCCCCGGTCATCGAGATACTTGCGGCCGGCCGAGACCATTGCCGAGCGCTTCACCAGCCGGTCGCGGGCGTCCGGGCTGGCCAGCAGGTCCGCGTAGCGCTGGCGGTACCGCGTCTCGACGTTCTGCAGCCCGTGCCATTTCTCGGGCATGGGGCGGAGGGACTTCGACAACAGCGTCCATTGCTCGATCCGCACGCTGATCTGGCCGCGGCGCGTGATGAAGACCTCGCCGTCAACGCCGATGATGTCGCCGAGGTCGAGGTCCTTGAACCCCTCGAATGCCTCCTCTGAAATGGCATCGGCGCGGGCAACAACCTGGACCTTGCCCGAGACATCGACCAGGTCCGCGAAGCAGAGCTTGCCGACCTCGTTCTTACGCATCATCCGTCCGCAGATCTTAACGGCCTTGCCTTCGAGATCGGCGAAGTTCTCCTCGATCTCGGCGGCGAGATTGGTCCGGTCATAGCGCGTATGGCGGAAGGGATCGCGTCCCTCTTCCTGAAGCTTGGCCAGCTTTGCCATGCGCACTTGAACTTGCTCGGGCAGATCCGACATGACAGTCCTCCTACGGACGCTAACAGGCGGTCCTCGCTCGGCAAAGGGCCGCGCAGGATGCTTCAGAGAGTGAGTGTAGCTTGCGCAGGCGCGGCGCGTCAAGGAGCCGCGACCGCACGGCCGCACCCTTGCCTTAGCTCCCCGCTTGCGTGTAGAATTCCTCTCCGCTCCCGACAGGGCGCGCGTTCTGTGCTGCTTGCCAGCCGAAGGAGGGTATACTGTGCCCGTCTCCACAAATGAGTTCAAGACCGGCCTAACCATCGAGATGGACGGCCAGGTCTACCAGATCATCAACTACGAGCACCACAAGCCCGGTAAGGGCCATGCCGTAGTCCGCACCAAACTCCGTGACGTCAAGAGCGGCAACGTCTACGACAAGACCTTCAGAGCCGGTGAGAAGGTCGAGACGGCCCACGTCACGCGCAAGCAGATGCAATACCTCTATACCGATGGGTCCGGCTACTTCTTCATGGACAACGAGTCGTACGACCAGATGGAGATCTCCGGCGATCAAGTCGGCACTCAGCACATCTGGCTCAAAGAGGGCGAGGACGTCGACATCACGATGCACGAGGAAGAGCTGCTGGGCGTCGAGGTCAAGCAGACTGTCGAACGTCGCGTTGACAAGACCGATCCCGGCGTCCGCGGCGACACGGCCACGGGCGGAACCAAGCCCGCCGTGCTTGAGGGTGGCGCAACGATTACGGTGCCCCTCTTCGTCAGTGAGGGTGATGTGCTGAAGGTCGACACCAGAAACAGCAACTACATCACCCGCGTCTAAGAAGAGCCTAGGGAGAACAGCGTGGACCGCGAACGCATCCAGGAGATCATCCGGATCGCCAAAGACTCACCGGTCACCGAGCTTCGTGTCCGGGAGGGCGACCTGGAGGTGCGCGTCGTGAAGCCCGCTCCAGCGGCGCCCCAGGTGGTCATCGAGGGCGACGGGGTCGCTGCGACCGGCGATCTGCCGGACGGTAACGACCTGGTGACCGTGACGGCCACGAAAGTCGGCTTCTTCCACCGCGGCAAGGGGCCCGCATCGCCCCCGCTCGTTGACGAGGGTGACGATGTCTCGGCCGGTCAGGCTGTGGCCACGCTTGAGGCCCTCCGCAAACTTACCGATGTTACGGCCGACACGTCCGGCGTCATCGTCAGCTTCCATGTTGAGGATGGCAGCGCTGTTGAATTTGGCCAGCCGCTGATAGATATTCGCCCATCAAAGGGGGCGGCCGATGGTGACAGCATCTAAGTCGGGTCTACGGTTGAAATTGAGGGCGAGTGGGTTCGCGCTCGTCGAACTCCTGGTCGTGATCATCATCATCGCGATCCTCGCTGCTGCTGTTTACGGGCTGTGGGGGAGCAAGGGCAAGAAGTCCATCCCCGCCAAGGCGATGGACAAGGCATCGGGCGTTGACTGCCAGAACATGCTGAGGCAGGTCCGCGCCAGCATCGTGATGGAGATGCAGGTCAACGACGACGGGCCGGCCACGATCCCGTCGGACATGGCCTCCTACGCCAAGTGTGCGGTGTCTGGCGAGCTGTTTGTCTACGACGCGCGCTACGCGGCCGACACGGCGACAAACGGCGTTCGCTGCCCAACGCACCCGGATTTCTGACGGGTCCCAGACGAGATCGACGAGGGCCAAGTCGGCCCAGGAGTCACGCAAGCTATGTTCCAGAAGATCATGGTTGCCAATCGCGGCGAGATTGCCTGCCGCGTCATGGCCGCCTGTCGCGAGATGAAGATTCCCACAGTGGCCATCTACTCCGAGGCCGACCGCGACGCGTTGCACGTCCGCCTGGCGGATGAGGCCGTGTGCGTCGGCCCGGCGGAGAATCGCGCGAGCTACCTGAACATGCCCAACATCATCAGCGCCGCCATCATCACGGGCGCCGATGCGATCCACCCCGGCTACGGAAACCTCTCGGAGACGCCTCGGTTCGCCGAGGTCGCCGAGGCCTGCAAGCTGAGTTTCATCGGCCCGTCAGCGGAAGTCATCGAGATGCTCGGCGACAAGGTTCGCGCCCGCCAACTCGCCGAAGAGGCGGGAGTTCCGTACATCCCCGGCAGTCGCGAGGTCATCGAGTCGCCCAGCGAAGCGCTGATCATCGCTAACGAGTTGGGCTACCCGATCTTGCTGAAGGCTGTTGCGGGTGGTGGCGGCCGCGGGATTCGCGACGTCCACAACGACGAGCAGATGGCGCAAGCCTTCGAGACCGCCCGGGCCGAATCGCTCGCCGCATTCGGCGACGATCGACTGTATATCGACAAGTTCATCCCCGTCGCCCGTCACATCGAGGTTCAGGTGTTGGCCGACTCGCACGGCAACGTTGTCCACTTGGGCGAGCGTGACTGCTCGCTACAGCTACGCCGCCAGAAGATCCTCGAGGAAGCCCCGGCCCCGGGCGTCCGCAGATCGCTGCGGCGCAAACTCGGCGAGGCTGCGGTGCGCCTTGCGGAGACGGCCGGCTACGAAGGCGCGGGGACAGTCGAGTTCCTCGTTGAGCCGAACGGGAAGTTCTACTTCCTCGAGGCCAACGCCCGCGTCCAGGTCGAGCATCCCGTGACGGAGATGCTGACCGGCGTTGACATCGTGAAGGAGCAGATCCGCGTGGCGGCGGGTGAGAAGCTCGCCTGCGAGCAGGGGTCTATCTGGTTCAACGGCCACGCCATGGAGTGCCGGATCCTCGCCGTCGACAGCGACAACAACTTCAACCCCAGCCCCGGCGAGATCACCGAATGGGTGCCGCCGACGGGGCCCGGCGTGCGCGTCGACAGCGGCGTCACGACCGGCAGCGTCGTCAGCAGCCACTACGATCCCATGATCGCGAAGGTGATCTGCTGGGCTCCGGACCGAGACACGGCCATCGCTCGCATGGAGGCCGCGCTACGGTCGATGACGATTGAGGGCATCAAGACGATCATCCCGTACCAGTTACGCATCCTCGGCAACCGGTTCTTCCGCGACGGCCAGGTCGACACGCTCTTCTTGCCCCGCAGGCTCGGGTAGGCGCGATATGACCACGGAAGAACGCCCCAGGAAGCCGCGAAAGTCGGGGGCTCGGCGCCGCGCTCGCGAGTTGGCCCTCGCCGCGCTCTACCGCGCCGATCTTCTTGACCTCCGCGCCTCGGCCGCCATCTCCGCGATTCAGGACATCCTCGCCCTGGCGATTGAGGAGTGGCCGGAGAAGGACCGCCACGTAGACCACATCCGCGAGGAAGCCCTTGAGTATGCGGTCAGGATCATCAACGGCGTCTGCACCGACCGCGACGGCATCGATGAGATCATCAATAGAATCGCGACCCACTGGCCGGTTGGGCGTCAATCAGTAACGGACCGGACGATCCTCCGCATCGCTTTGTGGGAACTCTCGCTCGACGAGCACGCGCCGGCGGTCATCGTCAACGAGGCGGTCGAGGTCGCCGGCGATTTCGGCGGACCCGAATCCTCAAAGTTCGTGAACGGGATCCTCGGCGCGAAACTGAAGGAAGAGCCGGCAGAACCCGTTCCCGACGAAGCACCTCAACAAGAGCAGTAGGCACCGCATGGTCTACCAGAGCGATCCATTCCTGGACGCCGATGCCCGCCGAGACGACAGCGCGGCGGCGCCCGGCCACGCGGGCGGTGGCGGGCCGCTGACGGTCCGCGAGATCACCACTCACGTCAAGCAGCTCATCGAACGTAGCGAGCTGCTGCGCGATGTCGAGGTCGTGGGTGAGATCAGCAATTTCACTCGGCACCGCTCGGGCCATCTCTACTTCTCGCTGAAGGACGAACACTCTACGTTGAGCTGCGTCTGTTTCCGCGGCTCGGCGCAGCATCTTCCGTTTGAGCCCGAGAGCGGCCAGCGCGTCGTCGCCACCGGCGAGGTCACCGTCTACGAGAAGGCCGGACGCTACCAGCTTCTCGTCCGCCGGATGCGGCCTGACGGGATGGGCGATCTCGCGGCAGCTCTGGAAGCGCTCAAGACGAAGCTCGACGCGGAGGGGCTGTTTGACCCATCCCGCAAACGCCAGATCCCGCCCTTCGCATCGGCCATCGCGCTGGTTACATCGGCAACAGGCGCGGCCGTGCGAGATATGGTGAGCGTCATCAGCCGCCGCTGGCCGATGACGCGGCTCGTGATCATCCCGACCCTCGTTCAGGGCGAGGGCGCGCCGGCGAGCATCGTGAAATCGATCCAGCGGGCGAACACGCTCTCGGGCATCGACATCGCGATCGTCGGCCGTGGCGGCGGGTCGCTTGAGGACCTGTGGGCCTTCAACGACGAACAGGTCGCGCGCGCGATCTTCGCCAGCCGCCTGCCGATCATCAGCGCTGTCGGCCACGAGACCGATACGACGATCGCCGATCTCGTTGCTGACGTGCGCGCGCCGACGCCATCGGCCGCCGGTGAGATCGCCGTGCCGGACGCGCAGGAGTTCCTGTCCGTGCTGGAGTCCGTCGGCCCGCGGCTGGCGAGAGCCTTGCAGGGCCAGGCCCAGCGGGCCAGGGCAACGCTCGACAACGTTTGCACGCGCCCGGGGCTGCGCCAGCCCGAGCGGATGCTCGAGGAAGCCACCATGCGGGTTGATGACGCCACGCGGCTTCTTGTCGATGGCGCCCGCACTCGGACTGAGCGTCTCGCCGCCCGGCTCGACGCGCTTGGCGGGAAGCTCGAGGCTCTAGGCCCTCCGGCGGTGTTAGGCCGAGGGTATAGCATTACCCGGCGCGCCGCCGACGGCGCCGTCGTGACCAGCTCCACGCAGGTGAAACCGGGGGAGGACGTTGAAGTAACGCTTCAACGGGGCGCTGTCCTCGCGAAGACACTCTCAACAATTCCCCATGACGAGGAGGGGACCGCATGAGCGATTCCGGTCCCGTTACCGGGAATGCTGCTGCCGCGTCTGACGAGCCGACCTTCGAACAGGCTCTCACGCGGCTGGAAGAGATCGTGGAAGGCCTCGAGGACGGCCAGATGTCCCTCGAGGATTCGCTCAAGCGCTTTGAGGAAGGCATGGGGCTTCGCGCGTTATGCACGCAGAAGCTCCAGGAGGCCGAGACGCGCATCGAGCAGGTGCTCGCCGAGAGCGCCGAAGAGCCAGACCCGGAGCCGGTCGAAGACGACGAGTTCCGACTTTCGTAGCCACCCGCTATAGGGAATAGACCAATGCCGCGACTACTGAATGCGATTGACTCGCCCCGCGACTTGCGGGATCTAACGCTCGACCAGCTTGTGGAACTCGCCGAGGAGATCCGCCAGGAGCTGATCAGCACTGTCTCCGCGACGGGCGGGCACCTTGCGTCGAATCTTGGCGTGGTCGAGATGACCATCGCGCTGCACCGCGTCCTCGATTCGCCGAAGGACAAGATCGTCTGGGACGTCGGCCATCAGTGCTACGTGCACAAACTGCTCACCGGCCGCAAGGATCGCTTCGCCACGATCCGCCAGCACGGCGGGTTGAGCGGCTTTCCCTCGCGGACCGAGAGCGAGCATGATGCCTTCGGCGCCGGGCATGGCAGCACGTCGATTTCGGCCGCCCTTGGGCTAGCCAAGGCCCGCGATCTTCGTCAGAGCACCGAGAAGATCGTCGCGGTGATCGGCGACGGCGCGTTGACCGGCGGGATGGCCTTTGAGGCGCTGAATCAAGCGGGCGCGCTCAAGGCTGACATGCTGGTTATCCTCAACGACAACGAGATGTCGATCTCCGGCAATGTTGGCGCGATGTCGAACTACCTGTCGAACCTCCGGGCGACCGTGGTCGAGCCCTTTGTTCGCCGCGCGCGTGAAGACGTGGCGCATCTGCTCGAAAACGTTCCGCTCGGCGACCATCTGCTCCAGGCGATGGACCGGACGCGTGACGCGGTCAAGCAACTTGTCGTGCCGGGCATGCTGTTTGAGGAGTTGGGATTCACGTACCTTGGTCCGATCGATGGGCATAACATGCGCGAGCTTCCCGAGACAATGGAGCACGCGGTCAGCCTCGACGGGCCGGTGATACTCCACCTCGCCACCCGTAAGGGCGCGGGTTACGCTCCGGCCGAGGAGTCGCCGCGAAACTTCCATGGCACGCCGCCGTTTGAGCGCGACACTGGCCAGCCCAAGAACGCCAAGAGCGGGAAGTCCTACTCCGCTGTCTTCGGCGAGCAGTTGGCCAAGTGCGCCCATCGCGACCCGCGAATCGTTGGCGTAACAGCCGCGATGCTCGACGGGACGGGCGTCGAGTTCCTCCGAGAGGCGATGCCCGCCCGATGCTTCGATGTCGGCATGGCCGAGCAGCACGCGGTGACCTTCGCCGCCGGGCTGGCCGCCTCGGGCATGAGGCCTGTCGTTGCGATCTACTCGACATTCACGCAGCGCGCCTACGACCAAGTCGTGCATGATGTCTGCCTGCAGAATCTGCCCGTGCTCTTCATGCTCGACCGCGCGGGTCTCGTTGGCGATGACGGCCCCACGCACCACGGGACCTTCGATATCAGCTACCTGCGCCACATCCCGAACCTGGTCGTCATGGCGCCGCGCGACGAGGCCGAGCTTTGCCGGATGATGGTGACCGCGCTTGAATCAGAGCGCCCCAGCGCGATTCGCTATCCGCGCGGAGCAGGGCGGGGCGCGGCGATCCCCGAACTGCCCGAAACGCTTGAAATCGGCAAGGCAGAGGTCGTGACCGAAGGCGATGACGTGCTCGTGATCGCGATCGGATCGTGCGTTGAGACCTCGCTGGCGGCCGCTGGGACCCTTCGCGAGGAGGGTTTGTCGGCGACTGTCGTGAACGCTCGGTTTGCCAAGCCTCTCGATGAAGAACTCATCTGCGATTTGGCCGCGCGCATCCCGCGGGTCGTCACCGTTGAGGAGAACGCGCTGGCCGGGGGCTTCGGCTCTTCGGTGCTGGAGTTGCTGTCTGATCGGGGTGTAGCCGCCGCCGTCCGGCGTGTCGGCGTTCCCGACCGCTTCATCCCGCACGGCAGCACGGACGTGCTTATGAGGGAGTGCGGCCTCGACGCCGAATCCCTTTCCGAGACGTTTAAGGCCGCGGCGACCGACGGGCTGTCCGACGCGGCTGACACACGTGCGCGCGACGCCGCGGGCCACGACAGCCAGGGAGGGCGTTAACCATGAAGCTACTGTCAACAATGCTGGTTCTCATGCTCGCTGCAATTCCGATCTGCGCTCAGGATGACGCGCCCGCGGATCCGGGACGCGCTGCCTTCGACGCCGGCGTTCAGGCCTACAACGCCGAGAGTTTCACCGAGGCCAAGGCCAAGTTCACCGAGGCGCTTGAGGCCTATCCGGATAACCCCACCGTCCTCACCTGGCTCGGCACAACGTGCTACGAACTGAAGGCGTGGGATGAAGCGATTGAGCACCTTACCGCAGCCACCGAGGCCGACCCGGACTACGATGTCGCGCTCAACAACCTCGGTAACGCTTACCTGGAGAAGGGCACCCCGCTGCTCGAGCCGGACCGCCAGGGCGCCATCGCCTTGCTCAACCAGGCCGTCGCGGCATACGAGCGAGCCATTGAGATCAACCCCAAGTACTTCTTCCCGGTCTACAACCTGGCGATCACGCACTCTCGCCTGCGCGACTGGGACAAGGCGTTCAACCGCTTCCATGACGCCATCGCGCTCAAGCCCGACGATCCCGATGTCCACAAGAGCTTCGGCCGCGCGCTGAAGGATGCCGACGAGCATGAGAAAGCCGCGCCTCGCTATGAGGAAGCCGCTCGGCTGAACCCGAGCTGCTCGGACTGCTTCGTCCAGCTCGGATGGCTTCGCAGCAAGCTTGCCCAATGGGGCGAGGCGGAAGTTGCTTACGCCGCCGCTATTCGGATCGACTCTGGCATCTTCGACGCGCATCTGGGGCACGGGATCGCCCTTTACAGCCAGGGCAAGCATGAGCCCGCGCGCGACGCGCTGCAACGAGCCACCACGCTCCGCGATGATTCCTTCGAGGCCTGGTACAACCTCGGCCTGTCCGCCGACGCGCTGGGCGACCTTCCGCTCGCGGAAACCGCATACTCGACGGCATCGCCGCTCAATGACGCGGATCCCGCTTGCCTGAACAACCTGGGAGTGGTGATCTACAAGCAGGACCGTCCCTGCGACGCCATCGAGCATTTCCGCGCGGCCATGGCGGCTGACGATAGTTACGTGAAGGCATTCATCAACCTGGGCCTCGCGCTTGAGGGATGCGGAGAAGACGAGACGGAGGCGCTGGAGCACTGGCGCGCCACGGTCGAGAAATTCCCGCGCGAGGCCAGCGCCCACTGCGGCCTCGCCAACGCCCTCTATCGCAAAGGCGAAGTCAACCAGGCACTCCCCGAGTACCTGCAGTGCCTGCAGTACGATACGAACAACGTCGAGGCCCACAACAACGTCGGGCTCATCTATATGGAGCGCGACCAGCTCGACGAGGCTCTGGCGCACTTCCGCCAGGGGCTGGCCCAGGATGCGAACTACGTTCCGGCGCTGAACAACCTCGGCGTGCTATACGAGAAGCAGGGCAAGATTGAAGAGGCGAAGGCCCAGTACAAGAAGGCGATTGAGGTCGATCCGAATTACGAGAAGGCGAAGGAGAACCTGCGCCGACTCGAGGACAACTAGGGGGCGTGCCGAGTGGCCACCAGCAAGTCGGGGAACGGCCCAATTGGGACGGTGGGCCTGTATGTTTCCCTGCACCGAGAGCCGGCGCGAGACGCTGCCGCGCCGCTCGCACGGGCCCTCCACGACGCGGGCGTGCGCTTGCAGGCGCCGAGTGAGGTCGCCGAGGCAACGGGCATCTCCTGTGACACGATGCCCCACGAGGAGATCGTCAACGCGGATCTCGTCATCGTCTTGGGCGGAGACGGAAGCCTCCTGCACACCGCCCGCCACGCCGCGCCGCTTGGTGTGCCCGTGCTGGGAATTGACATGGGCAGCTTCGGCTTCCTGGCCGACAGCCGCCTCGAGTTGCTCCACGAGAGGCTCGACGACATCCTCGCCGGTAACTTCCAGATCGAAGAGCGTTTGATGCTTCAAGCCTCCGTGCGCCGCGGAGACGAGGTGCTGGGGTCTTGGCCCGGGCTCAACGATGCCGTCGTCGGGGTCCTGTCATTCTCTCGGGTGCTGAGGTTTGGGATTTCGCTCGATGGCGAGGAAGTTGCGCGCTACTCTGGCGATGGGCTCATCATCGCGACACCGACGGGCTCCACGGCATACTCGCTCTCGGCGGGCGGGCCTGTCGTGAGCGCCGACGTGGAGTCGTTCATCATCACTCCGATCTGCGCGCACACGCTGCAGACGCGTCCGGTGGTTGTCGGCCCAGACACCGTCGTCTGTGTCGAGATCGCCCACAAGAACGACGACACGGACGACTTGGTCCTGCACGTCGACGGGCGGCACTTCGCGAAGCTCGCGCCGGGCGATGTCGTTGAGGTCCGGCGAGCCGAATTCCGAGCGCGCCTGGTTCGCGTGGGCGGGACATCGTTCTACAGCCGGCTGCGCGATAAGCTGAACTGGGGCGTGTCTCACTGAGTCGTGTCTGCTGGCGCGCGCAACTCCTGACCGAGGTGGTTAGCCGAGGTGCTCACGGAACTCTACATCAAGGAGTTTGCGCTCATCGAGGAACTGCGGGTTGAACTCGCCGGCGGTTTCATGGCGATCACGGGTGAGACCGGCGCCGGCAAGTCCATCACCATCGATGCCCTCAGCGCCGCCATCGGCGAGCGCGTTCCCCCTGATAGCGTCAGGACCGGCGCCGATCAGGCCATCGTAGAGGCTACCTTCGACGCGACGAACGCCCCCAAGGCTCTCGAAGCCGCAACCGAGGCCGGCGTCGAGCCGGATGCTGAGAACACGCTCATCCTCACCCGCATCGTCTCCGCCACGGGCCGGACTCGCTGCCGCGTGAACGGGCGATCCGTGCCACTCAGCGCGCTCCGTAGCATCGGCGATCGCCTCGTTGACATCCACGGTCAGCATGAACACCAGGCGCTCATCCACGACGAAAACCACCTGCGCTTCCTGGATGCATTTGGCGGTTCAGCCGTGAAGAAACGCCTCGACGCCTATGCGGAGGGTTACGCGTCCTTCAGGGAGGCTAAGGCTGCGCGCGACGCGCTCGCCGCCGCCGCTCGCGATCGGCTTCAGGAAGTCGATCTGTTGAGATTCCAACTCGAGGAACTCGACGCCGCCGGCCTCAAGCCGGACGAGGAAGATGATCTGCTTGTCACGCGAGGGCGCCTGGCAAATGCGGAGCGGCTGAGCGAGGGCGCCATGGTGGCGCGCGATCTGCTGACGGGCGAATCCGACGAGGTCCTCTCCGCCGTCGACGCCGTTCGCGAGGCCGTTGGCCGGCTGGCTGATCTGGCCAAGCTCGACGCCAGTCTCGACGAGCTGTCGGCCTCTCTCGAGACGACGGCCATACAGCTTGAGGACATCGCCGGCCGGGTCAGCGACTATGCCGAGGGCATTGAGGCCGACCCCTCCGGGCTCGACGCGATCGAACAACGCCTGGCGCTCATATCTCGCCTGAAGCGCAAGTATGGCGACTCAGTTGCCGAACTCATCGCACACGCCGAGTCTGCGCGTCAGAAACTCCACGACCTCGAAAACGCCGACGATCGGCTCGCCGAACTGGATGCGGACCTGAAGGTGCTGGCCGCCGAGGCCGGGGCCCTCGCCGCGCAGCTCTCGGCGGCCCGTGGCGACGCCGCGAAGCGGCTCGGGGACGCGTTGACGCGCGATCTCGCCGATGTGGGAATGCAGGAGGGCCAACTGAGCGTCGAGCTGTCTCGGGTCGCGGACGAACGCGGGCTGATCGACGGCGAGAACGGCCCCTGGCAGGCGGACGAGACAGGCATCGACCAGTGCCAATTCGCGTTCTCTGCAAACCCGGGCGAACCGATGAAACCGTTGGCGAGCATTGCCTCCGGTGGAGAGCTGTCGCGAATCATGCTGCTGCTCAAATCGCTGTGCTCGCGCGGCCACGAGATCGAGACGGTCGTCTTCGATGAGGTCGACGCGGGGATCGGCGGACAGGCGACCCACGCGGTGGGACGCAAGATCGCCGACCTCAGCCGGCGCGCGCAGGTGCTCTGCGTGACCCACCTTCCGCAGATTGCGCGACTCGCGGATCGGCAATTCCATGCCGACAAGCACGTGGTCGACGGCCGCACGGTGGCTGCGGTTCGTGCCCTGGCCGATGACGAGCGCGTGACCGAGATTGCGCGGATGCTCGGTGCCGGCGAGGGCGACCGGGCCGCTCTCGAACACGCGGCGGAGTTGTTGGCTGATGCTGAGGCTCAACGCGCGTCGGCTGAGAAGGCGGGCGCGCGGTAACGCGTCCCGCGCGGACGGGAGCGAATCCCCCCATCTGCGCGTTAGTTATGACGGTGGGCGCAACCACCCCTGGCCTTGCTGGTCGCTGACCTCCACCCAAATCACGCACCGACCGGGAAGAAGATGCCGACTGACGCCCTACCGCTCGACTTGACGCCGCCCGGCGTGGCAATTCTCGCGGGACCCTTTGGCAGTGGCAAGACCGAGATCGCCATTAACCTGGCCATCCGCTGGGCCGCGGAGTGCCCGACGTATCTCGCCGACCTCGATGTCGTGACGCCGTACTTCCGGTCGCGAGAACACGTCGCCCCGCTGACCGAGGCCGGCGTTACGGTCCTGGCCCCAGAGGGCGTGGGGGCGGCGTTTGACACGCCGCTCCTTCCCACGCAGATGCCCAGAGCCCTGGCTGATTCAGGTAGCGGGCTGGTGATTGACATCGGCGGACAGCGTCACGGAGCGGGGGTTCTGACCCACTGGCAGGAGGCGTTCAGGGCTCGCGACGCGAACATGTACTTCGTCGTCAACCCGCGCCGTCCGGGAGCCTCTGACCCTCGGCAGATGGCCGATCTGACCGATCAGATCAGCTCTGTTACGGGGCTTCCCTACGCGGGCGTCATTGCCAACGGAAACATCGGCAAGGACACGGTGTCTGAAGATGTGTTGGATGGACTTCAGCATGCGCGAGATTTGGGCCAGATACTCGGCGTGCCGGTTTCGTGCGCATGCTGCCCCGCGGAGCTGGCGAGCGAGATTGCCGAGGTCGTCGACGTGCCTGTATTACCTCTGACGTCCTACTTGCGCCCCCCGTGGGAGCGGGGCTAAACGGATGTGCCTTGAGGATGCTCACATGACAGACAAGACTGCATCTCGAGCATTTATCGTCGTGCGGACCGACCGCTGCAAATCGTGCGGTTGGTGCGTGGATCACTGCCCGAAGGACAACCTGCGGATCAGCACGGAGACCAACGCTCAGGGCTACCATCCGTCCGAGGTTGTCGACATGGATGACTGCACCGGGTGCGCGCAGTGCGCGCTCGTCTGCCCGGACATGTGCATAACCGTCTACCGCGCCAAGCGCGAAGAATAGCCGCGCGGCGCGCACGGAGGCAACAGTTTGTCGGTTGAGCGCGATACGATCTTCATGAAGGGTAACGAAGCGGCCGGAGAGGGCGCCCTCGCGGGCGGATGCCGGCACTTCTTCGGATATCCCATCACGCCGCAGAATGAGATCCCCGAGTACATGGCCCTCCACCTGCCGGAGGTCGGCGGCGTGTACCTGCAGGCCGAGTCGGAGGTCGCGGCGATCAACATGGTCTACGGAGCCGCCGCCGCCGGCGCGAGGGTCATGACATCATCGTCGGGCCCGGGCATCTCGCTGATGCAGGAGGGGCTCTCGTACATCATCGGCTCGGAGGTCCCGTGCGTCGTCATCAACATCGCGCGCGGCGGACCTGGACTCGGTAACATCGGCACCAGCCAATCCGACTACTGGCTCGCAACGCGCGGCGCGGGCCATGGCGACGGGCGGATGATCACCTTCTCGCCGTCGACGCTGCAGGAGCTATACGACCTGACGTGCGAGGCCTTCGACATCGCTGACATGTATCGCCACCCGGTGATGATCCTCAGCGAAGCGGCTCTGGGGCAGATGATGGAGCCGGTAAAGGTGCGGCCACGCGATTCCGCCGCGCAGCCAGAGAAACCGTGGGCCGTCGGCGGCAAGCGCGGGAATCGCGCGCGCAACGTGATTAACTCGTTATATGACCAGCCGCCCGATCTCGAGGCCAAGAACCAAGACCTGGTTGAACTGTACGAGCGCGTCGCGCGCGAGCAGGTCCGGTGGAAGGAGCTCGGGGACGATGATCCCGAGATACTGATCGTCGCCTACGGCATTCCCGCGCGTTGTTGCGAGACCGCAATGGAAATCGCGGCCGACGAGGGCATCCGCGCCCGTCTCGTGCGACCCATCAGCCTCTTCCCGTTCCCGTACGAGCCGCTCGGTAAGTGGGCCGGGGTTGCGCCGAAGACGCTGGTTGTTGAGGCCTCGGCGGGCCAGCTCGTCGAGGACGTCCGCGTCGCGGTCGGCGATCGGTCCGAGGTCAGCCTGCTTCGCAAGATGGGCGGGCTGATGATCACGCCGGAGGAGATCTCGGCCAAACTCAGAGACATCGCGGGTCGCTGACGGACCTGCGCGACCGGAGAACCACAATGACGGACACGCAGACTGCTGTCCCCGAGGGCATGGAGTGCGTCGCCGGGCGCCCGGATGCGCTCGAGGACATCGCGCTCACCTTCTGTCCCGGCTGCACCCATGGCACGACCATGCGGCTGGTCGCTGAGGCCATTGGAGATCTCGGGCTGAAGGACCGCTCGGTCGTCATCGCCCCGGTGGGGTGCGCCGTCTGGGCATACAAGTTCTTCGACACCGACTCGATCCAGGCTCCACACGGTCGGGCACCGGCCGTCGCGACCGGCGTCAAGCGCGTGGACCCCGAGACCATAGTCCTGACCTACCAGGGAGACGGCGACCTCGCGGGCATCGGCATTGCCGAGGTCGTCCACGCGGCGGCTCGTGGTGAATCGATCACCTGCATCTTCATCAACAACGCCGTCTTCGGCATGACCCAGGGGCAGATGGCCCCCACCACGCTGATCGGCCAGAAGACCACGACGTCTCCCCAGGGGCGCGATCCGAGTCGCGAGGGTTACCCCATCAGAATCAGCGAACTGATCTCCACGCTCGAGGGCGCCACCTACGTGGAGCGAGTGACCACCACCGACCCGAAGGCTATACGCAACGCCGCCCGAGCCATCAAGAAAGCCGTGCAGATCCAGGCCGACGGCAAGGGGTTCAGCCTAGTCGAAGTCCTCAGCATCTGCCCGACCATGTGGGGCAAGACCCGCGAACAATCGATCGAGTGGCTGAAGGAAGAGATGCAAGCGCAGTACCCGCTCGGCGTCTACAAGTCGCCGGAGTAGCGGGCGGGGCGTGGGGCAGTCGCCAAGGAGTGACGCATGCGCAGTGATGTTATCTTCGCTGGAATCGGCGGCCAGGGGCTCATAACCATGGGCCAGATGCTGGCCGTTGCCGCCATGAACGAGGGGAAGATGGTCTCGTTTCTGCCGAGCTATTCGCCCGAGGTCCGTGGCGGCTGGGCCAACTGCACGGTGGTTGTTTCCGATCGCGGTATCGGCAGCCCGACCGTCGGCGAGCCCTCCGCGGTCGTGGCGCTCGAGTCGACTGCCGTCAAGAAGCACGCTCCCACTGTCCGGCCTGGCGGCCTGCTCGTCATCAACACATCGCTCGCGGCGGACCCGGTCGACCGAGATGATGTCCAGGTGCTGGAGATCGCGGCGAATGAGATTGCGCTTGAGATGGGCAACGAGCGTGTCGCCAACAGCATCATGCTGGGCGCGTACGTCGCGGCGTCGGGCGCGGTCGAGCTGCAGAGCGTCAAGGACGCCGTCGCCGCGCAGCTCAAGAAGCGCCCTCAGTTGGTCGAGATCAACATGCAGGCGCTGGCTAGAGGCGCCGAGATCGTCTCCGCCTGACGGTCGGAGGTCACGTCACTTTGCCCCCCCAGGAACCGTTCCCGCCCGTGCGCGTGGTGGTCTTCGATTTTGATGGCACCCTCGCCGAGACGAATATCGATTTTGGCGCCATCCGCGCGCGTCTGCGCGAGTTCTTCATCGCCGAGGATGTCTGGGACGAAGCGCTCTTCCAGCGCTATATCCTCGAGATGATCGACAGTATCTGTGCGAGGGTCGATTTGGACCGCGCGGATACGATTCGTCGCGAATCGATGGAGATCGTAAGGCAAGGCGAGCTGGACGCCTGTCGCGGCGCCGAGCCGTTCCCGGGCGTCGTCGATGCTCTGGACACCCTCGCGGAGCGTGGTTACGCAATGGGAATCTTCACTCGCAATTCGCGCGAGGGGTGCGAGTTGGTGCTGGAGCATCACCCCTTGCCGTGCGCGGTGCTCTTCGCCCGCGATGATGTTGAGAACGTGAAGCCGCATCCCGGGCACCTCGAGCGAACGCTGGCGGCGCTGGACTGTCCGCCGGAACTCGCCGTGATCGTTGGCGACCACCACACGGATGTCGAGACGGCTCGCGAAGTCGGTGCCCACGCAATCGGCGTGCTGACGACCACCGGCACTCGCGAGAAGTTCGCCGAGGTCGGCGCGCGCCTCGTTCTGCCATCGGCGGCCGAACTTCCCGATGTCCTCGCCGACACGCCAGCCTAGCCAGGAGCGTCGACCATGTCGACCGACCCGCTTCCCGTAGGCAAGCTCGACCCCGAATTCCTCGCGGCTCTCCTCGGATCACGCGACATCACCGACCCACGCGTTCTGCTCGGCCCTGGTATCGGCTGCGACGTCGCCGTCTTGGACTTCGGCGATCGCTGCCTTGTCGCCAAGAGCGACCCGGTCACCTTCGCCACCGATGAGGTCGGCTGGTACGCGGTCAACGTGAACGCGAACGATATAGCCTGCTCGGGCGCCCGACCTCGGTGGTTTCTGGCCACGGTTCTCCTGCCGGAGAACGCGACGACCCCCGACCTCGTCACCACCATCCTAGCGCAGATCCGCGACGCCTGCGATGAGATTGGCGCGTCGCTCATCGGCGGGCACACCGAGGTGACGTTCGGGATCGATCGGCCGATCATCTCCGGGCAGATGCTCGGGGAGGTTGACCGCGACCAACTAGTCTTGCCTACCGGGATTTGCGCGGGCGATGCGATCCTGATGACGAAGGGCATCGCCGTCGAGGGCGCCAGCATCCTCGCGCGCGAGCTGGCAGGCCGACTGACCGACCGTGGGTGCTCGGAGGCTGAACTCGCGGAAGCGGCCGAGTACCTCTTCAGCCCCGGGATTAGCGTTGTGCGAGATGCCCAAACTCTGACCTCGGCTGTCTGTGTCCACGCGATGCACGACCCGACAGAGGGCGGGCTGGCAACTGGGATCTGGGAGATGGCTGAGGCCGGTGGCGTCGGCATCGACGTCGAAGGAGACAGGATCCAACGCCTGCCGCACTCGGAACGCTTCTGCACGGCGCTGGGGCTTGACCCGCTCGGTCTGATCGCCTCTGGGACGCTGCTCGCCGCTGTCGCGCCGGACGATGTGCTGGGAGCCTACGACGCCTGCGCCGAAGCGGGGATCGACTGCACCCAGATCGGCGTCGCCACGGAGCATCCAGGCGTGGTCCGCATCGACTCTCCCGCGGGCTGGGTGCCGCTCTCTCGTTTTGACCAAGATGAGCTGACCCGCGCGTTTTCGGAAGGCGTTTGACGCGGCCCCTACGTTGACCCCAGCAAGTATTGCGCAAGCAGTCGGTATCAGCTATAATCCGATATGTGAATAATAATGTTGATAAGGTGGATAACGTGGATTTATTAGTGACGGGCGGGGCGGGTTTCATCGGGTCCAACTTCGTTAGGCACATGCTCAACAGCAGCGATTGCTCAGTCCGCGTGCTCGACGCGCTGACGTATGCCGGCAGCGCGGACAACCTGCCCGACGACCCTCGCGTGGAATTCACCCAGGGCGACATTTGCGATCCGGAAGCGGCGGCAGCGGCCGTCGAAGGCCGCGATGTGGTTGTTCACTTCGCGGCGGAGAGCCATGTCGACCGTTCGATCCATGGGCCCGGCGGCGCCGTCCGCACGAACGTGATGGGCACGTTCAACATGCTTGAGGCCGCTCGCCAGGCAGGTGTTGGGCGGTTCATCCTCATCTCCACCGATGAGGTCTACGGTCACGCGCCGGGCGAGGCCTTCGTCGAGACATCGCCCCTGAATCCGCGTAACCCCTACTCTGCTAGCAAGGCCGGCGCCGACCGGATGGGTTATGCCTACCACGCCACATACGACATGCCCGTGGTCATCCATCGCGCTGCCAACAACTATGGTCCGAGCCAGTACCCGGAGAAACTCGTCCCGCTATTCTGCTATCGCGCGCTGCGCGATGAGCCGTTGCCGATCTACGGAGATGGCATGCAGGTCCGCGACTGGCTGCACGTCGCCGACAACTGCCGCGCGATCGAACTCCTCATTGAGAAGGGCGAGCCCGGCGAGGCCTACAACGTGCCGGGCGGCAACGAGCGTCCGAACATGGAAGTGATCCGGCTGATGCTCGATGAGTTGGGCAAGCCGGACTCGCTGATCAGTTACGTGAAGGATCGACCGGGGCACGACATCCGCTACTCGCTGAATGGCGACAAGCTCCGTGCCCTGGGCTGGGAGCCCGAGGTGGAGTGGGAAGAGGGCATGCGCGCGACGTTCCGCTGGTTCGCCGACCACCGCGATTGGCTTGAGACCAGCCTCAAGCGCGGCGAGGAGTTCCTCCAGAAGTGGTACGCCGACCGGGGCTGGGACGCGAAGGCCTAGCAGCCTCCGGCGCCCCGCCGCCGGTCACAGGTCGGCCCTTGATGTGATCTCGCGCACCTCAGGCACTGGCCCCGAGACATCAAAAGCCTCGGGGAGCTGCTCCGGGGCGAACGTGTCATCTTCCTTCAAGTCCCCGAAGCGCACCGGAACGCGGCTTTCCAGGTCCATAAGGGATACCTGCCACAGTCGGAACGGGTCCAGATCGATGCCCTCAATGTCATATAGGAGGTCATCCTGGGTGAGAATGTATGCCGCCGTCTTGAGTTCACCGTCCTGTTCGTCGACGTACGCGATGACCTTCCAGTAGGCGCCTGGAACCGTGATTCCTCGGTACTCAATATCCTGGTCGGTGAGAATGGGCCCGGCCATCACCGAGGTGCGGAGATCCTGGATGTCGACATCATCGAAAATCGCGTTCTCGAGCCGCCCCCACAGTCCGTGCTTGTGGGATTGATTGAACGCCTCGTGTTGCGGGACGATGTTCGTCCAGTAGAATGAATCCACGTTCGCCTGGTGAGCCTCCGGGAGTGGTCCCCAGCAGAGGTCGGCTCGTCTCGCGATGTGCCCCCGGTCAAGCTTGTTGTGAATATACGCCTCGTTGCCCACCTGGCAGTCTCGGTCCACGCGCCCATCGTGAGTGAACCTGATCCCCTTGCGGCTGAGCCTCCTCATGTATCCACCGTCGATGTTCCACGCGACGAAATGAGCCAACCTGCGGCTCTTGCTCAGGCAGACCGAGAAGTGCGTGTAGTGGATCAGTGGCGAGCCGTCAAGCATATAGGCATCCGTGGCGGCCGCTCCGTGCAGCTTTGGCGCGCGGATCCGCCGGGCAAGGAACTCCGGGTCGTATCCCACTGGTTGGTACTCGGCGGCATCCGACCCATGGGGCTCAGCCGGCGGGGTCAGTGATATCTCCAGCTTCTCAAACACCGCGTGGGCATAGCAGGCCAGTGCATGCTCGTCCGGGTTGCCGGTCGACTCGCCCGCGAAGTGCAGCCCTACCATGATGTCTGTCGCAGAGCCCGCACCATCGGAAACCAGCCATGCCGCCCCGGAGTCGCCTCCGCGACTGATCTCGTTCTCGGCGGCGGGGTGATCGGGATCTGGACCGATCTCGAACCCCCCGATGATTTCTTCGCCAACGCCGCCATACCTGATCTTGACCATAGGTGTCGACACGGCGCACGATGCCGAAGGTAACGCCCGTCGTGCGACCGGACTTCACTACTCGATCGCCCAGCTCAGCTCGCGCGAGTCGTGCAATGGGGGCGTCTAGATCCAGCACGCTTGGATCGATGCCTCTTTCCTCGATGCGTGCGATCGCGCAGTCACCAGCCACTCCCAGGTGGCTCCGGACAAGCGTACCCGCGCCGTTGACCTCCGTCCGGTTGTCATCATATGGCCCAGGTTGTACAACCTGGTCGCCAATCTCACCCTTGCCGGTATGGAGAACGTGCCAGTTACTGAGCATGCAAGCTGCCCCATCCTTCGCATCAAAAACAATGCCCCCAAGGGTGCCGGCCGTCCCTGCGGGGTGGCTGACGCTGATCCCCGGCGTGAGAACCGCGCGACGGCGCTTGCGATCGCTCTTCTCCTCTGCGGCCAAGAGTTCGTAAGACGCCTCGTAGTCGCGCTGAATCACGTCGGTCGGCACGTCGAAGTCACCGACGCGCACCGTCTCAGGTATCGGTTCTGTGTCGAGCGCCTCCAGCGCCACGCCGTCCGCTTTCTCGCGCACAGTGAACTGGACGCATAGCTGGTCAGTCGGGACACCACCATCATCCTTGAAACCGATGCCGATCGAAGTTACGTTAGCGTCTTCCAGGAATGTCGTTCCTTGAGCACGAACGAATGCCCTCAGATCCTGCATCTCGGGCTGCTTGGGACTTGCGGCTGACTTGGCCGATTTCTTGCGCTTGGCTTTCTTGGGCATGTCTCACCTTCCCCCTCCCCGGAACAGGACGATTTAGACGCCAGTATGTCGTTCATTCGCCGCCATCTACATGTATACCTCTGCTGATAATGAGTTTATTTAATGTATCAAGGCTGATCGCCGTGTTAACCGACATTGAATGATGGCGCTGGCCATAGATGAGTTAACTGCTCCCAGGCGGCGGGCAGGGGGACGGTGGGGGCGGAATGGCGGGTGCCGGCCGCTCAAGCCGCTGACTGTGTGGCCTACCTCTTCAGCAACCAGATGAAGTCGATGCCGAGGTCAGTGCCGCCGCTGGCCTCGCTCTTGCCGCGCGCTGTGAAGGTCACGACGTGCCTGCCCGGCTTGAGTTCGACGATGCGGTCGTCTCCCTCGTTGAAGAAGAAGTTGCGAAGCATGACGTGGTGCGGACCGTAGAGATCGTGAGTCGGCGTCATCGCTTCTCCGTCGATGGCTGCCGAGACGCGCCCGCTGGTCGGCGTCACGGCGCAAGTTGTGGCCACCTGGTACCGGCCGGCCTCGGCGACGTCCACCTCGAAACTGATCTCTTCGCCCTCCGCGACCGGCGTCCATTGGACCAACTTACCTGCGGACCACAACTCCACGTCCTCCACGATCTCGACGCTCGCCGGATCACCAACCAAACAGTCCTCAGCCTGGTAGAACGTCGCGCCGCGCGCCGCGCCGCCCGCGACCGGAATCCAGTTCGCGGGGAGACTCAGCCCTTGCGTGACGTCGGCGGACGTGATAGGAACGGTGTCGTCACGCACCCACGGCTCCGCGTAGAAGTAGGCGATCCGCCCGTAGCTGAAGCCCGGCGTCGGCGTGTGGTGAAATAGCTCCATGTAGAAGTCGACGCTCTGCCCAAACGGCAGCGGGTCGAGGATATGGAAGCGGCTGTTGGTGACGAACCCGCGGTTGTCTGGGCCGGTTGTCAGCGGCTGCGCGCAGTAAGCGAAGTCGAATAACCCGGGCCGGCTCCACGCGTAGTTGTAGTAATCCTCAGACCCCGTCCCAAACAGCGATGGGAACTTGTCGTCATCAACGTAGATCTTCTCGTCCCCCTCGCCCCACCAGTTGCCGCCGCTCGTCGGCACGCCCGTCGGGTTCATCAGCATGCACGCCACGCCAACGAGGGTGCCCTTGCCCCGCGCGCAGATGTAGGGGAGATCAAACGCATCGTTGCCGCCTGCCGCGACGAGTCCGTGGTCGACGCGCCACTTCGCGTAGAAGTGCAGCGACTCCCCGTCTTTCCACTCATAGTCTGCAACCTCAGCCCGCGCGATGACTCGACCCTCAACCTCGCCGAGGTTGGCGAGTTCGAAGACCGCGTTCTCAGCGAAGGGCATGGGGAAACGGCAGACCATCGTGCCATCGGGGCGGACGGTGAACGGGAGCGTGTCCTGAGGGCTCGGCAGAGGCGCGTTGCAGAAGAAATCGCCGATGGGAGCCTCGATCTGCGCACGGGGCGCGCCGTCGAAGTATGCCCTCAAGACGATTCCCCTCAACGCGCGCTTGGTGTCGTCAGCCTGGAGCTTCACGCTCAGCCTGACGATGGATCCGCCGCCCTCGACTTTCAGCAGCTCCTTCCGCTCGCCCGGGACAACGGTCTGGTCGCCCTGGACCTCTTCGCGGACGGCGGCGCTCGGTTCGAACTTCGCGTCCGGCTCGCGGAGCACCGCTAACGTCTCCGCGATGTCGTCGGCATGCACGCGCATGTCATCGAGGGTAAACGTCTTGACCGGCGTGCCCTCGGCGTAGTGGCGCGTTTCGACCTGATAGAAGTGAATCTTCTTCACGTCTCCGATCCACTCGATCCGACAGCCCTTCTCAAACGGGATGGGGAAGTAGCACGATTCCGCTTGGCGGAATCCGTCACCGATCGGCTTGTCGATCACGCCCGACTTCATCGCGAGTTCAGAATACGTTCGCCCCAGAAAGGCGCCCGCGCTCCCCTCGTACACGGGCTCGTCGCTGCCATCGAGGTAGAGCCTCACGTTGCCGTTGATCGCGGCTGTCCAACACCGCACGATCGCGCCCGGCCCGTCGACGTCGACCATCAGGTAGCGCCCGATGCCATCCTCGTCCGGCTCCTCGAGCACCTCAACGAAGTTCGGGATGGGCTCGTTGCCGAAGCCGTCACTGTTCTCGTACCAGCCCGGAGCATACGGCTTCACGCTCCGCCGATCGTAAGACGAGAACTGCGTCGTCTTGTAGCCCGGTGCGGGGCACTCGACCAACACGCTCAGATCGACCATCTCCCGGAGAAGATCGCCAGTCGTTACGGGGGCGGCCGCGGCCAGCGAGCAGGTCATGAATGGGCCGGCGAAGAGCAATGCGCTCGGCATCGAAAGACACCTCCAAGTTTGCCTCATCAGACACTGAAGTCATTTCCCCGTCGATTGACGTCGGGCCTGCCCTGTACCCGTCTGCACAATTTAACGGGCCAAAGCTTTACAAACCTACCACCGTATGCTATGCTCGTCAAGATTGGGCCTCTGTAAGTTCCGCACGAGATGTCCAATTGCGCGAAGGTACATACACTACTCAATCGCAGCAACATTAACAGCGCGCGACAAACTACAACATCACAGCAACGACCGCGGCGGGTACCTTCAGCCAGTCCCTGAGACGCATCCATCAGGATTCTGGCAGCTACCCCTTAGACGCATCCCCGCCCGGTTGGACCGCCGTACGACAACAGAATGCAATGGCGATTCGCGGCGTCTCTTTGTAGAGCGTTGTTCGCGAACATGCGTTGCAGAGCGTGACCCAGACTCGCGCAGGCGAGCGAGGTGCACGAAGTATGCCCAGACGACCTCGGTCCGAGGGTGACGAGATCCGTAGGCTTACATTGGAGCTGCGCGAGGCTGCCGATCCGGTGGCATTCGCCAGGCTCGCGGAGTTGCTCTGCAATCAGGGGCGCCTCGTCGAGGCCCGCTCTGTCTGCGAGCAGGGCATCGCTCGGTACCCCACATACACGCCCGTCCGGGCAACGATGGCGCACGTCTGTCGGTCTGAGGGCAACCTCGACCAGGCGGAGGCGGAGTTGAAGCTCGTCGTCGCCGCAGAGCCGCAGAACCGCGTGGGCCGCGTGGCCCTTGCCAGCCTCCTGCTCGAGCGGGGGAGATCCAGCGATGCGAAGGAGCATCTCGAGTACGCGCTCTTCCTTGCGCCGGGGGACCAGGATGCGCGCGAGCTGTTGGCTCAGGCATCCGGACGGGACGCCCCGGAGCCCGCGCCGCCACAAGCGCTGGTGATCGCACCGGAGGTCGCCGTAAAGCCAGTCCGTCGCACGGAGTCGGCGGTTGATCGGGCTATGAGCCTTGTGGGCGGCACAGACGGGGTCAGAGCTGTGGTGTTGGTGGATACCAGCGGCTTCCCCATCGGCACCGCCGGCGAGGCCGGCGAGTCGGCCGATGCCTTAGCTGTTGTGATTCACGAAACATGGCAGTTCGCAAGCACTTACGTGGTAAGAATGCAACTGGGGAGTCTGCAGCTTGCCACCGTCTTTGGCACCCATCACAGTTTCGTGCTGGCGCCATGTGGTCCCGGGTTGCTCGCTGTCGCCGCGACTCGCGAAGCGCGCTTGGGGCTGGTAAATCTGCAGATCGACGAGGCGAAGGACCTGCTCGCTACAATCTGAAGACATGTCATCCGGAGGGGAACGACAGTGGTTGAGGATCACGACCAGCATCCACGCGCAGAGGACGGCGGAACCCACGCTGGCTGGTGGGCCGTCATGTGCGTCGGGTCCGCCATCATCCTGGGACTACTGATTCAGCGCTACGTCGCTGAACCAGCACCCAGCCCGGGGGCGTTCGGGGACTCGTGGTGGCTGGTTCTCTTCGCTGAAGTGGCGGTTTACATCGGCACACTGTTTGTCCCTCCCGCGACGGGGTTCCGAGTGGGCCCCAGCCTCATGCGCGTCGTCGTGGGGTTGGCCTTCCGCGCGGTCGCCGCACTCGCAGTCTCGTTCGTTACCCCGAATGATTTCGGATACTCTTGGGCCGTGCACTGGCCGACCGTGGTCGTCCAGGTGATCTGCGTAGCCATCGCCGTGTACGCCTTCCGCCGACTCAGCGCGCGACGTCAGGCCGACAGGTCTGGTGCCGTAGCGGAGGTCGACGTTCCCGAAGCCGTGACTGCCGGAGCGATAACCCGCGAGCAACTCCTTCACCAGTTGATGACTGATGAGATTGAGGACTCGCCGGCAGAACCGGATTTCGAACCGGACGCCGAGCCGGACGTCGAACCGGACGCCGAGCCGGATGTCGAACCGGACGTCGAGCCGGATGTCGAGCCGGATCCCGCTCCTACTACGGGGCTTCTGGCGGATGAGGATGAGCCGGTCGTCGTTGACGTCGAAGATGAGGAGCCGCTGCCGCCGGCCCCAAGGATGCCCAAGCCGGCGGAGCCGTCACTGACGGCGCCTGAGACCGATGACGCGATGGAAGAACCGGCCGAAGATGCGCGGCCTCAGCCCGTGCTGGGCGAGGCGCTGGCCGACGACCCGGAGCCAGAACCCGAGGTCGAGCCCGCGGAGCCGGTAGTCGTGCCGGAAGTGCCCGTGTCGATCGCTACCGAGCCCGATATCGTGGCTCTGCCTGAGCCGGAACCACCAACCGAGGTCACGCCTGAGCCCAGCGACGGGCCGGTCGAGGTGATAAAGCTCCCGGCCGAAGTCGTCCTGCGATCCCTGCCGGAGGACTTGCTTCGGGGGTCTGTTGAGGAAGCTGTCGAGACCGTCACTGGTGGCGAGTTTTCCTTCGATTGGGACGCAATCGCCCCGCAGCTCGAGCGCGGGGAAGTACGTGTCTCAGCCGCCGACTTGCTGACCCAGCTTCCCATCGGGGGGCTTGCGGGCTCGCCCAACGATTTCTCGCGTGGGCTCCCGCCTGACGGGATCGTGTTGCCGCTAGACGAGATCGTCATGCGTCTGCCCGAATCCGCGTTCGAGTTGTCGGATGAGGAGCAGCAGGTGGTGGCGGCGCCCACTGACGCGCCGATTTTCGTAGAGGAGGGCGAGCCGGCCGCGACACTGCCCGTGACCGCACCACGGATCCCCTTCCCAATGCAGCCACCGGAACCGGTTGTCGCCGAGCCAGAGCCGGAGCCAGAACCGGAGCCAGAGCCGGAGCCAGAACCGGAGCCAGAACCGGAGCCAGAGCCAGAGCCAGAGCCAGAGCCAGAGCCAGAGCCAGAGCCGGAGCCAGCCCCGGAGCCAGAGCCAGAGCCAGAGCCAGAGCCAGAGCCAGAGCCGGAACCGGAACCGGCCGAGGATGACGGCGAAGCCGCCCGCGAAGACCCCGTAACTGCCGCCATAGCGGCCTTCCAGGTTCAGCCCGTGCCCGGTGACGACGCGGGCGCCGGCTCCGAAGACGCAGAGCAGGAAGAGGAGGCTGAAGAGCCCGACGCGCAGCCTCTGCTTCCTTCGATGGAGCCAGAGCCAGAGCCAGAGCCAGAGCCGGAACCAGAGCCGGAACCGGAACCAGAACCGGAACCAGAACCGGAACCGGAACCAGTCGTGGCTGCGGTTGATGCGCCAGTGACGGCGGGTTCTGTGGATGAGCAAGTGACGGCTGACGTCCTTGCCGCGCTGGGCGGACTTGGCTGCACCGTGGTCGAGACGACGAGCGCCCCGGGCTTGACCGTGTTGGCCGCACACGCCGGTCGCGATGACGGCGCGCAGATGGCGGATGTCGTCCGGCTGATGCGCGCTCTATCCTCGCGGACCCAAGCCGGCGAGGTGTTGACTGGGCTCGTCTTGGCCAGCCAGGGGACCTTGTTCATGGGCGCCAAGTCGGGCCATCCCGGCGCATACGCGGTCGTCAGCACAGACGCCGCCAGTCCTGGGCGAGTAACGGTCGGAGCGAAGAAAGCGGTTGACCTGCTTGGCTCGGTGGCGGTGGAAGGTGACGTTGAGGACCTCGACCTCGAGCCGGCAAGTGCAGACGCCGGCCTTGCGGCGTTTGCCGAAAAGGCCGCATCCGGCCCGTCTGGGGGCTTCCGCACGGCATCGGGGCAGGGAATTCTCGCCATGGGCATGCCCGGTGACGCCGCCGACATCGCCGCGGTTGCCTCGGCGTGTTGGGACGCTGCTCTCGCGTGTCGGTCGGGGCTTCAGCGCATCCTGTTGCTCGGCGGCTCAAAGACGATCGGTATGGCGATGGCCGACCAGGCCGGCGCCTTGGTTGTTGCCGCGTTCGCGGCCGGGATGAACCCCGGTCTTGCAGGTACCGAGACGGCCAAACTCGTGAAGGCCTGCGATCAGGCCGCCGCGGGAGGAGCATCCTAGAATGGCCGGCGAGCCGATCAGCCGGCGGCTTGTGGTTGCCATGAGCATCTGCCTGTCGCTGGCGCTGCTGCTGTTGGGGCTTGAGTTCTCGCTCGTGCTTCGAGAAATCGCCTCGCTCTCGCCGGGAAGTGCTGGAATGCTGGGTGGCGTGGCTGTACTGCTCTACGCAGCGCTCGCCTGGCGTGGTTCGCAGGGACGACAGACTGGATCGTTTGGAGCGTGGTTAGGTACGATGGTCGCGTGTCACGCCGGACTCGGGATGACTGTCGGGGCGATCAGGTCGGCGGCGATGGGCGTCGCCCCTGAGTTGTCGGAGGTTGCCCGGTCGGCGTGCGGCGCCTCGCTCCCGGTTGGCGTCCTGCAGGTGGGGTACGGCATCGGTCTGGCCAGCTTCATCCATGGACGCGATGTCGAAGTGATCCCGGCGCCCGTTCGGCCATCGGTTGCCCGCCGGGAGCGGTTGGCGCATCAAGCAGAGAACCAGCCCGTCCCTGCCGAGTTGGCGGACGATGTGGCTCGGGAAGCGTATCTCGAGGTTTACGCGACTGCAATTGGAAAGCTCCGCGCCCGAGATCATCAGGCGCTCATCGAGTATGCGGTCGAGGCGGCAAAGTGCGAGGGTGGGCTGCTCATGTCACGGTCCGGAGACATCATCGCGTCGACCGAGGCGCAGGGGCTGAGCGTCGACGAAGTGGCGAACGCGTTGCCGGAAATGATGGCAAACCTGGAGAAGCTGTCGGGACCGTCGCGCGCGGGTAGCACTCTACTGCGCGCGTCTCTCGGCGGATACGACTTGCTGGCTGCCCCGGGACGCTCGATGTTGGCGTCGTTGATCGGCCCGCTACCGGGCGAGCGCGATACGGCCGAGGTCATCCTGCCCGCCCTGATCGCACGAGCCGAAGCGCTCGCGCGAGGGCCTGAAGACAAACAGGAGAGCCCGTCGTGACGATCGAGGAGATCACCGACAGCCTGACGAGAGTCAACGGCGTGCGCGTCGCGGCGCTCTACACGCACGACGGCATCCGCGTCTGCTCTCAGGCCGTCGAAGGCGCGGGCGACGAAAACCGCCTCGCCGCCATGGCGGCGGAGATCGGCCGAGCGGTGACGATCCTGACGCAGAGCTGGGACGGCGGCGGATACCAAACCGCGGCATTCGAGGCATCATCCGGGAAGCTCGTGGTGTCGGACGTCGGCAAAGCGTTCGTCGCCATAGTCGCCGACCAGACATCCAACATGGGCTTGCTGCGGCTCAGAATCGAGCAGGCGGCGACCGAACTCAGAGGTGAGATCTCACGGTCTCAGATGCCTGGCGGCAGTATCGAGCCTGGCGAAACGAAGCCCGGGGGCATGCCCCCGGCAGGCGCATCGGGAAACATGTCTCTGTAGCCTGACCGTCCGGAGGAGTCGTTAGCGATGGCATCGATCAACTACGCGCAGCGCGAGATCACGTGCAAGGTGGTGTACTACGGTTGCGCCATGTGCGGCAAGACGACCAACCTCGAGTACATCCACGAGCACGTGCCCAATCGTGACAAGGGCGGCCTGGTGTCGCTTTCCACCCAGGGCGATCGAACGCTGTTCTTCGACTTCCTGCCGCTCGAGGTCCAGGATGTAGGCGGGTTCACCGCCAAGTTCCAGCTCTACACCGTGCCCGGCCAGGTGGTCTACAACGCCACCCGGAGACTCGTCTTGCGCGGCGCGGATGGGATCATCTTCGTGGCTGACGCGGGTTACGACCGGGCGAAAGAGAACGTCGAGAGCTTCGACAACATGCTAGAAAACCTCGCCCAGTATGGGTATAGTCTCGATACGATCCCGCACGTCCTGCAGTACAACAAACAGGACCTACCGGGCATCGCGCCGCGTCATTACATGGATTTCACTCTCAACCGCCAGGCCACGCGCGTCCCGGTCTTCGAGACGGTGGCGACGACCGGAATAGGCGTGTTCGACACGCTGAACGCCGCGTGCCAACTGGTGCTGGGCAAGCTGCGCACTGCATAGGGGCGACGGTGCCCGCGGGCGCGCTACGGAGGTGACGTACGGTGTCGCTTCAGCCGGTCGTTATATACGAGGAAGATGACCGCGAATTATCCGAGCGCCTTGATGCGTTCCTTCGGGCGTCGCGGGCCTCGCTCGTGATCCTCATCGATCGCAGCGGGCAGGTCATCTCTCAACGCGGGTACACGAAGCAGCGTCCGGCTGAGGAACTCGCGGCGATGGCCGCGGCCGCGTTCGCCGCAACCGAGCAAGTTGCCCGTATCATCGGCGAGAACTCGTTCAGCGTCCTGTTCCACGAGGGCGAGGAGCAGAACGTCCATCTGTCCGTTGTCGGCGAAAACGCGTTGATGCTCACGGCCTTTGACGATCGCACGACGTTGGGGCTAGTGAGGCTCTATGCCGGCGAGGCGACCGATGCGCTGTTGCCAATCTGTACCCGCATACATAGCCGCAGCGCGGGCGCGCCGTTACCAAGAGCAGAAGCGGGCGACCTCTTTACGCCCGATGAGGCGTGACTGATCCGCGCGCGGCCAGGGCTTGAGCCAGACGGAGGGCGAGCCCAGTTGGGGGAGCGATAGTGGCGCTACGGGGAACGTTCGAGGAGACAGATCCGGAAGACGTGCTGCAGATCCTAGCCATCGGCGGCAGGACGGGAACGCTGTCGGTTCGCGACCAGGGACACAGCACCAAGATCGTCTTCCAGAACGGGCGAATCATCGACGCCTTCGATGGCTTCCAGCGCGGGGAAGACGCCGTCTTCGCCGTGCTCGTCAACAGGATGGGGTCGTTCAGCTTCGTGCAGGAAGCGGTGCCGCCGGACCAGACGATCGAGCGCACCGTGCCGGGCATTCTGCTCTCCGCGACGCAGCGGCTTGACGACCTCCGGAGAGCCAGAGACGTGCTGAGGGGGCCGATGTCGAGGCCCTATCGGGTTCAGACCGGTCAGTCCGAGTCGGAGCTGTCGACAGAGGCAGCAGCACTGCTAGGGCTGGTCAACGGCAAGCGGACGCTCGGGGAGATCGTAGCGACGGTCGACCAGTCACTTGAACAAGCCTACGCGCACCTGGCGGGGCTCGTAGACTCAGGGCTGATCGGCATCGCGGTTGCTGAGGACAGCCAGCCGCCGCTGTCAGCAGACAGCAGCCCGCCCGACGACGAGCCGCAGGCCATACCGAAGGTGCAGCCAATCGGCGGCCGCGCGCCGACAGCGAGCGAACTGAGGGAGATCGCGGAGTTCCTAAGACGCGCCATTGCCTCACAGGCAACGCCACGCGAACGCTAGAAGGGTGGGGAGAGAACATGACACAAGTTAAGCTCCTGGTCATTGTTACAGATGATGCCCTTCGCCGGAAATTGCTGAATACGTGGCGGGAATCGACAGTCGAACAGATGGGGTTGTTGTCGGATGAGCCGGTGGATGCCGACGAAGGGCGCGAGCCGGTGGCGTTCAGCCGGATCAACATCCGCGAAGACCTGTCTCTGTGCCTGTTCATCGTGGATGGTGGCTGGCGCCGCGAGTATGTCTGTCAGGCCCTTGCCCGACGAGCGGCTGGGTACTGCTTGATCATCGGACCGGGCGAGCACGAGCTGTCTCTGGCTGGGGATCTGCTCATACTGCTGCACTCAGGCGGCGCGCCGCGAGGCATTGTCGCCATCGCAGACGAGACCGATGTTGACCGAGTGCGCGGGGTGCTAAGCCTGTCGAGTGATGCGCGAATACCGACCGTGGACTGCGGCGATGCCGGGAGTTTTGTGGGGTTGCTTACGAACCTGCTCGAGCGTCTTGCCGCGGCAGCGGCGGCTTGAGCTGATGGAGGAGCGTGGCTAATGGCACGAAATCCGCTGGACCTGATCTTCGGGGCGCCGACAACAGTCGCCATCGACATCGGTAGCACCTCCATCAAGCTGATGGAGTGCCGCTCCGAGGGCGACCGCGTGGTGGCGACCCGCATGGGCATGGCGCCCACGCCGCCCGGCGCGCTCAACAACGCGTCGGTGGTCGATCCGATCATCATCGGCGAGGTGATCCGCGAGTTGATGCGCTCGACGGGCTGCAGCGCCAAGCTCGCGGTGTGCGCCGTAACAGACCCCTCGCTTGTGGCGACGCGCGTTCAGGTGCCGCGCCGCGATCCGCAGACGCTGGCCAAGGCGATGCCGTTTGAGGCGCGGTCGCACATCCCATTTGGCGCGGAGGAGGGTGAGATCGCGTGGCAGATTCTCGATGCCGAATCGGATGATCCGCAGATGAGCGTCTTGCTCGTCGCCGCCCGCAACGAAGCGGTGGAGGGGCGCGTCCAGGCCATCGAGATGGCCGGCCTTACCCCCGTCGTGATGGACGCGGTCCAATTCGCCATCCTGCGCGCGCAGGTATATGCCAGCACTGAGTCGCGCGTGTTCGACGAGACCGTGCTGCTGCTGCACATCGGCGCGTCTTTCACCGAGATGACGATCGTTTGGAAGGGCTGCTTTGCCTTCCCGCGTATCGTCCCGATCGCCGGTCTCAGCATGGATCACGCGGTGGCTTCCGCCTTCAGCGTCGATCCCGAAGAGGGGCGCAGGATCAAGGAGACGCAAGCCGTCGCCTGCACGCGCGACGAGATCTCCTCCCTGCCCGCCGAGCAACAGCAGGCGAGCTTATCCATTGCTCCGGTGCTTGAGGAGATCGTGCGCGACACGCAGACGTCGCTGAACTTCCTGACCCAGTCTTTCCAACTGGCTGGCGCGGAGACGACAACCGACCGGCTGATCGTTAGTGGCGGCACGTCGCGCCTGCCCGGCCTGCCCGAGTACTTGCAGGCGACGCTGGGCACGCCCACGACCGTGTTCGATGTCTTTCGCGACACCGCTCTGGAGGCGCCATCGTACGATCCGAGCTTCCTGAGCGACCTGTCGCCGTACATGTCCGTTGTAGCTGGTCTTGCCTTGCGCGAGCCAATTGCCTCCGGGACGTACCGGGTGCTGGGGCAACCCGAAAGCCAGCCGTTGCCGGTAGCGTCGACCTAGTGTTAACTCTGGCGACCACGCCTTCTGAGGGGGTGGTGTGATGATTAATGTAAACCTGATTAGCGAACGCGAACGCGCCCGAGTGGTGGGTGAGAATGCCGGTCGAATCGCATTCTTCATCGCGGTGGTGGCGTTCGTCTTGGCCATCGGTGTCTTCACGCTGCAGCAGAGCAAGCTCGGCCGCATGAAGAACCAACTCCGCCTGGCGCAGACCGGTATCGATGACTACGCGCAAAAGAAGGGCGAGATCGATGGCATCCAGCGGCAGCTCGACAACAAGCGCCCGCTGGTCGATCTCCTCGTCACGGCCCGCAATAGCGAGCGAAAGTGGTGCATGGCGCTGGCTGACGTCGAGAAAGCCCTGCCCGCGGACGTGCGGCTGCAGTCGCTCCGATCTGAGATGCTCCATCCACAGATCGTCGACGACCAGGACGCCAACAAGCAGGTCGCAGACATTGAGGGCTTCATCATCATCGGGTTTGCCGGATCGACGCATGCTGTCGGCGGCCTGATGACGAACCTGCAGGACACGGATGCCTTCTCCGGGACGCAGCTTGTGCGCACGACGCGCCACCAAGGCGTTGCCGGCACGGCGCCGGTCTTCGACTTCGAAGTCCATGCCTTCTTCGCTGAAGGACGCAGGGGGACCAGCTGATGAAAGCCGCGCTAAAGAACCGACGATTCTTGGTATTCGGCGGAGCCGCCGCGCTTTGCTTGCTGTTTCTGCTAGTGTCAGTGCTGCTTCAGGTCAGGAAGTACCACGCTGTCTCCGTCGAGTACAACCGCGCGCAGACTCAACTCGCCGATCTGCGCGCGGCGGTGGATGGCGTTGACGTGGCGGAGCTTCGCGCGGAAGACCAGGAACTGGCTGACGAGTTGACGCGCATTGAGCGAGAGCTGCCTGAGGGCGAGTACGTTCCAACGCTTCTGAGTGATGTGACCAACTTGGCCATCACCACCGGCAACAACATTATCGAGTCGCGCCCCCGCATCGAGGTCACCGGTCTCCGGGCCGGAGCGCCCGCGTCAGACCCCGCCGAGGGGGGGGAAGAGGCGGCCGAGGGCGAAGAAGAGTTTGACGGGCTGACCTACAGCGAGCAGGGGATCGATTTTCAGTTCCAGGGGAACTACAAGAGTGCCTTCGATTTCCTCCAGCAGGTTGGCGCTCTCGGCAAGATCCTATCTGTTGATTCGCTTGAGATCGCGAAGCAAGGCCCGGGAGCCATGTGGGAGGGCAGAGCCGAGGGCACGATTCGTCTGGAAGTCCGGGCCCTGATCCTGCCGCCCAGGAGCGCCTTCCCTGGCGAGGTAACGATCAGAGTGTATTCGTAAGTCTGCATGGAGGGCTCGCGAGCAGAGCAGGACGCCAGCCCGAGTCGTCGGCAACCGATGGCCAACGGGGGACATGAGAGATGGCACGCAAGGCCAGCGCATCCAAATCCGCCATCCCCAAGAAACTGCAGCTGCCCTTGCTGCTTGCGGGGATACCACTCCTGCTCTTCGTCGGGTACCGATTCGCCACTCAGATGGGGTGGATAGGCGGTCCTCCCGAGGCGGTGGTCAGGGAGACGCCGGATGAACCGTCGGAGCAACCCGAGCCCGTCGTCGAGGACCCCGGGACCACACCCGCCGTCGTGCGGCCTGTGACTGACGACGATCTTCCGGAACTGGCATCAATCGTGCTGGGGCCGCGCGATCCGTTGGCTGACCTGGTACCTGAGCCGAAGACGCCCGAGCCTCCGGCCGCCGGCGACGCGATCGTGTCTGGCAGCACGGTCACGCCCGGGCCTCCTCCGCCGCTGCCTGGACCCATTCCCGGGCCGATGGTCGGAGATTTTCCGAGTCCCACAGGGGGCCCACTGGGCCCGCCCGTGCTCGTCAACAGGCCCGTGCAGACCGGCCCGACGCTTCCGCCCGCTCTGACGACCGCGTATCCGCAGGTGCATCGCGGAAGCCGCGCGGCCGCCAAGGCGGCGCCCATCGCATTGCTGGGCACGATTTCGGGGTCCAATGGGGCGATGGCTGTCTTGCGCCAGACCGACGTGGCCGGCGGGCGAGGCGCCTACGTCCGGCCGGGCGACGAGGTCGGCAGGACGGGACATCACGTCGACGAGATCGAGGAGGGGCGCGTCAAGGTCAGGAGCGGCGGACGCTCGCACGAACTCATCCTTCCGGGCGACGGGGGCCATACGGCCGTGTCCGGAGCCGCCGGGCAGTCCGGTTCTGTGGCGCCGGGTGGCGAGACGTATCCGTTGTCGACAGGTACGGGATCAATCACTGTGAGCCCTTCGGTCGGCGCCGACGACGAGTCGGAGCCGGTTACAGTCGAGTAAGACGACCGTTCGGGGTGCCTGTGGGACGCCGGCGGGTCCCGCGTTCATAGCAGACGTCTATCGCAGCTATCATCGCAGCAAAGAACATAGCGCCGCACCGACGCAGCAATATATGCGCTGTGGGAGGTGCTAACGATGCAGACCCGGCACAGGTCGTGGCTGCCCATCTCAGTGGCCGCCGCAGTCCCACTCGTCCTCTTCCTCTGTGTCGCAGCATCGGTGGCCTCGCGGGACGTCCCCGCGAGCGTTGCCGTCGAATCCGTCGGTATCGCCAGAGGCACGGGATGCGCCGTGGTGCACATTGCCACTAGCGCGCCCACGTCGGTCGAGATTGACCGAGGCTCCGAGGACCGCGTAGTCGCGCGGTTCATGGATGCCGTGCTGGCGCCGAACGCGGGGAGCATCGTCGCTCGCACACCCGCGTTGAGCACGGTGCTATCGCTGAAACAGGATACCTCGACCCCACCGGTTGTGGAAGTCGAGGTCGCCTCCAGTCGCGGCCAGCCGGCCGAGGTTGAGCGCTTCGCCGATGGGCGAGGCCTCATCGTCCGGCTCTATGTGGACACGAGCCGACCGCCGGCTCGCCCCGACCCGCTCACCGGGCATGGCCGCCTGGCGCTGAT
>CAZKUN010000012.1:0-32005 GCA_964555935.1 uncultured Armatimonadia bacterium | reverse complement strand
GCTCACCGGGCATGGCCGCCTGGCGCTGATATCGGCCACGGCCGCGCTGCCTGGACGGTATGCGGCATCGCCGGGCTTTGCCCCGCTGACCGCGCCCGTGGGCAAGGAAGGCATCGGCGCCGGCTCCCCGCCTGCCGACGCTCTGACCAGCATTTCCCCCGACGACTTGCCACGGGCGACGCTTGCCCGCATCGCGTCACTGTCGGCTGAGCCGGACACGCTGCTGGCGGGCTTGCCGCGTCGCTCGCTGGGCGCGCTAAAGCAGACACCCGCGGCGCTTGGCGCTCTCGCGACCTTTGCGCCAACCTCATACGTTGAGGCGCGGACGCCACTGCAGTTCGCAGGTCTGACGGCGACGCTCACTGCCAGACCCGCTCCGATGCCCTCAACCGCGCCGATCCCCTCGCTACAGAAGGGCGCAGTCGTTGAGCGCGTACGCGTTGTGGCCCACGATCCGTTACGGGTCGCCATCGACTGCTCGGTCCCAACGGCGCATCGGGTCACCAAGCTCGCGACACCTCGCGGCTTCGGGATCACGTTCCCGGATGCGACTGTGGGCCCCACTTGCGAACGGATGGTCGCCCTGCATCCGGCGAGCGAGACATCGGTCGAGACCATCGACACCAGGCACGGCGCGATGGTCGTCATCCCCTCGCGCGATGGCATGAAATGCGAGACCCACGCAGGCACATCGGCCGGCACGATAGTCGTCGACCTGGTGCCTGATGGCGAGCTAGTGGCTCAGCGACCCGACCCGGCCGACGCAGCCGGCGCGCCCGCCATGCCGGACCAGGAGACGCTCATTGCGCTCCATTTCCAGGATGCTCCCATCGTCGAGATCCTGACGGCGCTGGCGCAGTTCGCCGAGATGAATATCATCACCACCGAGGCCGTGGCGGGCACCGCCTCAGTGCACATCGACGACGTCACGCTAACCGAGGCGTTCAACATCATCACTCGGCTGAACGGTCTCGAATACACGCTCCTCGGCTCGCGCAACTTCGTCGTCGGATCGCCCGAGGAGATCAAGCTCGTATCCGCTGTCGGCGAAGATGGCATGCCGCTTGAGTTCATCTACAAGCCGGAGCGAACGACGCCTCAGAAGATCGTGAGCGAGCTTCGCGAGATCACCGAGTCGCTCAACATCCAGACGCGCGTTATCGAGGATGCGGGCTCGGTTGTCTTTACCGGTCTTCCCGACCGACAGACGGCGTCACGCCTGCAGGAGTACGCCAAGCAGGTTGATGTCCCGCCGACCGACGTAACGCGCTGGCTGGCTTTGGAGTACGCAACGCCGGCCACGATAAAGTCCGCTCTGGCCGACATGCTGCCCGACGTCCAGATCCTGTTGCCCGGTGATGGGCAGCAGATCAGTCTCGTTGGTCTGGCTGGCAAGTCGACCGACGTCGATGAGGCCGAGATGCTCGTCCAATCGATCGATGTCGACACGAGCGCGATACCGGTCGTGGCCGACGGGCCGGATGTGAGTGACACGATACAGATCTCGTACATCGATCCCGAGAAGGCCGTGGAAGTCCTCACGACGATGTACGCCGATCAGGCCGAAGTTCAGTTGCTGAGTGGCCCTGACGGTCTCAGAGAGATTGCCGGTACGATGGATGTGGGTGGCTTGCGCCCGACGGCCACGCTCTTGGTCCGCGGGCCTCAGTCCGTCGTCGACGACGTCAAGGCGCTGATCGTGAAGATGGATGTCGCGCCGCCACAGGTCGAGATCACCGCGACGATCACCGACATCCGCATCGACAAGGATGACGACACCGGGTTCAAGTGGGATCTGCCTGGGCTCATCATCTCAGAGCAGAACACGGCCGGAGACGGCTTCAAGGTCGGCAAGCTCGTGCGCGCGCCGTTCAACAGCTCCGGCGCGGGTGCGTTCAACTCGACTTTCGATGCGCAATCGGTGGAGTCAAAGACAACCGTCCTCGCTAAGACAACGCTTGTGGCTATCAACGGGAAGGCAGCGAACTTCCTCGTTGGTGACATCATCCCGTATGAGGTCACCGTCGCCGGTGACGGCACCATTTCGAGCAGCGTCGAGTTCGAGGAGATCGGTCTCGGGCTGGACTTTGCGCCGAGCGTCGATCGAGATGGACTCATCACAGTGTTCCTGAGCCCATCTGTCCGATCATTCTCGGGCTTCTCGCCCAACGGGTACCCGATTGTTGCGACGCGCGAAGCCGACACGATCGTGCGCGTGCGCGACGGCGATACGATCGTCATCGGCGGACTGCTCCGCGACGAGGAGCTGAAGACGCTTACGGGCATTCCGTTCCTGAAGGACATCCCGTTCTTCGGCAACCTGTTCAAGCACCGTCAGCACCAGAAGCGCAAGTCTGAAGTGGTAGTCTTCGCCGAGGTCCGGCTCCTGCAGCCAGGCGACCGTGATCCCGGCGAGCCGTTCATCGCTGCCGCTGGCCAGTAGGGCGGCCGGACGGAAAGAGCCGACACACCTCAAGGGCGGCGGGCTCCCCAGGCCCGCCGCCCTTCGCTTTACCTCTCCCCCAAGAAGTTCTCTGTCACGTCCGGGTCAACTTGTGGTAAAGGACATGTGGTGACAAGCCTCATGACGTGCATGGTGCTCCTAACGCACGGGAGTGGGTGAGACCAGTGGATCAACGCCTGATTGGCCAGATATTGGTCGACAACACCTCGCTGACGCAGGATCAGCTTGACGATGCTCTGCGCGTGGCGAGAGAGACTGACGAGTTCATAGGCCAGATTCTCGTCAATATGGGCCACATCACTGACCGCGAGGCAGCTATCTGCCGCGGGCTGCAGTGGAACGTGCCCTACGTCGATCTGACGGAATTCCCGTTGGACGAGGACGCCACTCAGTCCATCCCCGAAGATCTGATGCGCAAGTACACCTGCATCCCCATCGCTCGAACGAATGGGACGTTGCAGGTCGCGATGGCGGACCCAAATGACATCCGCGCCATCGACCAGATTCGCGTCCGGACGAACTTCGAGTTCCGCGTCGAGCCGGTCATCTCGCTGGCAAGCGAGATCCACGATGCCATCGGTGGGCTTGGTGGCGCGCGCGTTCGCGTGGCGACCGAGCTTGAGAACCTCCTCGATGAGTTTGAGGACCCCGAAGCCGAAGAGACTATTGAGGACGTCGAAGAGTTAGACTTCACTGACATCGAAGCCGCCGCCGGCGAGGCTCCGGTTGTCAAACTCATTCGGGTCATCATCACCAAGGCCGTCCAGGCTGAGGCCAGCGACATCCACATCCAGCCAGAGGAGAACCATGTCCGCGTCAGGTACCGTGTCGACGGTATCCTGCGCGATGCAATGGACCTGCCTAAGAGCGCCCAACTGCCTGGCGTGAGTCGCATCAAAGTCATGTCCGGGATGAAGATCGACCAGAAGCTGAAGCCCCAGGGCGGTCGCATCGGGATGAAGATCGACGGGGGCGCTTACGACTTCCGCGTGTCGACCTTACCCAGTCAGTTCGGCGAGAAAGTCGTCATGCGTATCCTCGACAAGTCGTCCATCAACGTCGACTTGGGCAAGCTCGGCTTCAGCACGCAGAACCAAGACGCGTTTGAGAAGCTGGTGTTGCGTCCACACGGCATCGTGCTCACGACCGGCCCGACAGGTAGCGGAAAATCGACCACTAACTATGCGGCGCTAAACCGGATCAACACGGCGGACAAGAACGTGATCACCGCCGAGGATCCCGTTGAGTATGAGCTTAGCGGCATCACCCAGTGCGCGGTCAACGACACCGCGGGAATGACGTTCAGCGCCATCTTGCGAGAGATGCTCCGCCAGGACCCCGACATCATCATGGTTGGTGAGATTCGCGATACCGAGACTGCGGTTATCGCCACCGAAGCAGCCCTGACCGGTCACTTGGTGCTCAGCACGCTTCACACCAATGACGCGGCTGGCGCCGTCGCCCGCTTGGTTGAGATGGGCGTCGAGCCCTACCTGGTTGCCTCCGCGCTGTCGGGAGTGTTGGCCCAACGCCTCGTGCGCAGGATCTGCGTCCACTGTAAGGTGCCCTTCACCCCGCCGCCCGACGCGCTGGATATTGCCGGCGTTGAGGTGGAAGACCGCGAGCACGTCCAATTCTTCACGGGCGAGGGCTGCGGCCAGTGCGAGGATGGGTACAGGGGACGCACGGGCGTCCACGAGCTACTCACGATAGATGACGAAATCCGGGACATGGTTCTGCGCTCCGCGCCGAGCCACGAGATCCGCGAATACGCGATCAACGAGCAGAACATGGTTACGCTCAAGGGCGACGCAATCGCCAAAGTCCTGCAGGGAGTGACGACCCTGGATGAAGCTCTGACCAGCACGCAGAACGAATAACACGAGGTGTCCCGTGAGTGCCATCGGAGAATTCCAGCCACAGCCGTACGTCGATCCAGCGGGCGGGCCGGGCCAGTCTGTGCAGCCGGGCGACGAACAGGTTGCCAGCATAGAGGCGGTGGGGCTCGACGAGCTTTGCGAAATGGTCGTGGAGTGCGGGGCATCCGACCTTCACATCACCACGGGCCTGCCTCCGGTCGTCCGGATCGACGGCAAGCTACACACGCTCCCGTTCGAGAGGCTCCAGCCGATCGACACTCAGCGGCTCATCTACGACATACTCTCTGACAAGCACGTCGAGCAGTTTGAGAGCACTAGCGAACTCGACTTCTCGCACGGCGTCCGGGGTCTCGGGCGCTTCCGCGTCAACGTATATCAGCAGCGAGGCTCAGTCGCCGCCGCCTTGCGGACGGTACCGACTGAGATTCCCGACCTTCAGGATCTTGGGCTGCCTCAGATATGCCTCGACCTTACCAACCGTCACAGCGGGCTCGTGCTTGTTACGGGGCAGACGGGCTCGGGGAAGTCCACCACTCTCGCCTGCATGCTCAACTACATAAACCAAAATAGCGCGAGCCACATCCTCACCGTTGAGGACCCAATCGAATACCTCCACGCTCACGGGCGGTCGATGGTCAATCAGCGGGAGATCGGCACTGACACGGACTCGTTCGCGGCTTCATTGCGCGCCGCGTTGCGAGAAGATCCCGACGTCGTGCTCGTTGGCGAGTTGAGGGACCTCGAGACAGTGGAGTGCGCCATGACCGTGGCTGAGACGGGCCACCTTGTCTTCGGCACGCTCCATACGCGCAGCGCTCCGCAGACGGTCGACCGCATCATCGACGTCTTCCCGCCGCACCAACAGGAGCAGATCCGCGTCGTGCTCTCCAACTGCCTTGAGGCTGTCATCACGCAGCAACTCGTCCCAAAAGCAAACGGAACCGGTCGCGTGCCGGCGCTGGAAATCATGCTGGCGACCTCAGCGATCCGCAACCTGATTCGCGAAGCAAAGACGCATCAGATGCCAAGTATCATTGAAACTGGCGTCCACTATGGTATGAGGACTATGGACGGCTCGCTCGCGGAGCTGGTCCGTCAGGGAGTCATCGCGCACGAGGAAGCCGCTGCCCGTGCGTTGGACCCCGAGAATTTCCAACGACTGTTGATGGCTCAGCCACAAATGCCGGCTCCGGGACGCTGACGGTGCGGGTGAGGCGGCAGACACAGGGGGACAAATACGGTGCCCAACTATTCATACGCTGCGACTGACCAAGCAGGCCAACAGGCCGACGGGACCGTCGAGGCCAAGTCGCCTCAGATGGCGCACGAGATCCTGCGCGACCGTGGCCTCGTTGTCAATGAGCTTACGAGCGCGCCGGGCGGAGGGCGCAAGCGCCGCCGCCTCGGCGGGAAGATCAAGCTCAAGGAGGTCATGGTCTTCAGCCGTCAGTTTGCGGCCATGATCAACGCCGGCATGAACCTCATGAAGTGCCTGGATATCCTCAAAGGCCAGGTCACTGACCCGCGCTTTGCCAAGATTCTCGGCCAGGTGCAGCTGGACGTGCAGGCTGGCCAGACGCTCAGCCAGGCAATGGCCAAGCACCCCAACGCCTTCAACACGCTTTACGCGTGTCGATGGTGAAGGCTGCTGAGGCTGGCGGCGTGCTGGACGAGATTCTCAACCGCCTCTCGGCGTATCTGGAGAAGGACCAGGAGACCATCACCAAAGTCAAGTCGGCGATGGTCTACCCATGCATCGTACTGAGCTTCGCGTTCGCGATGACGGCGGTCCTCGTCTTCTTCATCCTGCCGAAATTCGGCTCGATCTTCAGCGAACTCGATGTTGAGCTGCCGATCACCACGGCGATTCTGCTCAACTTCAGCCACTACGCGGTCAAGTACTTCTACGTCCCGATAATCACCGTCGTCGGCACGCTCGTTGGGTACAAGCTGTACTCCAGCTCAACCGCCGGCCGGTTGCAGATCGACAGTCTCAAGCTCAAAGTTCCGCTGCTCGGCGACCTCGTGCGCAAGCTCTCCATCGCCCGCTTCGCCCGCACGATGGCGACGCTGATGAAGAGCGGGATCAAGACCCCAACCGGCCTTGAAATCGTCGCCGCTACAGCGGGCAACACCGTCATCGAGCGGACGATCCTGACGGCCAAGGAACACGTCCTCCGCGGCGACCGGCTGTCAACGCCATTCGGTCAGGACGGCGTCTTCCCCGACATGGTCGTGCAGATGATCGCGGTCGGCGAAGAGACCGGACGCGTCGACGACATGCTGCTGAAGGTCGCGGACTTCTACGAGGGCGAGGTCGACGCGTCGATCAAAGCTCTGACGTCGGTCATCGAGCCAATCCTCGTGGTCGTGCTCGGCGTAATGATCGGCTTCGTTGCAGTCTCCGTTATCTCGCCTATCTACAGCCTGGTCGGACAAGCTAGCGCCGGGAAATTCTAGCAGGCGCCCGTCGTCTGGCGGACCGACAGTGCCCAAGTACACGCGTTGCGGCGGCCCCACTTTCTGGGGCCGCCGCAACTGTTTCACCCCTCGCGCTGTCAAGTTTGGGAAGGACACCACCAGAGCGCCGGCGAAGCATGGGGGAGTGCCAATGGCACTGGTCGCGGGGCCAGGCGCGGATCGCGCGCGCGCGCCCCGATATACTGTGTCTGCATCTCGCCGCACGGCCGATCCGGCGGAGGGCCATGGAACACCTATTCGCCCAATTCGCGAAAACGGGAGACGAGGGGATTCGCGAAGAGCTGATCCGCGGGCACGCCTCGCTTGCGGAGAAGGTCGCCCGGAATTTCCTGGCATCCGGCGAGCCATATGAAGACATCGCACAGGAGGCCTACATTGGCCTCGTGAAGGCTGTCGATTCATTCGACCCGGCAGTCGGCGTCAAGTTCTCCACTTACGCCACTCACAAGATCAGCGGCCAGATTCGACACTATCTGCGCGACCGCACCTCCGTCATACGCCAGCCCGGCTGGCTTCACGAGCGCAGCCGCAAAGTCGCTCGCTGTGCTGAGAATCTTCGCCTCAAGCTCGGTCGCGAACCCACGGTCGCGGAGGTCGCCGCCGAGGCGGGCTTGGCCGAGAAGGACGTCCAGGACGTCGAGCGGACGCGCGGTATCTTTCGCGTCGGCTCGCTTGACAGCCCTGAGGGCGGCGGAGACGAGGGCGGCGATACCCCGCTCGACCGCAAGAAGATCCAGTCCCTGCGCGATGACAGTACCGAACTCCCGGTCGAAGAGAAACTCGTCCTTCGTGATGCGGTCAAGAAGCTCAAGCGCATGGAGCGTTGGGTCGTCTACGCGCTGTATTACCAGGGCCTCAGCCAGACCGAGGTCGCGAGCCAGCTCAACATCTCGTGCAACTACGTGTCGCACATCCTCCGAAGGCGCGCTGATGCGCCTGCGCCAGATCATGGCCTCCGATGAGGTCAAGGAAAGCCACCTGCGCGCGAAGACCGGAGCCCGCCTGACCGCTGCTTCAGAACCTTCCGGGCCTGTCGATCGGCTCACGAAGCTCTTCTCTTCGACTCGCCTTCGAGAGCGCCTCGAGGAGGAGATCCTCCGAGCCTCACGTTACGGATACGAAATCGCGGTTGTGGCTATCGATCTCGACAAGCTCGGCGACCTGAACGAGATCCACGGCTTCGCGCTGGGTGATCGGTTGCTCGCCGAAGTCGGCAACGCTCTGCAGGGCACCCTCCGAAAGTCTGACATCGCCAGCCGCTACGATGGCGGGACGTTCGTCCTGATGCTCCCGCACACGGGCGAGAAGGGCAAGCGAGGAGTTGGGCAGCGCCTCGTTCGGGCAATCGGCGAGATGGAGATCAAGACGCGTGGCGGATCGATCACGCCCACAGCCAGCGCCGGCGTCGCCGTCTACCCACTTGACGGTGACGAGAAAGACGAGCTGATCGACGCTGCCTTCACGGCAATGAAGCGGGCCAAGCTGGCCGGCGGAAACCGGGTCATCGCCTCGCGGGACGCCGCCTAGGCATCGGGCACCGGCGCTCGCCGCGCCGTGGAGGCGACATGTCGATCGGGAAGTGGTGGCGCAAACTCGTCACTCGCGTCCGCGCCGCCTTGGCCCCCGGCACGTTCCTCTGCGACTCCTGCCGGTATGACCACGCGAGATCCTGCCGAAACCCCGCCCGCCCAAACGCAACCATCTGCGACGAATATAAGAAGCGATGACCGGACTGCGCTCCGGTCGGAAGCGGAGACCCCAGTGCCCATTATCTCTCCCAGCCTGCTCTCCTCGAACTTCGCTCACCTCGCCCGCGACGCCCGCAACCTCGCCGAAGCCGGAGCCGAGTGGCTCCACTTCGATATCATGGACGGGCGCTTCGTGCCCAATCTGACCTTCGGCGCCGACATCGTTCGCGATCTCCGCCCCGAGACAGAGCTGTATTACGACGTGCATCTCATGGTCGAGCGACCGGGATTCTACGTCCAGGAATTCGCGGAGGCGGGCGCAAACAGCTTCACCTTCCACTACGAGGCGACGCGCGCGCCGCACCGCGTTGCGCGACGCGCGCGGGAGCTTGGGATGCACCCGGGGGTAGCGCTCTGCCCGGCGACCCCCGTGGAATCGCTTCGAGACCTGCTCCCAGAGATCGACATCATTCTCATCATGAGCGTCGATCCGGGCTTTGGGGGCCAGTCGTTCATAGAGGCAGCAGTCGATCGAACCCGCGCGGCACGCGAGATGGTCACTGCCGGAGGGTTCGACATCAGTATCGCGGTCGATGGGGGGGTCAACAAGGAGACGGCGCCTCGCGTCATCGAGGCCGGGGCGAACGTGCTGATCGCGGGGAGCGCCGTCTTCGGCCATCCCGAGGGCTACGCCGCGGCGATGCGAGAGCTGTGCGGCCCAGGCGCTACCACCTGATCGCGCCTTTCAACTGGACCTCTCGGTCAGTCCTGTTCCACTCGATGCGCATGTAGGAGTAGTCGGCCGATATCCGGTCAATGTCGGGCGACCGCGTTAGCGCGGATTGCCCGTCGATGATGTCGTTGATCACGCCTGGGGCGTGCACAAGCCCGAGCATTGAGTGGAGGTCCTCGTCGTACGACGAGCGGATCTCCACGTTGTCTGACCCCAGTAGCTTCTGCACCTTCGTCTCAACGCGATCCCTCATCCTGAACCACGAGCCGAACGCCTTCTCATACGGTACAAGCGGGCGGAATACCAGCGCGCTGAGGATCGGCATCTGTATGTTTGTTGCGCCGAAGACCGTCTTGTCGCGGAAGGCCTGCCGGACGCCCTCGATCGATCGATCGGACGTCTCCACGATCGTATACGGCAGTCCCACCATCGAGTGCGTCCGCGCTCCGCTGGCGCTCAGCAGCGGCTTGTCGAGCCCCATGTCCCCCATTAGTTCGAGCGTGCGAAAGACGCTTCCCGGCTCCGTGCGCAGCAGGTAGCCGTCTAGCGGCAGCGTCCGCACGAGCTTCGGGCCGCTCTCAATGCCGGGGTCGGCAAGGATCGCGATGCCCCCCTGCTCGTGGATGTCGCGAATGGCCGCCTTCATGGTCATCCCACGCTGCACGCGGTCGTGGATAAAGAGAGCGATCAGCGCGCCCGAGGGCGTGTGCACCTGCTCCCCACGTATCACGATGAAGTCCTCGGGCAGGATCCCTTCGCGCTTTAGCCGATCCGCCGTCGCGAGCGCGTGCTCGAAGCCGGCCGTATGGTCGAAGTCGGTGAGCGCGATACCTGAGAGCCCGCGTTCAGCGGCGGTCCTCAACATCCCCTCAATGTCGCCGACCGACCGATACGTCGCGTGCGACGTCACGCGCAGATCGATCCCCAACCCCAGTTCGTCATAGGGCGGAAGCCCGGACACCTCTGTGGGAAGGAAATCCACGATCGGCTCGACGATGATGCTAGTGAGCGCGTTGTGCAGCCCCACGCGTTCCTCCGCGAGGAACGTCCGGAGCGCGCCATCGACCGCGCCGTCGGACTCGCGGTTCTGCCAGTAATACGCGCCGGCAATCGCGGTCTTGATCAGGATGTCGGTGTGGTTCCCCTCCATCTGGTCGATCTCGCCGAACGCTGTTCGGAAGACGTTCGCGGCGTTCTCGCCCTGATCGAGGAAGGGTGATTCCAGTAAGTCCTTGCTGCACATCTGCCCGACCGTCGCCTCGGGGAAGAGCTGGGGCAGGTACCGAGGGCAGTACTGGATCTCGACGCCGCCCTGCTCGACGATGGTCGGAGTCCGTGGCATGGCTTCCGCGCGCAGGCGCAGTTCCCACGCAAACTCAACGTCGCCCATAGCGGCGAATTCGTCGGCCGTGTCGTCGCCAATCGTGATCTCAAGGGGCGTCCAGGGCGCGTCGGGCTCGTCGCCGCGCAGGCCAACTTGCAGACCGTCAGGCAACGGCTCGCGCCACACGTTGATCGTGCCCTGACCGATGGCGGCCGGGCCACATAGGATCATCATTGCCGTGAGTAGCACGAGTGCTCTGATCTTCATCTGTTGTTACTATCGCCTATAGGAGCCGTCGGTGTCGGAAGAGGAATCACACTTCTGCAGGCAGGTATCTGCCTATTCATCAGACCGGTGAAGCGCGGCCATAGCCGCGCCGCGGAGGCCCCAGTCCTGGGCTCCAACCTTATACATCCGGCCGATCTGCATTATCTGTTCGGTCGTGCGGCCGATGATCCCGTATTCCAATAAAGCCTCGCGGAGAGTCCCGAGAAAACGATCCCCAAGCGCCAGCGCGTACCCGCCGACGAAGTAGTAGTTGGTGATGTTGAGCTGGTTCTCCAGCGCTGATATGGCGCGCGCGAGCGGCCGGGTCGATGCGTTGAGAATGCTGACCGCCAACGGGTCGTCGCGCCTCGCAGCGCTCACCACCGCCGTGTTGATGGCCTTGGCTCGTGCGGGAAGATCCTCGCCCGGTTCGAGGGTGATCGCCGAGATCGTCTCGATCAGTTTCCCCGATGCGGATGCGTCCATCAGCGGGCGCAGTCGGTCCGCCTCCGCCTTGGCCCTAAACGCTGTGGCGTCGCCCGACGAGCCGGCCTCGAGGCAATACAGTTCTCCGCACCCGCACCGTCGACCGGGGATGATGTCGCTGGGCCAGAGCACGGGCATGTGCCCGATTTCGCCCGCCAGCCCTTCAACGCCAAGCTGCACCTTCCCGTTCACAACGACCTTGCTGCCAATTCCCGAACTCACTGTGATGACGACGAAGTTCTGCGAATCCAACGGCGGTTTTCGGCTGGCGCCGCGCGCGATGATGTCGCTCGCCGCCGCCCACATATCGTTGCCGTGGAGAACCCGGCCCGGCAGGCCCAGCGCGTCCTCCAGCATCTTCCGGTACGGTACGTTCGTCACCGACGGCCCCCAAATCTGGGGCGCCACCACCTGCACGCCGTCCTCGGTGACCGGCCCGGCCATCGCATAGCCAAGCCGATTGACTCCCCACTTCCGGAGCAGCGGCCCGAGCACTTTTCCGAGGAAACCGGCCGTGTGTTCGGGCAAGTCGTGGGGATCCGAGTACCCCTTCGGCATGCGCTTGTACGTGGGCAGATCCAGGCGGACGCCCTCGGGCAGGCGCTTCCTGTCTGGCCCGAGCAGCACGGCTCGACCTCGCGTGTCAAAGAACCCGACGCGAGGGTGCGTGCCGCCGTGGTCGATAGCCGCCGCGGCCTTGTCGCCCGAGCCGGCCAATGTGAATTTGGATGCGGTGTTGCGGTTCAGGAAGAGGGGACTCGGTTGCTGCTTCGCCAATCTCTGTCACCGCCCGGCGAGATCGACCACCACGTCGGTCAGCATCTCGCGGAATAATGCCGGTTGCTCGAGCATCACAAAGTGCCCGGCCTGACCTACAATGTATACCTCGACATCGGGAGCTTGGTCCAGACCCGTGCCCAAGAGCCCTCGGGTGAGAGCTTCGTGATCCGCTTCGCCTCGGTCCCCGTAGATGCCTCGCACGGGTGACGAAATTCGCGGTAGTATCGGCGCGCCGTCAAACCTCGTGATCGATTCCCACAGCGTCGACGGCAACCGCCGCCGCGCGGCCATCATGCCTCGCACGAGGCCCGGCCTGAGCCCAGGCGGGCTGCCGCTCCAGAACGACCGCCCAAACGGGTCAGGGGGGCCCATCGCAGGAAACGCATCGACCAGAACGAGACCTCTGTACAGATCCGGGCGCTCGGCAGCGCAGATCATCCCGGCCATGCCGCCGAGACTGTGCCCGATCAGCACGGCATCGCCGCGACCGGAGGCGGTTACAACAGCATCGATGTGCCGCGCGCACGCGGGGATGTCGAGGGTCGCCTCGGGAAGAGGCGTGTCGTCGTGGCCAGGGAGCGAGACCAACCGGCAATCCATCACGCCCGCCAGAGCGTCGGCGGTGTCTGCCCAGTGCTCGCGCGTGCAGCTGTACCCATGGACCAAGACACCAAGGGGCTTCACGTTCGCGTCTCCGTCATCGGTCCTCTGCGTCGTCGCCCTATCGTAGCGCGCCTCCGCCGGGCAGATCGCCTAGCCAAGCTAGTGCCGAGAGAATCACAAGTGCCAGCGGGACACCAATAGCCAGGACTTCGACCAACACGACGGTCCCTAACGCCCAGCCTCGCGCCGCTGCAAACCGCCCGGTCGTCTCTCCGCTGGGTCGTTGCCCCAGAAGCTGCCAGGCCAGGCGCGCGGCGGCCGCCAAGAATGCCACCGCCAGCAACGCCACGAGCGCGCCGGCACGTAGTCCGGGCGAGTGACTCAACGAGCCCAGCCAGCCAATTGGTAGCGCCACCAAGATGGGAGCGAGCGCCGCGTAGCTCCATGGCCACCACGCCGGCGCTGCCGATGTCGTCTCGCCTCGGGCCTCCGACGCGGTCGTGACCACTAGACATACAGACACCGCCGCCCCGGCGATCGAGGCCTGCACGAGCCCCGCCGCCAGGCCTTCGGCGACCGACAGGCAAGCCAGCAACGCAGTCAGGCCGCCCACGCATGTGAGCGCAAGCCGCTTGCGCGCTGATAGCGGGGCTTGTGCCACGAGCAACATCAGAAGACCGATGGCGGCAACGACGAAGACGACTTTCGGCACGGCCGCCGTGTATGCGTGCGTGGATGGGAAGCCGTCGGAGCTGATCCGAACGACGGAGGGGACGATGCTGACGAACGCTAGCCCAACCAGGCCTGCTGAGCCGGGAGATGGAAGCGACGCGCGCTTCGGAATGAGCGTCATGGCCAGGATCGCCCCAGCCGGCAGAGCGATCGCGGCCAGCCAGAACCGCACGAGGCCGGCGATCCCGATGGACTCATCGTAGGAGCGGAGCACTGCGGGCGCTTCGGTGATGGCTATGTCGAGCCGTCCCAGCCGCCACGCGCCCATGAGCCCCCACGCCAGGCCCGGCAAGAGCACCGCGACTATGGTCGCCCAGACGCGCTCGGACTTGGGTCGCTCCCACGCGTTTACGATCAGGACAATGCCGGCTGTCAGGCTGACCAGCACCGTCGCCATCGCGACGCCGCCCCGAGTCGCCACCAGCCCCAGCGCCACGTGAACCGTCCACATGCACAGCACGGGGATGATGTCCCACAGGCCGAGGGGCCTATCCGGGCGAGCCAACTCAGCGGCGATCAGCGCAATGAATGCAATTGCCGATACGGTCAGCACTGTCCCGGCCGCAAACGCGTCGGCCCTCAGGGCAGAGCGGCCGACGTCGACGATGATGCCCTGAGCCGGCAGCCCCCTCACCAGCAACCAAATCGCTACTCCCGCCTCGGCCGCGATGGCGATGCAGGCCACCAGCAGCGGCGCGCGGATGACCTGTTCCTCTTCGTCATGTCGACGGCCGATCCACTGGCTGAAGGGAGCCGTAATCAGAACGCAGGCAACGGCCAGCGTCGGCAGCACGAGCAGCAGCACGACGCCGATGCCGGCCCAGTCGTTGGGTGGCATCTATCCCTCCTCCGCGTTTGGCTCGGGCAGGGCCTCGGCGATGGTCAGGAACGCCTCGACTCGGAATCGCCTCGACCGGATCTCGGTGGCAAGCTTGTAGGCTTTCGGGGCGTCAATTTCGGCCAGCGCGTCGACGATAGCGCGTAGCGGCTCAACGCGCGCGACGCCTCGCTCAATCGTCTCCAGCACCTCCAGCGCCTTGGCCGTATCGCGGGGCGCGAGGTACGTGGCTATCCGGCTCCGCGCGTTCGCGGCGAAGTACTCGTCATCGATTCTTTTCGTTTGCTCAAGGGCCTTGTCGACGTCCGTCGCCGCCCAGGCTACGGCCGCCGCGGCGCGCGCCTCAAGGCCCGTATCGTCCTTCTCAAGCGTGGCGGCGAAATCGCCCGCCTGCTGCGCGGCCTGCGCAGCGACGTCCTCGGGCGCCCCGCCGAGCGCGATGTCGGTCAATGTTGAGACTTGCGCGGGCGCGTCGGGGATGCTCAGGGCCAACTCAAGCGCCATCGCAGCGTCGGCTGGGGGGATCTCCAGCGCCACGTCTCGCAGGGCCTGGCTCTTGGCGGCTGGGTCCGCAATCGACCCCGCCACGCTGATGGCTTGCTGGAGGCTGCGCTTGGCGATGAACCCCGCGAGATCGGCTAACGACAGGTCGCGATCCACGGGGTCCTCAAGCGCGTGAGCACCCGCTAGCGCTTCGTCGAACAGCGCCTGGGCCGCATCGTCGTCTATCCCCGCATAGGCCTCCGAGACATCTCGGAGAGCGGCGATTCGAAACGTCGCCTCCGAGTCGGCGATGGCGCGAGCCTGTTCGGCTGCTCTCCCAAGCAAGCCCTTGGCAGTCTCGACATCCTCCTCCGCGCGCCCGAGAGCTATCTCGATGTAGACGAGGCTCGCCTGGGCGGGGTAGGCCTTGCGGCCCTCGCCCGGCTGGGTCAGGCGATCCGCCAACACCGTGGCCTCGGTGAAGATGTCAGACCCCCACTTCGGGTCGACAAGGACAAGCCGGCGCGCGACAGCCTGCAGCGCTAGCGCTCGACCGAGTTCCGTCCGGACGTTGGTCGCCATCACCGCGGCCTCGGCCAGATTGTCCTCGGCGGCAATTGGATTGGTTTCCCGCATCGCGATCGCGACGTCGGCCATGATCACGGCCCGCTGGTCCAGCGACGGAAGCAACTGCGCCAACTCCCAGGCTTCCTCAAGTACGGATTCCCGCGTCAGTTCGCGCTTGGCCTGCGCGCCAGCTGACAGTACGAATGCCGTCAGGCACAGCGCAATGGCGGCGATGGCTGTCGCCCTTGTTGGTCGGGTCAATGCTCCGCACTCTCCATGTCGGCGTTGGTGACTGGCTGGCCCGCGGCTGCGTGGTTGCTTACGCGAAGACGTGGCGATATCCTGCATGGCGCCCCGCGCGGTGGTCACGAATCAGAGCGCCTGGACGCGGGTAACGGCATCATGAGGCACCGCGATTATTCGCCCTCCGCGGGGCCGCTCCTGTCGGGCTGAATCGAACCGAAGTACTCTCGCACCTGCTGCGCGTGTGATCTTGGGATCTCCTCCCGAGCCAGGGCTTCCTCGGCCTCTTGCGCGTACGCCTCGTAGACCTCGTAGTATGGTGCGGTCGACGGCTGACGTTCGGGCGCCCCGCGAACCGGCGTGACCATCTCTCGGCCCTCGTTGTTGAGCCCGCGAACGCGCTCGTCTTGCGTGCTCACGTCCGTGCGTTCGGGCGCGTAGATCGACTCGTGTTCCTCTTGCCAGTCCGGACGGTTGCTCGCATCCTGGACTTCTCGCTCGCCCTGGTAGCCGCTCACCGGGGCGCCCGGCTGATGCTGGTTGGTTGAGCCCGTGCCGGGCATCAAGCCCGTCCCACTCGACGATTGGCCTGTCCCGCCGACGCCGCCCTTGCTGCCCTTCCCGCCTTGTCCGGAGCCCTGTCCGCCTTGTTGTCCAGAGCGCTGACCAGCGCTCGAGCCGCTGCCTTGTCAGCCGCCGCCCGGCGGGCAGTTCTGCGGTTGACCATGCGTGGCGCAGGCTTCCTGGTCTGCTTGCGCTACGTCCGACTGGCTCTGCTGCAGCGCGTCCGCCAGCTCCTCGAGCGATTCGTTCGCCGCCGCTTGTTGGGCTGCGTCCGCGGCGTTCTGAGCACCATCTTGAAGCGCGCTCGCCGCGCCGTCCGTGTCGCCCTGTTCGAGCGACTGAGCCGCTGACTGAGCCGCGTCGGCCGCATCATTCAGCCCGGCCTCGCCGAGCGCGTCAGCCATTCTCTTGAGGTCCTCGGCAAGCGCCTGTTGCTCCTCCTTCGACTTGAACTTGCCGTTCTTGAGGTCTTGCGAGAGCTTCGACAGCTTTGCGGCGAGATCAGCCGCCTTCCGCTCGTGAATGGCCTTTGCCATCTCTTGTGCTTGCGGGGTGGAAAGCGACACGCCCTCCAGCGCCTCCGAAGCCCGGCCCATCGCGCTGGCGCCCGCGGCGAGCGCAGCCATCTTCTGCGCCTCGCGGACCTCGGCCGCCAACTTGCCGCTCTTGAGCAGCGCCTGTTTCTTGGTGAGTTTCGCCTTTTCGAGTTCCGCCGCCAGCTCCTCGAGCTTGGCCGCCAGTTGCTCCGGAGCAACGAGGTTCTTTGCGCCCGCCTCTTCCTTCACGCGCTTGGCAATGACCCTGAGTTCCTTGCCCTGTTCGCGCATCTCGTGCCGGACCGCGACCTCTTCCTCGGTGCGAAACAGCGCGTACTGCGGTGCGAACCAGAGCGCGCCAATCGCGATCAGGATCCCCGCCGACCACAGCATGGGCTTCGGTGCCCTATACGGAAGCACGTCGCGCGGGACGATGTCGGACGCGTGTCGGCCCGCGTCGCTTATGAGCGCGGGGATCAGTGGCGAGGCCTCCGGCGTCTCGGCGAAGATCACAGCGTTGCTGAGACGCTCCTTCAGACCCAGTTGGCGGTCTGCGATCAGCGCCGCGTCGAGCAAGCTGATGGGCTTAAGCAACCCCCACAGCAGGCCCGCCAGCAGGCCCGCTCCGACCGCGATGCCCATGGGGATGAGCGGCTCCTCAAGCCTGTCCAGCTTGTGCGCGGCGAGCATGACAAGCGCCGCGACGAGCCCCGGCAGGAGGCACCACGACACGCGCGTCTCCAGCATGAAGAAGCGGAGCCGTCGCGCAACCGCACCTAGTTTCGATCGTAGCTCAATCTCTGGCGACATGGTCAGACCCCTCTCACGCCCGTTTCAGCCGCTGCCCACTACTGATTCTGACCCCCGAGGGGGCTAGTTGGTTCCGGTGCCGGGGCAAATCACGATACGATGCCCCGGGTCAGCCGTATGAAGATGTCCTCAAGGTCGATCTCTTCCTCCGCGAAGGACGAGACTTGCACGCCCGCGCCAACCAGCGCCGACACCAGCTCCGGCAGGTCGTCGCGCGTCCCGGTGAACTCGGCGATCACGTCCCGCCCCTCCACCTCAAGCTCGCCGATGCCCGGTTGTTGCGCCAGGACACGGGTCGCCTCCTCCACGCCGTCGCGGACGGTGATGCAGATCCGCAGGTGCCCCGTGATCTGCTCGATGATCTCCCTCACCTCGCCCGCCACCACGAGCTGGCCGTTCTCGATGATCCCGATCTTGTTGCAGAAATCCGACAACTCCGCAAGGATGTGGGAGCTAATGAAGATCGTCTTGCCCATCGCCTGCAGCTCTTTGAGCAGCTCGCGGATCTCGATCCGGGCCCGCGGATCCAAGCCCGACGCGGGCTCGTCAAGCAGCAAGACCTTCGGGTCGTGTACGAGCGTCTTCGCCAGGCACAGCCGCTGCTTCATCCCTCGAGACAGCTCGTCAACATACGCCGAGCGCTTGTCGGTGAGGTCGGTCAACGCCAAGACATCATCGATGACCTGCCCGCGCTGGCTCCTCGGGATCTGGTAGGCCGCGGCGAAGAAGTCGAGGTACTCCCAAACGCGGATGTCCTCGTACACGCCGAAGTCATCGGGCATGTACCCGACGACGCCTCGCGCCTGGCCCGGCTTCAGCACCACGTCGTGTCCGGCGACGGTCGCCGTTCCGGTGGTTGGCCGCAGCAGCGTGGCGAGCATCTTGATGGTCGTCGTCTTGCCCGCGCCATTGGGCCCGATGAAGCCGAACACGTCGCCCTCCTCAAGCGTGAGCGACAGGTTCCACACCGCCGTGATGTTGCGGTACTGCTTTGTCAGGTTCTGAATCTCAACGATATTGCCCATCGTTCCCCCGCTCCGCTTGTCTATGCTCCTCGAGTAGTGCCGAAAGCTCGCAGTAAATGATCGTCTCGCCTGGGTTATCCAGCGTCAGCCGCACCCGCACGCGCCCTCTCGGCCATCGCACGTACTCCTCTGACGGATGCAGGCCCGCGTGCGTTCGGTTGGTGTTCACCGGCAGCGGCTTCCACTCGCCCCGCTCGAAGTTCCAGACCTCGGCCCTCGCGCCCGCGCGATTTGCGCCGAGACCGAGGGTGAGTTCGCTCGGGCGCTGGGACGGATGCACCCGCACTCTGAACTCGACTTCGTGCGAGCCCGACTCGATGACGACCTTGCCATTCTCGTCGATTCGGGCGCTGGTGCTCCGCGTGTCGAGCGACGGCCCAATTGGCCCGAACTTCGGCCCGGACAGCGGGATGATCGACCACTCCTCCGGGATGCGGACCATCAGAAGAACCTCTGACACCCGCGACTGTCGAGCGCCGTCGGCCTCAAGCAGCGGCGCGTTAGGCGTGACCCACGCTCCGAACATCAGCATGCTCTCCCCCTGCGGCTTCGGCCCGGAGTCCATGGTGCTGCTGGGGTACGCCCCGGGGTATCCGGAGCTGTATCCGCGTCCGTAGTTGTACCCGTACTCGTCCTCCTGCACGCTCAACTGCCGGAGAAGCCGATCCCGGATCTTGGCATCCGCCGGCGACTCGTCCTCGTCGGCAGCCTTGCAGTGCGGGGCCAACTCGTACAGCGACCTCGGTTGCGCGTTGGGATCTCTGGGCCTGAGTTTGAGGAGGTTCACGCCGAAGGGTTGAGACATCCCCGTCTCCCCCGCCGGGATCGACTTATTGATAACCTCCGAGTGGTCATGCAGCATCAGGAACGGATAGCGCAAATCGTGAGGCGTGTTGTTCTCAACCCTAACCGCCGCGCGCTGGCCGACTTTGACGATTCGGCACGTGATCGCGCCACCCATATCCCACGGGCCCTGGACCCGAAACGCGCCGAACCCGCCCATGTCGACGGGAACGCGGTCGATGTGAAACGCCGGGGTCTGGTAGACGGGCCACGTCCGCTCGCGCTGTGACGCGGCGACGAACTCAATCGCGCGCGTGGGATCGCTGGAGTCGATGCTGAATTGGTTTGCTGACGGAACGCGCACGCCTGATACGCCGTCGAGCCACGCGACCTCGGTGCCGGACCTCGCCAGCGCCACCCCCGCCTCGTACGAGCGAAACGTGGCGGATCTGCCCGAGCGCCCGACGCCCAGAACCGTCACGCTGCAGATCGCGATGACCCCGAGCATGGCCGCTCCCGACCACTCGCGCCGGTCGAACTTGCGAAGCACCATACTCACTGCGATAAGCAGAGCGATGTACCCGAGCAGGATCCCGCCCATTACCGCGAACGCGTCCCAGTCATGCGGAGGCAACTGGATGACTGCTGGGGCGATACCGCCCGATTCGCCCGCGTTCGAGGGGGTGATGTGGTTCATCAGCTCCCAGCGATCTGTCAACGGCCTGTCGTCGAGGATGTCAGACCACATCTCAACCAGCATCCGGTCTTCGTCCTTCAGCGGCGTCGCCGCGCAGTCGGCCGCGCAGAAGTAGACGGTACCGTTCTGATGCCGGCGTCGAGCGAGCAGCGGAAGTCCATCCTGCTCCACGATCACCTCGGCGTCAGGTTTGGTCTCGCCATCGGCGACGAGAGACGTGCCCGAGTTGATTGCCCCGCCGTATTTCTGGGGGAAGCTGACGAGGTGGGGGAGAGTGCGCTGCCCGCGGATGCGGACCGGCGACAGGTCCTCTACGAAGGTCTCCCGGTACTCGCTGGGGTTCGGCCCGCAGATGATGACCAGCAATCCGCCTCCGGCGACCCAGCGGCTCAGCGCTTCCTGAGCCCACGGCTGCATGTCCTTCGGCGAGACGTCCCGCAGCACGACCGCGCTCGCGGCCGCGTATCCAATGGGGTGGTCGGGCAGCTCGAGGTTGCCCGTCGTCCGGTCCGGCGTCGCGTACGCGACCACCGAATCGGGGCGCGTGTAGTTGCGGCTGTCTCGCGAGTCATCAGGGATCGGCACGGCCGAGAGATAGCTCAGCCCCCCGGCTGTACGCGAGACGACCAGCACGATGCGCGATTGGTCGTTGTGAGCGGCGCAGATAGCGCTGGCGCGAACATTTCGTCCCGTCTCGGGCCGGAACTCGACGATGATCTCCGGCGCGTCGACAATGTATCGGGCGTAGAGGGTGAAGACCCGGCGCGATGAGGGGGGAACGTCAATTGCCACGCGGTACTCGAACTCGTCGTTGGTCGCTGGTTGGGGCGGAATCACCAGGTCGCCCCGCGTCTCGTCGCCGCGGTTGTCGACCGTCACGTAGACCGGCGCCCACTCGCCGAGTTTGAGGTGGCCCGCCAGCCCGGCGCGCGCGTCGAGCCCAACGGATGTCTGCGCGAGCGCGGACGCAGGCAACAGACACGCGGCCAGAATCCACATCAGCCCCGTGCCTGCCGTCTTGAGCGCGCTCGGTCTTTGGCGGTCAGTTGCCCTCTCGAGGCTCCCCAGTGAGCACGTCGTAGTAGCCGGCGATACGGTGCTCGGGCTGGTAGCCCTCAGGGAGCGGCTGCATCGAGATGGCAGTGACCGGGCAGAGATCGACACAGAGACCACACCCACTGCATTCCTCCCCAGTGATCTCGACCGGACCTTCGTGCCCGCCCTTCGCGGCCTTGTGTGGGCAGACCCTCACGCACGTCCCGCAGGACGTGCACTTGTCGCGGTCGAGGGCCGCGAGGACGCTTTGCTTCCGCTCGACTTCGCGCATCGACTTCACTTGCGCGCCGGCCTTGTTGCGGAAATCGCTCAGCGACTCGTAGCCCTTCTCGCTCATCCAGTCCTTGATCCCCTGCAAAATAGCTGCCGCGGCGTTGTAGCCCTGGATGTACAGCACGGTGCAGAGCTGCACGGTGTCGGCGCCGACGAGGAGCTGTTTGATCGCATCCTCGGCCTTCCAGACGCCGCCGCTCGCGGAGATCGGAATCTCAATCGCGTTGCGGATCTGCCACAGCCATCCGAGCACGTAATACAGCGACCACGGGCCACCGTGTCCCGCCATGCCGCCATGCATCAGCGGCGCCTCGGCCTCAATGTCGATGTCGAGCCCCGGGAACCTGCTGAACGGGACCACGCCGTCAGAGCCACACCGCTCCATCAGCCGCGAGACCTGCGACGGAGAACTCATCTGCGGCGTCAGCTTCGTCGCCAGCGGGATGCTCACCGCCGCTCGCGCAATCTTCGTGGAGTTCTCGATGAACTCGGGAAGCGCGCTCAGGTTGTCGGTCAGGTGGGCGCTGTAAGGGCAGCTCAGGTTCAGTTCGATCGCATCCGCGCCCGCCTGTTCCATAAGACGCGGCAACTCGTCCCACGCCTCGTCCGAGACGCACGCGCAGCTCCCGATGATGGGGATGCTGATCGCTTCCTTGGCCCTGCGGATCTCTTCGCAGAATTCCTGCGGGTTGAGATGAGCCGCCTGCTCGTAGGAGTAGAATGTGGTCGCCCGGGCTGATCCGCTGCGTCGCTGAAGCACCCGAAACATCGGCGCCGGGTCTCTGCGCGCGACCGGATCCTCAAACAGCGACTTCATGACAACCGCCGACATGCCGGCGTCCTCGCACCGCTTCATCTTGTCGACGATCTCAGTCGTCCCCGCCGACGCTGCCACCAGCGGCCCGTCCAACTCAAGTCCGCGCGCGTACGTGCATCTCAAGTCCATACTCGAATCATCCCTCGCTGGCGGGAGACCGCTCCGCCAGTTTCTCCTCAAGTGATTTCACGAATTCCTCGTCCGGCGTCCCGCCCGCCATTCGGGCTAGCTCGATCTCGTCCAGAGCGAGCTGGAACTGCCCCTCCTGCTCCCATCGTTGGGCTTCCTTCAGTCGCTCCTCGACGTACCCCGGGGCCAGCTCCGCCACTCGCCGGTACGCCTCGGCCGCCTTCTCAGGCTTGCCCCACTTGGTGTAGAGCCGACCCAGGTCCTCGTGGTGCCACGACTCCCACACGTTCGGATCGTCGCGCTCTAACCGGTTGGCCAGTGCCAGTTCATAGGCCGCCAGCGCCTCCTCAAAGCGCGTTTGGTGGGCCAATGCGTGTCCGAGCCAGACGTAGCTGTACCCATTTGAGGGATCATACTCGATGAGCCAGCGCGCCTGCTCCTCCATCAGCGCGTGGTCTCCGTCGACCTGCGCACCCTTCATGATGTAGAAGCGCTCGTTGGCCTCCGCCTCCAGCCGCTCCTCTGAGGTCTTACATTCTCCCACCACCATCACGTACGCCACCAACCCACACGTCGCAATCGCTTTCACCACTGTTCCCACTCCCCTCCCCAATACACCAACCGCCGACCAAACGGTCGGCGGTTGGTGCGTCGGATCTCCCGATCCGACGGTACTTGTCCTTCTTCATCCCCGCGCCGGATTAGGCCTCCAGCGACGCCAGAACCTCGTCGGAGACCTCGAAGTTTGAGTGTACCTTCTGCACGTCGTCGTGGTCGTCGAGCGCCTCCACGAGATTGAGCAACTGCTTCGCCTTATCGTCGGGCACGGGCGTCGTGCTGGTCGGCACGTACGTCAGCTCCGCGCGCGCGAACTCGTGGCCCGCCTCGGTCAGCGCATCGCGAACGTTGCTGAACTCGCTCGGCTCGCAGGTGACCTCGAAGTAGCCCTCATCCTCGTCCTCCACCACATCCTCCGCGCCGCCTTCGACGGCCGCCATGAACAGTTGATCGCCGTCAACGCCACCCGCCTTGTTGATGACGAGCACGCCCTTCTGCTCGAACATCCATGCCACCGAGCCGCCGTCACCGAGGTTGCCGCCGGATTTATCGAACAGCTTCCGGACCTCGGCGACCGTGCGCGTGCGATTGTCGGTCATGCACTCCAGCAGCATCGCCGCGCCGCCCGGCCCGTAGCCCTCGTAGTTGATCTCCTCATACGCCTCGGCATCGTCATCGCCCGAGCCCCGCTTGATTGCTCGTTCGATGTTGTCGCTCGGCATCGACACGTCGCGCGCCGACTGAATCGCTATCCGCAAGCGGCTGTTGATATCCGGGTCACCGCCGCCCAGACGCGCGGACACGATGATCTCCTTCGACAGCTTGCCGAACAGCTTCCCCCGTTTCGCGTCTTGACGCGATTTGCGGTGAACCCTGTTCGCCCATTTTGAGTGCCCAGCCATAGCCCCTTAGTCACCTTCCGAGTCGTCGTTGCGGCCCCGATTATAGCACCTGGCGCGTGTTCTGGGCAAGGAACGCCCCTGTAGAGCGGGGAAAGAGTCACAACTCGCTCCCGACGAACCAGGTGGTGACCATGCGAAGCCTCATTCCGGCCCTACTCGTCGCCCTATTCTCTGGTTGCGCCCACGCCGAGCTTTCGGCCACGGCGACCATCCACCCCGACCGCGTTCTGCACGATGTCAGCCCCCTCTCCTACGGCACGAACATCGTGCTGTCGGGCACCTCTAACGAGAAGCTCACCGACCTCGTTGGGCCGTTCCAGCGCATGGGCATCACGAACTTGCGCTTGCACACCAACAACGGCATCGAGTACCTCTGGGAGGATCACGCGCCCAAACCCGGCACCAAGTTCGTCGAGTGGGGCATCTTCGATCCCTTACGCGACAACAGCCCCTTCGACCCCGTGAAAGCGCTGAAGAAGATCGTCGATGACGGCAACACGGTCGTCTCGGACCACTACCGCCGCACGGATCTGCGCTGCTCGGGCGTCATCACCAAAGTCGCCGACGCCCCCAACGCTTGCGGCGAGGTCCGGCTCAGCCAGCCGGCCGACGTCGTCTACGCGCGCTGCGATCTCTGGATCGACAGCGCCGACGCGGTCACCTCGCCCGAGGAGTCGCCCTGGACCCTCATCTCGCTGCGAAACGCCGAGGGTCGCGTCATCTTGACGGCCCAGATCGAGCCGGATCTGCAGACCCACGGTCGCCTGTTCCCGGACTTGGAGACGCCGCCAACTTCCGATCCCTCTCCCGCCCTCACGCCGGGCCAGTGGCATTCCGTCGAGGTCGCGGCTCAACTTGGCGACGGCGGATGGGCGACCTTCAGCTACGACGGTGAGCTGATCGAGAAGCACGAGAACGTGACCATCCCCGGCGGGCCGATCACCCACGGCGCATTCGGCTGCGTGGACAGCGCCGCGAGCGGCAAGCTGTGGATCGATGGATGCCGCGTGGATGATGAGCCCTTTGGGGGCGATCTGGGAAACGGCAGCCAACACCTCGGCCGCGTCACTTTCGACCGCGCGCCGATCAACACCGATGACTTCATCTACTGGTGCGAATCGGCCGGTATCGAGCCGCTGATTCAACTCCCCGTCGCCAATATCGAGGACTCCCAACACACCGACGATTCGCTGGTCAAGTGGTTCGAGTACTGCAACGGCGGCGCCGACACAGACGGCGGGAAGCTCCGCGCCAGTCGCGCGCAAGATGAGCCCTATGGCGTCACCTACTGGGAACTCGGCAACGAGCCGTACTATGGCGATAACTACCGCGACGCCTCCGACGAATACGCCGCCCGCATCGTCCGACTCGCCGAGCGCATGAGGGCCATCGATCCGACCGCGAAGTTCATCGCCAATACGAACTACCACGACGATCTCGTATTCCCGAAGATCGCCGACGCCATCGACATGTGGGGTCTCAAGCACTTCTACCAGCCACCCGACCGCAACCACACCGAGGACGAGTGGATTCCGTGGGCCTTGGGTTCAGCCGTCTGCCGCAACAGCCGCGCGCCCGAGGGCGGCCCCGACATCATCAGTTGGTGGTACCACGGGAATCGCGGCGAACTCGAGAAGCTCGCGCCGGGGCATGGCGACATCGACCTCGCCCAGACCGAGTTCGATCTCTGGCTCCCGCGTAGCGACGACAAGCAGGCCGGCCTGCTCTGCGCGATCTACAAGGCTGGCGTCCTGGGTCAGCACATCAAGAACAACGTGCGCGTCACCCAGAGCTTCTACATGCCCAGGCCGGGTTCCACCGTCGCGCGCATGTACGAGCTGTTCACATCGAGCTTTGGGGATGAGTACCTCGAGGCCGAGGTCATTTCGCCGACGTACGAGTTCGACAACTCCTGGGGCGGCTCGCCGGACTACAACACGTGGACGACTGGCTACCTCTCCGTCTTCGCGAGCAAGCGCGGCGACGCCGTCTCGCTCATCTGTATCAACCGCCATCAGACCGAGGACATCCGCCTCTCGGTCTCGATCGACGCCACCTCCACCTCCGCCTCCGCCCAGGCCATCGAATCCGACGACCTCTGGGCCACTGATCTCCAGCCCCACGCGCTGCCGGTCGAGGTGGCCGATACCCTCACCGTCCTCCTCCCCAACCAAAGCATCGCGACGATGCTAATCGAAAAATAGGGACAGCAACCTATTTTCACTGTTTACACCATAGATATGTAGCATTCAGTGAAAATAGGTTGCTGTCCCTATTTTTAGACACCCACCTTCCGTTCCACCTCAATCGACTTCGCAATCGCCTCCAACACGCGCTGATCGTGCAACCCATCGTGCCCCGACGGCGAGACATCAAAGCCCCCGAGGATCGCCGAGGCGAATCCCTCGAGCTGGCGCTCGTAGGGATCTGAGTCGGGCGTCGTTGGTGTGCGGTATTCCTCATTTGCGGCGTCGAAGACCCGCACCTCGGCGGCGGACTTCCAGTACGGGAAGCCGATCTTCGCCTCAATGCTGCCCCGCTCGCCGTGGATCTGCAGGCCCTCGCTCCAGTCCATCGTCAGCGTGCACGTGAGCTGGAACGTGCCTGTCGCGCCATCGGCGTATTCAAGCGTTCCGCAGATCCCGTGCGAGCCATACTTCTGGCTCACCTCGGCGTAGACGCCCGCGATCTTCCCGCCGAAGAAGACGAGCGTGTCGATCAGGTGCACGCCGTGCCCGGGGATGATCCAATCCAGCGCGCTGGCATGTTGCGCCGGCTCCGGCTGCACCCGCCCCTCGCCGAATCTCCGAATCGCCCAGTGCGTGTTGACGTAGTCCATGTGGTACCGCGAGTCGCAGTACCATCCGCTGACCGTCAGCCGCTGGCCCATCTCGTGCGCGCAGAAACTCTGAGCGTATTGCAGGCCGGGGTCGAAGCGCTTCATGCACGCGATCTGCAGTTGCTTGCCCGTCCGCTCCGCCGCCTCGACCATCGTCTCAGCCGTCGCCACGTCGGTCGATAGCGGCTTCTCAACCAGCACGTGCTTCCCCGCTTCCAGGGCCGCGATCGTCAGCGGCGCGTGGAACGCGTCCGGAACGGGAATTACCACGGCCTCGACGTCCGCCTCGCTGAGGAACTTCTCGTGATCCGTATAGGTCTCCCGCGCGCCATAGACCGCCGAGATCTCCCTCGCCATTTGTTCGGAGCCATCGCATACCGCGACGAAGTCCACGTTCTCGGCCTTCACCGCTGCCGGCAAGTGCGCGAGTTGAGCGATCGATCCGACGCCTAGCATTCCAAGCTTCAGCTTCCGTTCGTCGGCCATTGTCGTCACGGTCCTTTGCTCTCTTGGTTGCGGACGGCTGTGGCGAGGGTTCGCTCAGGGCGTCGGCTTCCCTCCCCCTGTGAATCACCAACGCCCCGCCTCTCCACAGAGGCGGGGCGTTGGTCGTCGAGTGAGCCCTCGTCTACTGCTCCACGATGTTGCCATCCTCATCGATGGTCGCCTCGGTATGCACCGCGCCTCGGTCATCGGGGCGCAGGAACTTCTCGCGGACAGCATTCTCGCGGTCTGCGTCTGGATCCTGGCCGTCCTCGGTCAGAATGCGCGGCGTCACGAGGAGCACGAGTTCCGTGTTGATCGACTGCTTCGTCTTGTGCCGGAATAAGCCACCGATGAGCGGCAGGTCGCCCAGGAACGGGATCTTGCTCTTGCGGGTCTCTTCCTGCTCCTGCGTCAGCCCGCCGATGAAGATAGTCTCGCCATCGGCCGCGCGAACGGTGCTCTCCGCGCGACGAGTGGAGAGCAACGGCAGGCCGCTCGACGCGTCGATCTCGACTATGTTGCTGACCTCGGCCACGAGGTGAGTGGTGATCTCGCGGTTGCCGCCCGTCCATGGCGTCACCTGAAGGCGGACGCCGACGGGGACCGACTGGATGCGTTCCTGCTGCTGTCCATACTGCAGGAAGTTGACCTTGATAAACCGCTGCGCTCCGATGAACAACTCCGCCTCCTGCCCGTTGACCGCCGCCATCCGCGGGTTGGCGCGGATCTTGGCTTGGCCGTTCGCCACGAGCGCGTCGAGGTTCACCGCCAGGTCTCTCGTCCGCGCGACCAACGCCCCGGTCTCCGGATCCAGGAAATCCTGCGGGCCGACGACCTGGTACTCCACCGCGCCCGTCCGCGGATCCGTGCCGGCGACATCGCTGGTCCCGAAGTACTTCCAGTTGATGCCTCGCGTCAGCTCGCTCGTCTTGGTCAATTCGACCGCGATGATTTCAACCATGATCAGCGGCGGCGGCGTGTCGACGCGCCGCAGGTCGCTCTCGATCTTCTCCAGCATCTGACTCGGCGCCGTGACGACGATGGCGTTCTGCTCCATGTTCGCGTGAAGGTAGCTGAACAGGAACGTCGGTAGCAGGCTCTGGGCCTCTCCCGCGCGCAGGTACCGCATCGGGAAGCTCGCGGTTTCCGAGCGGTTGTATGTCGCCATGTCTCGCGGCACGCCCTCGGAGATCATGATGACGTCACCGTCCTGAGACAGCGACAGCCCGTAGCCGCTGGCAATGCCTCGAAGCACGGCCAGTGGCTCAAGCCCATTCAGCCGTACGCTCACCTTGTGCTTGACCGCGTCGTCGACCGCCACGTTGATCCCGGCCGCCCGCGCGATCTCGCCGATTACCTGATGGATGTCCGCGTTCGTCGCCCGGACCCACACGCAGTTCTCCTCGTCGCACGACACGGTCAGCGACGTCTCCGTGCCGCTCAACGTGACGTCCTTGATCGAGCCGCCGCTCTCGACCGTGCGCTCGGACATGAACGTGATCATCCACGTCTGCCGATCTGGAGAGGTGTTCTGGTTGAACGGAGCGGGCTCGCTCATGACGATCCGCATCTCGAGGCCGATGCCCTGCTCGGCGTCCTGCGGCACCGATATCTGGACGTAACTCACCGGCGGGATGCTCACGTCGATGAAGTTGTCGTCCAACTTCGACCGCGCGCCCGGGAATCGGACCACGACCTCCGACTTCGGCGTGTCATCCTCGAAGAACGAGTCCCAGTCATCGTCCGGCGGCATCCAGTCCAGCACGCCGTCGGCCTGGACTAGGATTTGCACGCCGTTCGCCAGACCCTTGGTCTCGATGTTGGTCACGTTGCAGTAGACCTGGCCTAGCGCGCCACTCGCCAGAGCTACAGTGAGTGTCGCGACCACGGCGGCGGTCCATCCCATGCGCCTCAGTTTACCTGTCATCTATCCTGCGCCACCTTTACTTGAGTACCGGTCCGTAGGACCGAAGTCCGAGTAATCGTATGAAGCGCGTGCCGAAAGCAGCACGAGCGCCTCGGTCAGGTTGTTGCGGCGAGTCTTGCCTCTGCCAAGTCCGCTGACGATCGGCCAACTCTCGCGACCCGCGCGCCGCTTGCCGTTGCTGGGAGACTCGACGAGCATCCCGCCGAACACCACCGTGTCGCCCGATGTGACCCTCACGCCGCCCTGTGCCGACCGCGTCGCAACCGAGGGAAGACCCTCACTGTCGACGGTTAGGACCGTGTTGGCCTCCACGCGGAGAAGGAGCTTGATGTGCTCGCCGTCGCCGGTCCAAGGCATCGTGATGATCCTCGACCCGACATCGGTTGATTCCAGCACGACCTCCTGCCGACCGCGACGAGCCGGCGCGTTGAATGCAAAGAACTGCCGACGTCCCAGGAAGATATTGCCCATGCGGCCGCTGAGGGTCGTGACGGTCGGACAGATCCGCGTCCGGATGACGCCACTCTCCTCCAGCGCCCGGAGCTTGATGTGCAGATCTCGCATTGCCTCGGGGACGATACGGTAACTCAGTCCCCCCGTGTCGCCGCTGGCCTGGAACTCGTGCGACTTCCTCCCATAGACGATCTCGGAGGCGAGGTCGAGCGAGTCGTCGGCTACCTTTTCCACGACGATTGCCGATAGCTGAATCTGTGGCACGGGTTGATCGACGGCCCGCAGGTCTGACTCGAGCTTGTCGAGCAGTTGCGGCGGACCGGTTGCCACGAGCGCGTTCCGCTCCGGGTCAGCATGGACATAGCGCAGCAGGAACTCCGGCAGAAGCTCCAGCGCCTCCGCCGCCGGGATGTGGTATAGCGCGAACGTTGCCGTCGGCGCGGCCCAATACGAGTCGACCTCCGTCGGCAGACCTTCCGTGACGAAGTAGATGCCCCCCACGGATCTCACGCTCAGGCCGTACGCCCGCGAGACGGCTCGCATGAGCGTCTCGGTCGTCGCGCCCTCGATCGACATGCTCGAGCGGTAGTTGGCCCCGCCACGGATGGCAATCTGCATCCCGTTGACATCGGAGACCGCCCGCAGCACCTTGCCGAGTTCCGTGTTGAGCGCTTTGACGGTCACCAGCCCCTGGTCGTCACGCGTGACCTCGAGACTCGATCTCTCCGGCGCGACCTCTTCCTTGGTCTCCTCGGGCTGGCGATAGCGTCCCGTTCGGGCCGTGATGATGAGCTGGCGTCCGTCGCGTGACTGCTCGATCCGGACGGCGTTGCCGTCCCAGTCCCACGTTCCCGTGCCGCCCCGGTTGTTGAACTGTATCCGCTCCAGGTTGGCTCGTCGGTACAGCACGACTTCCATATCCAGCCCAACGCCCTCCCGCGATTCGCGCGGGATGGTCATGCTGATATGACTGATCGGATACGTGCTCACATCGATGAAGCTGCCGATCTTCGTCCGCGCGTTGGTGAGCTTGAACGGGAAGCGCTTGATGAACGCCGGTCGGTAGTCGTTGCCCTCACGAATCCAGTAGTCGCCGCGATCGAACTCGCCCTGGATCAGCCCATCGGCCGAGATCGTCACGCGCGTCGCGTTGGTGAGCGTGTCGATCTTCGACTTGTTGATCGTGCAGTAGATCTCCGTCTGGCCCCACGCGCGCGGGCAGCCTGCCGCGACTAGACTTGCGGCGAGAATACCGAGCGCGATGGCCGAGCGCGAGATCCTGGCGATCACTCCTGGTCGGCCTCCGCATCCGCGCCGTCCGGCGTGATGTCAAACCGTTCCATTAGCTCCGCCTCTTCCTCCGCGGGGCGGTGTCCGGTCAGCGTCAGCGTCCGTGGCGTCACGAAGATCGCTAAGTCGGTCTTGACCTGTTCGATGCGTTTCGACTTGAAGAAACGCCCCACGATCGGCAGGCTCGATAGCACGGGGATCCGCGTCTTGCGCGCGCGCGTCTCCTCCTGCTGGAGTCCGCCGATGATGATCGTCTGGCCGTCATTGGCCCGGATGATGGTGCGCGCGGTCCGAGTCGACTTGTTGGGGAGACCGGTGTTGGCGTCCGGCGCGCTGAGCGTGCTGATCTCCACGTCGATCTCGAGGATGATCTCGCCTTGGCCACCCGTCAGCGGCGTCATGTTGAGCTGCACCCCGGCGTCGATCGAGTTGCTGGAGCGCCCCTCGTTCTCGCCGCTCAGCGTGACCGGCACGCTGAGGTAGCGCTGTTGCCCGATGAAGATCTCGGCCGGCTGTCCGCTGACGGTGGAAATGTGCGGGTTCGCGCGGACGCGAGCCTTGCCCTCGGAGACCAGGGCGTCGAGCCTCACGAAGAATTCTCGCATGAGGTTCGTCACGCTCCGGAAGTTGACCGTGCCCAGCAGCGCGTCCGTGCCTGCGCCCAATCCCCCGTTCGCCCATCCAAGCTCCGCGGCGAACGTGTCGATGTCGGTGTCGGTAAACTCGACCACCAGCACGTCCAGCGTGATCTGCGCGGCCGGCTGGTCGAATTTCGCGATGTCCTCGGTGAACTTGTCCAGGACCGATCGCGGCGCGGAAAGCACGACGGCGTTCTGCCCGGGATTGACCTTCACGTGGTCCTGCAAGAAAACGGGGAGAAGTGACTTCGCCTGTGGGGCCTGAACGTACTTTGCGGTGATGCTGTCGATGTCACTGAGCAAATACGACGACGGATTCTTCGGGATACCTTCGCTGACAATGAGGATGCCCTCAACGTCGGCGAACGAGAAGCCGTATGCCGCGACAACGTAGTCGAGCACTTCGCGCGGTTGCTTGTTGACGAGGTTGATCGTGATCTTCCGCTTGACGCTGTCGTCCACGATCATCTGCAGATCCGTCTTGTCCGCGAGTTCGGTGAAAAGCTCGTGTGCGTCAGCGTTGACGGCGTAGAGACTCACCCCGGCATCGGTAACCTGGATGTCGAGCGAGTTGCCATTCTTGGCCTTGGCTGCATCGCCCTCGGGCTTCTTCTCATCGTCGGCGGCAGGCGCGCCCGTTCCGGCGCGCGCCC
>CAZKUN010000011.1:39926-78878 GCA_964555935.1 uncultured Armatimonadia bacterium | reverse complement strand
TCGTCGGGGTTGTCGAGGTAACAGCGGACGCGTTCGATCAGCTCGTCGTCGTCGCGATATGTCACCAGGTGCTCGCCGTCGCGAAGCAACTCGTCGAGACCATTCTGAGCGAGGTCGTTGGTGACGAGCAGACTCCCGCAGGCAACGGCCTCAAAGACGCGCATGTTGACATCGTTGAGGATGCTGCGGTTGAAGACCACGCGCGACCGGGAGAACTCGCGCCATGTCGTCCTCATACGCCTGGCCGACGTGGGTACTCTCGAACTGGTCGCGGAGCAATGTGAGGAGACGTTCGCGCTCGCCGGGGACCACGGCGCCGATGAAGCAGACATCGAGGTCCTTCGCAACGTCGTGGCGACGGTGCGAGCGTGGGTTGCACGCTAGCGGCAGCCACTCGGCCTCGGCGACTCCGTCTTCTCGGAGGCGTTCGGCACCGTCTTTCTGAGCGGCGAAGATGTAGTCGAAGTCATCGCTCTTGAGTCGATCCCACTCGTAATTGAGGTGAGTGTCGATGACCCACCATGCGGCGGGAGCGAGATCGAGAGGGAACCGATACTGAAGCCCGTCGTCTATGTTCAGATACAGGTCGAAGCCCTCGCGGGGGATTTCTTCCATGTCTGACGGGAGGAAGTGCTGAACCTCGCACAGGGCCTCAAGAGCTTCGAGACAGTGGACTCCGGTGGTGTCAGGCCGGACCTGATTATCGAAGATCACGGCGACGTGCATGGCGGGTGCCCCCTCATTACATCAATATATACAGCACAACTATGTTTATTTCGTGTCGTTACGCAACTATATCATGTATTTTAGTGGACGGCAAGGGTCTGATTGCCGGCGCGGCGAGGATCCGCCAGGTGTCGCGGAGAATGAACTGGTGCGTGTGACCCAAGGAACGTGGAGAACAGACCGATGCGTGGATGGTCCGATATGAGCGCGGTCGTGCTACTAGGATTGCTCGCGGGGACGGTCGGCGCTGACGTGGCGCTGCCTGTGACGGCGTCATCCGTCCACGACCCGAGGTACATGCCCGAATTCGCGGTCGACGGCGACCCAGCGACTCGCTGGGCGAGCCAAGGCGCCGACGGCGAATGGCTGGCGCTCGACTTGGGCCGGACGCTTCGGGTGGCGGCGGTCAGCATCCACTGGGAGCACGCGTACCCAGCGAAGTTCGCTGTTGAGACATCTACCGATGGCGAGGATTGGACGGTGGTCCAGGAAGCCGCCGGCGTCGACGGTCCTCAGTCGCTCGATCTCACGCCCTCCGATGCCCGGCACGTCCGGGTCCGGACCACCGAGCCGGGACCGTTCAACATCACGTCGATCTGGGAGATCAGCTCCCCCGATGAGGACGTTCTAGCAGCGCTCGGAGGCATCGCTGACCGCATCAGCGCAGCCCGCGCGGAGGCGATGCGCGAGACGGCGGAGAGATTCGCGCAGACTGTCTCGGACATGGGCGCCGAGGAGATCGTCTTCGCCATCCGCAAGCCCGGCGTCGACGGGCACTGGTATGGCAACTTCGGCTACTACGCGCGCAGCACGGGCGAGAAATGCTACCGCACGGGCTCGTCGAAGCTCTGCGCGCTAAACGCGAAGACGGGCGACGTGCGAGTGATCTTCGAGGATGCGGAAGGGTCGATCCGCGACCCCAAGGTCCACTACGATGCCCGGAAGATCCTGTTCTCGTACTTGAGGGCCGGCACGGAGAGCTACCACCTCTACGAGATCAACGTCGACGGGACAGGGCTGACGCAGATCACCGATGGCAACTGGGACGACATCGAGCCCACCTATCTTCCAGGCGGCGGCATCATGTTCGCGTCCAGCCGGTGCTTTCGCTGGGTCAACTGCTGGCTGACACCCGTTGCGACGCTGTACCGGTGCGACGGTGACGGCGGCAACGTTCGGATGATCTCGTGCAATGTCGAGCACGACAACACGCCTTGGGTTCTACCCGACGGCCGGGTGCTGTACATGCGCTGGGAGTATGTCGACCGCAGCCAGGTTCACTACCATCACCTCTGGACATGCAACCCCGACGGCACGGAGCAGATGGTCTTCTACGGGAACATGATCCCAGGCATCGCGATGCTCGACGCCAAGCCAATTCCCGGCACGCGCAAGATAGTGAGCATCTTCTCTCCAGGGCATGGTCAACACGAACATCAGGGCCCCGTGACGATCCTCGACCCGGGCGACGGTCCGGATAACCCGGCCTCGGCCAGGACGATCGCCCACGCCAACAACTACCGCGACCCTTACCCGCTCTCTGAGAGCATGTTCCTCGTGGCTCGAGGCGCTGAGATCGTGCTCATGGACGGCAACGGGAACACGCGCCCAGTGTATCAACTATCGGGCGACGAGATCAGCGAGGGGCTGTGGGCGCATGAGCCCAGACTGCTCGCGCCGCACCCGCGCGAGCGAGTCATCCCGCCCAGGACCGACCTGGCCGAGGCAACGGGTCGGCTGGTGGTGGCGGACGTGTACGAAGGCCGCAATATGGCGGGGGTCGAGCGCGGGGATATCAGGAAGCTCCTGGTGCTGGAATCGCTCCCCAAACCGATCAACTACACCGGGGGCATGGACCCCCTGACGTATGGCGGGACCTTCACGCTCGAGCGAGTGGTCGGCACCGTGCCCGTGGAGGAGGATGGCTCGGCCTACCTGGAGTTGCCCGCGCTGCGCGCGTTCTTCTTGGTGGCGCTCGACGAGAACAACATGTCCGTCAAGCGGATGCAGAGCTTCCTCACCGTGCAGCCCGGAGAGACGACATCGTGCATCGGCTGCCACGAGCAGCGGACGAAGGCCGTCGTGCCGCGAAACGACCTCATGGCGCTCAAGCGCGACCCGAGCCCGGTCACGCCGATCCAGGGCATCCCCGGTGTTTTCGACTTCCCACGAGACATCCAGCCGATCCTCGATCGCAACTGCGTCGCGTGTCACGACTACGACGCCGAGGCGGAGTCGGACGGGCCGCGCGCCGGCGGGGTCATCCTGTCTGGAGACCGCGGGCCGATGTACTCTCACAGCTACTACGCGTTGACGCTGCGGAAACAGTTCGTCGATGGGCGCAATGACGCGAAGAGCAACCTCCCGCCGCGATCCATCGGATCAGCGGCCAGCCCCATCATGGCGAAACTAGTGGGCGGGCATCACAATGTGAAAGCCAGCGCTCGCGAGGTCGACTTGGTCCGGTACTGGATCGAGAGCGGCGCGGTCTATCCCGGCACGTATGGGGCTCTGGGTGGTGGGTCGATTGGCGGGTACTACGCCAACGGGCTTGTCGAGACAGACTTCGAGTGGCCTGAGACGAAGGCGGCCGCGGAGGTGGTCGACCGACGCTGCGCGTCCTGTCACGAGGGCGGCAGCGTGTTGCCTCGGGCGCTGAGCGACGAGCGAGACGTTTCGTTCTGGCGGCCGGACTGGAACGACCCCAGGATGCGGATGGCGCGACACAGCGTCTTCAACCTGAGCCGGCCGAAGAAGTCGCTAATGCTCCTGGCCCCGCTTGCGCCCGAGGCCGGGGGATACGGTATCTGCCGCGATGACGCGGGGATGCCGGTGTTTGAATCAGCCGATGACACGGACTACCACGCCATCTTGGCGATGTGCGTGGCGGGAAGTCGGCGGCTCGGCGAGATCAGGCGCTTCGACATGGCCGACTTTCGTCCACCGGAGCCCTACTTGCGCGAAATGACCCGCTACGGCATTCTGCCTGACGTGCCGGGGCCAGGTAAGGTGGTGGATCCCTACGAGTTGGACCAGGCGTACTGGCGGATGATGTGGTGGAGGCCGGACGTCGTGGCGCGGGGTGGTGGGGTGGGGCACTAGCGCCGAGCTAACACGCTTAGTTCTTCTTATAGACAATTCATGTGGTTTTGTGTATCGTAGCGTTGAGGTGATGGTCCATGAACGCTGCGAACGCCCGCATATCCGTCGTCTTGCCAACTTACAACCACGCCGACTTTCTCGACCAGGCCGTAGATAGCGTCATAGCGCAGACACGGACCGACTGGGAGTTGATCCTGATCGACGATGGTTCGAGCGACAACACGCTGCCCCATCTGGCGCGCGTGCGCGACCCACGTATTGTCGTCGTGCAACTCCCCCACAACCTCGGCCTGCCCAGAGCGCTGAACGTCGGCTTCGCGCGGGCGATCGGCGAGTATCTGACGTGGACTTCGGCCGACAACGAGATGTTGCCGCCGTGCCTGGCGAGTCTCTCCCAGGCCCTCGATCAGCATCCTGAGGTGGGGCTCGTCTACGCGGGGCACGAAGTGTTCGGCGACCGTGACGCTGTCAAGCGAAAAGCGCCGTATGACGCCGAAGAGCTGCGCGGAGGGCAGAATGTCGTCGGCCCATGCTTCATGTACCGCCGCGAGGTGATGGAGACGGTGGGCACGTATGATCCTGACTGCTTCGGCGCCGAGGACTACGACATGTGGCTGCGGATCTCGCGCCGGCACGACATGCTCGCGCTGCAGGACGTGCTTTACAGGTACCGGGTCCACGCCAGAACGCTTACCGCCCAATCGCCCCAGATGGTGGCGGACGCCACGCAGTGGGCGATGGAGAAACAGGAGAAATGGGATGAACGGTGAGTCCGCTTCTGGGAGCATCCGGGGCCTAGTTCACACATGAATTGGAATATAAAGAGTATTTTTAACGTATAATTATTGACATATTCAGTCTTTTTCAGTAATATCCCTGAGTGACACCCGCGAAATCGCCGAGCCCAGTGGGCCAGGCCATCCGCCCGAGACGCCTTCGGCGGCGATATGACAGGTGACAGGGATGAAACAGAAGCTCCTCTGGGTCGACGACTGCCCGCCGCACCTCGAGTACCGTCGGGCGCTGCTGGAGAGATTGCTGCCGATGCTGCGACGGTCCGCCGACCATACGGTGACGCGGCTGTCGGCCCGGCCGACAAGTTTCGGCCCGCGCCCGTGGCTGGGATGGGTCAAGGAGAGCTTCCCCCCCGTCGGAATTCCCCGGACCGACCGCCTGCAGATGGCGATCGGCGAAGCCTCCCCCACGATCGTCGTAACCCTATCAGATGCCAAGACCATTGCGCCGTACGCTTGTCTGCTGCACGGGCACGGGGCGACATGGGTCGCGGTCCAGCCGCATTGTGGCCTGCCCCTATCGGACGAGGAGCGCATGGTCGCCAACATGGCCGACGCGGTGGTATGCACGACGGAGGCCTCGCGTGATGCCATCACATCGGCCCACGTGCAGACGCCGACGCGAGTTGCGCCATGGCCGTTCGATGCGGCAACGGTTGAGCCGCTCGATGACGCGGACGAGTTGCGCGACCGAGCGGGGCTCAACGGCGAATTCACGATCGGCTCGCGCGCCGTCGGACGGGAGGCGCGGGAGTTCGTCGCGTCACTTCGGTCGATGGAGGCGGAAACATCACTACTACTGGGAGTCGGCAACCGGGCCGACGCGGATCTGGACGGCTGCGCGAACTGCCACGTCGTGCCACTGCCTCGGGGCGCCGGGGAATCCGCGACGCGAAAGCGGTCGGAGTTTTACAGCCTCTGCGACGTATACGTCCGCGGTACGCTGACCGACGGCGTGGCTGCAGGCGTGCTGGAGGCGATGGCCGCCGGGCTGCCCGTAATCGCGCCGGATGTGCCCGTGCTGCGCGAGCTAATCGGCGACTCCGGGATGCTGACGAAGTCCGTCGAGGAGGTCGTGGAGGGTCTCAACGCATTGCGTGAGGAGCCGGCCCTTAGGCGCAAGCTCGGGGAAGCGGCCCGCGCCCGCGCTGAGGAAGTCGCGGCGCGAAGCGTGGTGGGTGAATGGCGCCGAGGGCTCTTGCAGGGGGCCACGCTGCGCCTCCCCCGGCCATCGGTGATGATCGTGTCGCTGATGGTCTGGGGGGCGACGGGTGGTGGACAGCGACCGCAGAAGCTGGCCGAAGCAATGGCTCGGCGAGGGCTAGGCGTCGTCCACGTGCAGGAGTGGGTGTCTCCGCCCACGGCGCTGCCGCCGGGCGTCGCTACGCTGGGGTATACCGACGCAATGCCCGGCGGTCTGCTCGGCGATCCCGGGAAGGCGACATTTGACGAGTTTTGGCGCCGGTTGGATGACCTGTGCCCAACGCGCCCATCAGTCGCGATCATCTGTGGGCCGAGTATCGCTACGCTGGCTCTGGCGAAAGAGCTGCGCCGCCAGGACATGCCTATCGTGTACGACGTCCTCGACGACTGGGAGGAGTTCGACAGGCTTCCCGGACACCGGTGGTACTCGAAGGCCGCCGAGACTGAACTCGTGGATCTGGCGGACAAGATCACCGTTGTCAGCCCCATCTTGGCGGAGAAGTTCAGTCAAGCGGGCGCTGTGGTTTCGCCAAACGCGCTTGATTGGGACACGGTCACCGCGCCCCGAGGGACGTCGAGGCCTGCTGACATGCCGCGGCGCGGGGCGATGACCATCGGCTACATCGGCAGCCTGAGCGGGGAGTGGCATGATTGGGATACGGTCCGCGAAGTCGCGCTCGCCAAGCCGCGTTGGCGGATCGTGCTGATCGGGCCAGACCCAAGCTTCCTTCCCAGCAACCTCGTCGAGCTGAGCAACGTGACCGCGCTCCACGCCAAGCCACACAGCGAGGTGCCTCGGTACATCGACTGTTTCGATGTCGGCATCATCCCGTTCAAGCATGACGCGCTCTCGAAGGCTGTCAGTCCGATCAAAGCCTACGACTACCTCGCGCGGGGTTGCCCGGTCGTGAGTTCGCCGATGAGTGGCGTCGAGGACATGCCGAACGTGCTTGTGGCCGCGTCCGTCGATGAGTGGATCCAGGCCATCCACGCTGCGAGCAAGATTGATCGGACGCCGCTCACCCACTGGCTGTCCCGCAACACGTGGGACGCCAGGATCGACGACTTCGCGTTGGGTGAGCGATTCGCGCCCAACGCCTCCCGGGTACCCAGCAGCATGCGGCAACGCTTCCGATCCGCCCACCGGCGCCCTGACCAGACGCGGATGCGGGTGGACTGGCAGATGTCGGGCGCCTGTGACTATGCCTGCCCATACTGCACTGCGGATCGAAGCTACCACAAGATGGCAGCCAAGCGCACGCTGCGCGACATGCAGGCCGCTTGGACCCGATTCAACCACGAGCACGGCCCCTGCCAGGTGACCGTGTCGGGCCTTGAACCGATGTGCGGGCAGAAGAACGTGCGGATGCTGGCGTGGCTGAGCCAGGAGAACATGCTAGAGATCCGCACGAACCTAAGTTTCCCGAGCGCCTGCCTGAAGGGCTTCAAGCGACCCGAGAATGTCCTGTTCGAGGCAAGTTACCACGCCAGCGGCGGCGTCTCGGTGGGCGCGTTCATTCGCAAGATCGACGCCGTGCGCGAAATGGGCTTCGATGTGGCGCGGGCATCGGCTGTCTGTTACCCCCCCTCTACTGCCGAATCTGGATGAGTGGCGCGCCCAGTTTGAGGAAGCTGAGATCGATTTCGTACCCGAGGCTTTCTACGGCGAGTACGGCGGCAGGCGCTTCCCCCAGGAGTATAACGATGATGAGCGCGAAATCCTGAGCAAACACCTGGCCGGCGCGGGCGCGCTCGAGCTGCAGGTTAAGGACACTCGTTGCACGCTGTGCGCCGCCGGATGGCTAACGTTGAGCATCCGAGCCGACGGTAGCGTGCAACGCTGCCCCGCGGGCGCCGGCCAGTATGGCGGGCTTGACTTCTACGAGCACTACATCCCCGTGCAGGACCGTCCGACTCTCTGCCCGTTCGCGCGATGCTGGTGCCGCGACCTTTGGGACATGCACGTCCGCGACGACGAGAGGGTCGAGTACCTCGAGGGTTAGGAGAATCGCCAGATGCGGTTGCTTGTCTGCGGGATCGATGGGCTGTCCCCGCACGCCCTATCCGAACACCGGAGGGTGATGCCGACGATAGGCGGCTTCGAGCATCGTGCCGACGTCCGCACTGACGTCGCGCTGAGCCGGGCGGCATGGGTCAGCATGGCAACGGGCCTGCGCCCGGGACGCCACGGGGTCGGCAAGGCGGGAGCGGTCGGCGGATGGGAACGCGACGACATAGAGGCGGACGGGCTTCTCTACCAGGTACTGAATGAATACGGATACTCGGTGGGTTGGTGTCGCGTCCCGGTCAGCAGCCACCCACCTACAGCGATCGACGGCTGGATGGCCGGAGACGGCCCGTCGCCACCGACCGTCTGGCCCCAACGATTGGCGAACCTCTACGACCCCGGCCCGTCGGCCGTCGCCGCGCTGAAGGGCGTCGCCGTGGGGAACGAGGAGCCCGAGCGTGTCGCCGCCTGCCACCAAGCGCTCTGGCCAGCCGCGCGCCAGGCCCTTCACGCGGAGCTGTCATCGGCGCTCCGACTGATTAGCGCGGAGCCGGTCGACGTGCTCTTCTGCTACTTCGGCCTCACCAGCGCCATCCAACACCACTGCTTGCACGATGCGGGGACAATGCGGGCGATGCACGACTGGGTCGACCGAGCGGTCCGCACGCTCATCGAAGCCTGCGATCCAGCCGACACGATCGTCGTCAGCGATCACGGAATGCGTCGGGTCCGCGCTGATGACTTCGAAGCGCGCAAGGTCGATGGCACGTGGATGATCCGGGCGGAACGCGGGCGGACGGCGTCGTACCACAGCGGCGCCCGTCGCTCGCCCGGCGTCGTGGTGAGCACGTTCGACGTGGCGGATGCGATCTACCCGGAGGACGTGTTCGCATTGGCGTGTCGGCGGTGCGGGATCCCCGACGATGAGCTAGTGGGGTTGGACTGCCACCCGGGATGCTGCGAGCCGGGCGACGAAGCCGACGGCATCGAGCGGCAATTGCGGGCGCTGGGATACATCTGACCGTCCACGCCGACCACGTCATGGCCGCCAGGCGACTCCCCACGCTGGTGGTCAGTCGGCACGGCCCGACACCGTCCCCGTCCGGCGGCGGGCCGTGCATGTCCTTCAGTCGGGAGAGTTGGCCATCTGCTCGCGCGGCTTGAGAGTGATCTTCAGCGCGTGAGCGTGGTCGCATGGTGGCTCTGACGGCAGCTTGACCGTCAGACCGTCGCCATCCCGGGTCCATTCCAGCGGGCCATCAGCGCCGAGCATCTCAACCGATTCAACTTCCTGGGTGAGGACGCGGAGATTGGTGCTGAGCGTCTCGATGACCATCTCTTCGCCTGGCCAGGCCAGCGCCATGGCGTAGAGCGTGTCGCCGTTGCGCGTGAAACGGATGTCCTGAGGCGTGAACGCTCCGCGTTTCGTGTCGGTGAACGAGCCCTCGATTACCTCCGTCGGCCCCTCGCCGAAGACTTTCCACGGACGGGTGTTGTAGATCGCCTCGCCGTTCATCGCCAGCCACTCGCCGATCTCGATCAGCATCTGCTGCTCTGGCTCGGGAATCGTGCCGTCGGCCTTCGGACCCACGTTGAGCAGCAGCGCGCCGTTCTTGCTGACGACATCGATGAGGTCATCCACGATCGAGTCGACGGTCCGGTAATCATGGTTGGCGATATACCCCCACGAGTTCTTCGAGACCGACGTGTCGTTCTGCCAGAAGAGGTCGCGAATGTCGGCAAGCTGGCCGCGCTCGATGTCGAGCACCGCCGTGCCCTCCTCGTAGGCATCGTACTTGTAGTTGATGGCGACGCCGACGCCCCATTCGAGCGAACGGTTGTAGTAATGCGCGGCGAGACGCTGGAGGTAGGGCTTGAACTCCGGTTGCTGGATCCACCAGTCGAACCAAAGGATCTTCGGCTGGTACTTGTCGATGAGTTCGCACGTGCGGGCAAGCCAGTCCTCGAGATACTCATCGCTAGCCGTCGAGTCCTTCGGCTCCGCGGGGCCGTATAGCTCGGCATTCGCGGGGGCGTTGACATCGGAATCGAACTTGCGGCCCTCGTCCATGAACCACCAGTGCTCCGCGCGGTGGGTGGAGGCGCCGAAGATCATGCCGGCGTCACGGACCGCGTCGGCCAACTCGCCGATGACGTCGCGTTTGGGCCCCATTCTCGCTGCACACCAGTCCGAGAACCCCGAGTCGTACATCGCGAAGCCGTCGTGGTGCTCTGCGACGGGCACGATGAACTTCGCGCCGGACCTCCGGAAGAGATCCGCCCACTGCTTGGCGTCATAGTTCTCCGCCGTCAACATCGGTATGAGGTCCTTGTAGCCGAACTCGGCATGCGGCCCGTAGGTCTCGACATGGTGCTTGAAGACATCGGTGTTCTGATCGTACATCGTCCGCGGGTACCACTCATTCCCGTACTCAGGAACGCAATAAGGACCCCAGTGGATGAAGATCCCGAACTTGCCGTCGATGTACCACTCGGGGATCTCGTAGGTATGCAGCGACTCCCACGTCGGCTCGAACTTGCGGGGAGTGGAGTCGTTCTTGCTCATTGGAGGGCTCCTTCCATGGCCGTATGCAAGTCGAGTGGTTCGCGGCGCGCGCAGACAGACCTGCCCGTCAGCTCGCCGTGGCCGGGGCCACGGAGGAATACCGCCCCAGGGCGATGAAGCATAATGTAACCGGTTACAATGTCCGTTTGAGGCCACTGCAATGAGAGGCAGACCATGACTAAGCTGGTGCCGATAATGATGATAGTACTGATGACGACAACCGCGATCTGCGCGGCGCAGGACGTGAGGATCCATTCGGCGACCGACATCGCCCACGAGTTCACGTTCTACTGGGACGGGAGGTTCGCCACGCAGTACACGGCGGCCGATGGCGGCGTTGATGCGCGGATCTGGGGTACGCTGCATAAATACGACACGACGAACGTCAACTTGCTCATACTCCCGGCCGGCGCGACGCCGTGCCCGTACACGGCCAAGGACATCGCGGCGGTGCGCGACTTCCTGGAGTCCGGCGGAGGCGTGCTGTTCCTGGGCAGCTACGGCACGTTCCGCACTGAGGCCGACTACCGCGCGAACGCGCTGGCGAAGGCCTTCGAGGCTGAGTTCGTCGACGTGACGGCGACCCAGCCGCTGAAGCCTGCCGATGAGCTGGGGGTGACGGAGCTTGAGTCATACGGCGGCAAGGTGGTTGAGCTGGCCCGGCCCGATGAGTGGGAGATCCTCATCGCGGACGCCGAGGGTCGGACCGTCATGGCCCGGAAGGCCGTCGGCGCCGGCAAGCTCATCATCGGATGCCACGGTCAGAGCGGCCACCAGCCCGACGCGAAGGACCCGATCAATCAGGAAATGTGGACGCCACTGCTGGCCGACCTGGTCAGTGGCAAGACGGTTGATCCGGACAAGGGCCCGCCGGGGATGTACCCCGAGCACATCACCGAGAAGGAAGCGCTGAAGGTCCAGTACTCGGACTACATGGAGCCGATGGCCGACATCATCTTCGAGCAGTACGAACGCGCGCTGCCGATCCTGAATGAGATCTGCGGGGTGCCGCCATCGCCGGGGATGCTGACGACGCTGATCCTCCTGCCGACGGGCGGCGGAGGCTTCTCGAGCGGCGTGTCGATCGGCCTCGGCGTCTGGTGGGGCGGATTCCCGGACAAGATGTACGGCATGACCGAACTCATCGGCCACGAGGCCGGACACTCGTGGGTGTTGCCCTTCCCCGAGCCGATGTGGAACGAGCCGATCGCCACATACATCGGCGCGCAACTCGCGAAGCGGCTGAATATGAACGAGGAGGCCGATGGCGTCATCACGCGCAACATCGAGAATGCCCGCAAGCACGACCCGGACATGAACGCCATGGACATTGCGTATGGCACGGACGTGCCGAACGCGGTGTACTGGGGCAAGACGATGTACATCTGGGAAGAGCTGTCCAAGGAGCGCCCGGACGCGCTGGCGCGATACTTCCAGGCGAAGCGGAAGCTCGTGGATCCTGAAAGAATGGACAAGTACACGCCCGATGACACGGCCGCGGTGATGAGCGTGGCGATGGAGAAGGACCTCTTCCCGTGGCTGCAGTCGCTCGGCCTGACGGTCGATACTGAGAAGACCGAGATCCCGATGGAGTGGTAGGCCACTCGGGCGGCGGTCGCCACTACGGAGGATACCTCACATGCCTGCGCGCCGGAGCCTGCTGGTGGTTGCTGTCATCGGAGTAGCCCTCCTGCGCGCCGCGCATGGCTGGGCGGACGTCAACGTCAAGGACTTCGGCGCGGTCGGTGACGGGGCAACCGACGACACGGCGGCCATCCAGGCTGCCGTCGAGGCCGTCGGCGGGATCAGCCAGAAGTACCCCGGGACCGCCTACTATGCGGAGATGGAGCCGCTCCGCTTCCCCAACGGGAAGTACCGGATCAGCGACACGATCACGATCACGAACGGGCGAATCCTCGGCGAAGGCGCGATCATCGAGCAGACGAATCCCGATAAGGACATCTTCTTCACCGACTACGCCTGGCGGTTGAAGATATCGGGCTTCACCTTCCTCAGCGGGCGCAACCACATCCGCCTGCACAACCCGAATCTCGACTCGGGGCAGATCCAGATCGACGAGTGTCGGTTCTACGGGGCCACCGGCACGGCGCTGGACATCGACATCGTCTCGACGACGCTGTCGGTGACGAACTGCATCTTCCTCCAGTGCATGAAAGTGTGGGTGAACCGCGGGTGTGACCAGGCGATCATGCGCGACTGCTGGATCACCACTCACAGCGAGATGCGCGATGCCGCCGCCATCGAACACCATGCCGGGCGGCTCACCATCGAGAATCTGTGCGGCGTGCCGCTGGTGAATGGCGACAACCAGCGCTGGATCGACAACCATGGCTGGAACGTGACCTGCAAGCAAGTGAGATTCGGCGGCGAGGGCGGGGGCTTCCGCGCCGTCGTCAATTACAGGAAATACGACCAGCCGTTCGGGCCGACGATAGTGCTTGATGACTGCCTGGTCTGCGGCTCAGGCGCCGTCTACTGCGAGGAAGTGCCTAACCAGATCCACATCCGCGACTGCCTCTTCGGCGGCGGCGTCCCCGTAGTGGTCAGCGACGAAATCGACCTCGACGCCTACTTCGAGGCCAAGACGCGCGACCTGTTCAGCTTCACGGCCACCGGCAACACGGGCTGCGGCGAAGCGAAGCTCCCCAAGGGCCTGACGCGGGTGAAGCTGAACCTCCCGCCGCCCGTCGGCATGACAGACGCCGAAGCCAAGCGCGCCCTCAAGGCCGCCGTCGCGGCTCAGGCCCCAACGGCCGAAGAGGACGCGACTGACTGCGAGTACGAGGGCCACGCGCAGCGCTCTCAGCCCGGCACGTTCACCGATCTCTCGCCCTCCTCAGTGACATGGCACGTCCGCGACTTCATGGATGCCGCCGAGCGCAGGAACGCCGAGCACCTGGCCTTCGCACCCGTGGGAACCGATATGGTCATCATGCGCCGCACCTCGGCCGAGGGCACCTGGCCACACGTCAGCATCGAGGACGTGACCGTTGACCTCGACACGCACCCGTTTCTCACTTGGAAGCAGAAGCCGACCGGGTCGGACGCGCCCGGCACGTACGCGGTGAGGGTCTTCGATGTCGAGTCCGGTCAGGGGTTGCTGCTTGAGGAGAACCACTACCCGCCATGGGACGCGTACCGGGCGTTCAACCTGCGCGAGCTGCTCGGTCAGACCGGCAAGCGGACGCTGCGCATCAGGTACTACCACCTGGGCATGCAGCACCTCGGCAAGGACACGAATTACGCCCAGCCAGGCGAGCACATCGTGCTCGATTTCCTGAGGTTGGAGGCAGAATAGATGATCTGGATCGCCGTCAGCATGGCAATGTCGGCGCGCGCGCAGGAGACTCCGATGAGCGAGTACGTGACGGTGAGCCAAGCGGACCCGCGGTACTTCGAGTTGACCGATGGCTCGCCGTACATCCCGATCGGCCTGAATATGTCCGGGCCGCCGGGCGATGATGTCGCGAGCATGATCGGGTGGATGGATCGCCTCAGCGAAAACGGCGGCAACTTCGTCCGCGTGTGGCTCAGCTCGCGGTACTTCGATGTCGAGCGGGAGAAGTGCGGCGTGTACGACGAGGAACGCGCCAGGCGGATCGACGCGATGCTCGAGAGCGCGCGCGAGCGCGGCCTCCGCGTGAAGCTGTGCATCGAGGGCTTCCGCCACTTCGGCGAGCGCGACCAGAAGTGGAGCGAGAAGTCGCTGCACCTCATCGAGAATGGCGGCACGGCGACGGGGATCGCTGATTGGTTCGACGGCGAGCGGAGCCGCGAGCAGTTCAGGAAGAAACTCGTGTGGTATCAGCAGCGTTACGGCGACGACCCGGTGGTGTTCGGCTGGGAGCTATGGAACGAGATCAACGCGGTCGCCGGAGGCGACGTCCTATCGTGGACGGAGGCCATGTTGCCCGAGCTGCACCGACTCTTTCCCAAGAACATGGCGATGCAGAGCCTCGGCAGCTACGACGGCGACTGGTGCCGGGAGCACTATGCTCGCCACACGGTGATGCCTGGCAATGACGTCGCGCAAGTCCATCGCTACCTCGATCTCGGCGCGCAGTATGAGGTCTGCCACGCGCCGATGGACATCGTGGCCGCGGACGCGGTGAGGGAGTTGCAGGCACTCGACCCAGGTCGCCCGATTCTCCTCGCCGAGAGCGGCGGCGTCCAGCCCAAGCACAGCGGGCCGTTCGAGCACTACGAAACCGACGAGGCGGGGATCATCCTGCACGACGTGCTCTTCGCGCCGTTCTTCACGGGAGCGGCGGGGCCGGGGCACATCTGGCACTGGGGCCAGTATGTCGACAAGAACGACCTCTGGCACCACTTCGCGCGATTCGCGGAGGCGGTGGAAGGCATCGATCCAGCAGCTGAGGGATTCGAACCGGAGATGATCGAGCACGACCGGCTTCGCATCTACGTGCTGAGGGGCAAGACCACCACGCTCGCGTGGTGTCGCGACAGCATGAACACCTGGCAGACGGAGCTGGCGGATGGGGAAGCGCCTGAGGTGCTGAGCGGGCTCACTGTCGCGCTGGGGGCTCGGGGCAAGGCCCAAGTCTACGCCCCGTGGACCGACGAATGGACCGACGCGAAGGCGAAGCGCGGCGTCGTGAGCTTGCCGGACTTCTCGCGGTCGGTCGTCATCAATGTCACCCGGTAGGCTTCAGACCCGCACTCCCCATATCACCGAGGAGATCCCCCTCAAGCGTGCCAAGAAACTGACGCCAGACGGGCCGCCGGACCAATGGGACCATTGGCCAGCTGTACATCCAACTGATTGGATCCCCATCTCGATATGGGCAATCCCGGCATGAGCGTGTAATGACAGCCCGCAACGAGAGACCCATCTACCGGTTGTGCGAGGCGGCGCGCAAGGGCGACGCGCGGACGGTCACGCGTATGGTCGGTCGCGATCCCAGCTTGGGGCGCAAGGGCGGTCCCAGCGGTCGGACAGCCCTGTGGACGGCGGCGCGTTGGGGGCATCAGGGGATCGTTGAGTTCCTGCTGGACGCGGGAGGAGACATCGACGGCCGTTGCATCGAATCGTGCCGATGGGCCGTCCCCGAGACACCGCTGATCGCAGCGATTCGATGCGGGCACCCGGATGTGGCGGAGTTTCTTCTGGCGCGGGGCGCTCGCAGCGACGTCTACACGGCATGCTACACGGGGGACGTTGCGCAGGTCCGGCGCGCCGTGGCGGAGGATGCCGAAATCGTAAACGCGGCCGATTCCGACGATCCTGTAATGAGCTTGGGAATGCTGCACTGGGCGCTCTACGGGGGGCAGGCATTCGTGGTGGAGTTGCTGTTGGCGTCAGGGGCGGATCCGGACCACAGTTGTGGGTGCCAACGGATTCACGAGTATGGCCTCCCTTTGAGCTTCGCTCTGTACTTCGATCGGCGGCTGGATCTGGTCGAGATGCTGCTGGAGCACGGAGCGGCCCCGACAAAGGGCATGCTCGCCGACGCTATAGGCGACGGAGACCGGGAGTTGTTGGACTTGTGGGCGCGGTTTGGGCACAGACATCCCGGCGGCATGCACCTGCACCGGGACGCGCGCCATGGCCAGGCGGAGATGATTGGGCGCAAGCTGGCCTACGGCGCCGACATCGAGGCGGTCGACAATCGTGGCCGGACAGCGCTCCATATCGCATCCTCCGCTGGTAAGGCCCCCGCGGTTGTGGCTCTGCTAGACGCCGGCGCCGACGTCGAAGCCCGCGATGGCGCCGGAGACACCCCTCTGGTACACGCTGTGCGCAAGAAGACACTGAAGGCCGTGCCTCTGCTACTGCAGGCGGGAGCGGATTCGAACGCAGTGACAGGTAAGCGTCGCGACTCGCTGCTACACCTCGCGGTAGGCAAGAGAGACGCGAAACTGGTAGCCCTGCTGATCGCCCACGGCGGTGACCCTCTGGTGGCCAATGGGAGCGGCGTAACGCCAGCGATGTTGGGGCACGACCAAGCCACGGCAGAGGTCGTCCGGGCGCTTGAGACAGCCCCAGCAGAAGTGCCCCGGTAGAGCGCGTCACGCGCCGACGTCGGACCCGTGCAGCTGGCCGGCGTGATGTCGTGGACTCAGCTCGTCTTGAACTCGCCGAACGTGTGGGGCAGTGGCGCCAGCAGGTCGGTCAGGCGCGCCCGCAGTCTGTCAGCAACAGCCGGGTGATCGGCGATGACATTGTCCTGCTCGTAGATGTCGCTTTCGAGGTCGTAGAGTTGGTCGATGTCGAAGTAACGCGGGAAATCGCGGTCGGAACCGTAGCGGATCCCCTTCTCGTTGGGGTGGGGGTTCCTGCTGCCATCCCAACCGATCTGACGCCGCTCGCCGGTCCTCGCGCAGTCCGTGGCCTCGGCTGCCATGCGGTCAAGGGCCTCCTGGCCCGGCCGATTGACGATGAACTTGTGCTGCTCGGTGACGACGGCGCGTATGTTCGAGCACTCCAACAGCAGCGCGTCGCGCCGATCGGCCTCAGTAGCGTTACCCGTCAACCACGGCAGGAAGCTTCGCCCATCCATCGTCATGTCGTCTGGAGCCGATCCGCCCGCCATCTCGATGAAGGTCGCCGCCAGGTCGATGTTCGCGCAGATGGAGTCGATCTCCGTGCCCGGCGCGATGGCTCGCGGCCAGCGGATCAGGCAAGGGACGCGCGAGGACTCGTAGCAGGTGTACTTGCCGCGGCTCTGGTGGTCGCTGGTGAAGATGACCACCGTGTTGTCGGCGACGCCGAGATCGTCCAGCCTCTTCATGACGGCCCCGACGGAATCGTCGATCCAGGTGGCGGGGGCGTTGCGGCGATCGATTCCCTCAGCGTCAAGCCTCTCGCGAATGCTCTGGCGTGATGGCATGCCGTCGGGTGCCTTCTTCAGCATGCCCGCGGGCGTGATTCGAGGATCCTCGTCGATCCACTTCGCCCCGTATGAGCCATGCGGCGTCGTGAGCGGCATGTAGAGGCAGAAGGGCTGGCGGTGGTAGCGATCGATGAAGTTCAGCGCGCCCTCGGTGATCCAGTCGAGATTGTGGACCTGCATCCACTTCGGCAGGCCGAGCGCCTCTTTGTTACTGAAGTAGATGCGGTCGGCGAAGCCAAAGCCCAGGCCGTCGCGCAGGTGCTCGCAGCCCCGTTCGTGAGCCGTGTGAAGCTTCCCGTAGACCTTCGCATCGTACTCGGCATCGGCGGGAATGCCCCTGGCGATGGCATTCGGCGCGCCGCTATGCCACTTGCCGACGACGCCCGTGGCGTAGCCCTGCTTGCGCAGCTCGCGCGCGATGTTAGTCTCGCGCGTGTCGACCGGGGTGTTCCACTGGATGTTGGCCGGGCCGCCGGGCGGGTGCTTCGCGCAGAAGCCGGGACTGCGTGAGGCGAAGCGCCCAGTCAGCGCGGAGTAGCGGCTGGGCGTGCAGATGCTCGTGGTAATGTAGAATCGGCTGAACGTAGCGCCCTCGCTTCCGAGGCTGTCGATATTGGGGGTGAGCATGCGCGGATCGCGGTATCCGCCCCAGAAGTTCTCGCCGAGAAGACCGCGCTCCCTCGCGCCGGTCCATGACGGGTACTCGACGTGATCGTACGCGCCGATCTCGTCGAAGTCCAGGTCATCAGCGTAGACCATCACAATGTTCGGACGGCTTGACGCGGCGGCCTGAGCCGTTGACAACCCACTGACCGCAAGGGTCGATGCGGCAGCGGCGCTGGTGCGGAGGAAGTCGCGGCGGTCGAGTTGGCGGCTCATTCGTCTCTCCTTGCGCGGAATTCAGCATGGCGCTTCACCTGGGCGTGAAGACCGACCTTCACTCAGAGGGGCAAACGCGCGCCGACGGGAAACACTTGGGCAGTTGACTGAATGGAGGGCGAACATGGATCGACGAAACTTCTTGCGGACGACGACGGCCGCCACGGCAGGCATCCTGGGGACGGGCATGGCGCGCGCCGACACGAGCCGGCCGAACATCATACTGGTGATGGCAGACGACCTGGGCTACCGGGAGCTGGGGTGCTTTGGGCAGGAGAAGATCCAGACTCCCAACATCGACCGGCTCGCCGAGGAGGGGATGAAGTTCACCCGGTTCTACTCCGGCAGCCCCGTTTGCGCGCCCACGCGGTGCTGCCTGATGACAGGCAAGCACACCGGCCACGCCTACGTGCGAGGGAACCGGGAGGTCGGCGGATGGGGGCCGGAGGAGCCCGAGGGGCAGCTCTCGCTGCCTAACCGCGAAACCACGGTCGCCGAGGTGCTGAAGCGACGAGGGTACGCGACCAGCGCGGTCGGCAAGTGGGGTCTCGGCGGCCCAGGCTCGGAGGGACATCCGTGCAATCAGGGCTTCGATCACTTCTACGGCTACCTGTGCCAGCGAGTGGCCCACAACTACTATCCCACCCACCTCTGGCGCAACCATGATGTGGACGTGCTGCGCGGCAACGATTACTTCAAGGCCCATCAGCGACTGAAGGAAGCGCCCGCGAGCGAGGCCGACTACGAGGAGTATCGCGGCGAGGATTACGCGCCGGCGGCGATGATCGAGGAGGCCGAGGGCTTCATCCGGGAGCATCGCGAGGATCCGTTCTTCCTCTACGTCCCCTCCCCCATTCCCCACGCGGGGCTGCAGGCGCCGCAAGAGTACATCGACCGCTACCCTCGCGATTGGGATCCCGAACCATACCTCGGCACCGCCGGCTACGTGCCGACTCCAAGACCCCACGCCACCTATGCCGCGATGATCAGCTACCTCGACGCCAGTGTCGGCCGTCTCCGCGCGACGATCGAGGAACTGGGCTTGGGGCAGAACACGGTGATCCTCTTCACCTCAGACAACGGGACCACGTTCAACGGCGGTTGTGACCGGGAGTTCTTCAACTCATTGGGAGAGCTGCGCGGGACGAAGTGCACCGTCTATGAGGGCGGGCTCCGCGTGCCGACGATCGCCTGGTGGCCGGGGCGCGTGGAGGCCGGGTCGGAGAGCGATCACATCGGCGGCTCCTGGGACTTCATGCCGACGTTGGCTGACATCGCCGATGCCAGGGCTCCCAAGGGCATCGACGGTCTGAGCTTCCTGCCGACGATGCTCGGCCGAGAGCAGCGCGAGCACGAGTACCTCTACTTCGAGTACCCGGAGCGCGATCGCCAACAGGCCCTGATCATAGGCGACTGGAAGGGCGTGCGGACGAACTTGAAGGACGGAAATCTGGATATCGCCCTCTACAACCTGGCCGACGATCCCGGTGAGAACAGTGACATCGCCGAGAACCACCCGGACATGGTGGAGCGGATGCGCAAGACCATGAAGCGCGCGCGCGTGCCGTCGGAGCACTTCCCGATTCCGGTGCTTGACGGCCTGCACGCCGACTAGCCGACGCGTAGCACCGGCGCCCTCGCCGGTGCATGCCGGCTCCCGGCAACAGCCGCGGGCAAGAATGCCCGCGCCACGGGGCGGCTTTCATCCCAGCGTATGGAGTATGGCCTGCAACTGGCCGCAGTGGTAATACTTGTGGGCGAGCGAGTGCATGAGGACCAACTGACCGGAGCGGTCGGCGCCCTCGGCCCACCAGGTCGGGACTTCGCGGTTCACCGCAAGCGCGGCCGAGTCGGTCGAACGCAAGAAGTCGAGCATCTCAGCCTCGGAGTGCTGAAGCAGTTGCTCGAGCGATGCTCTGTCATCCCCGACATCGGGAAGCTCGCGCGTCCCCCCGTCGATCCCATTGGCGTACCAGAGGTCGCATTGCGCGACGTGGCGGATGGTCTCCGCGACGGTGAGACTGTCGCCGCCGAGGCTCGCGCCGAGGCGGGCATCCGGCAACTCCGCGAGCAGTTGACGGATGCGAAGGTAGTACTTCTCGGTCAGAGCGATCAGGTCATCAATGACGGGCGCTTCAGCCACGTTGGCCCTCCCAGTGGTCCGGCAACCGCAGTGTTCTTGCGCGCGCGATGAGGCGATCCCTGCCTCCGGAGAGGGAATCTGGGGCCGGCGAGGCGAAACGCTTCATCCTCGAAGATCCCCACAGCAAGGGTGCAGGCCATGACTCGACGACGGCGTCAGATCGCTATCAGATCGATGATGATCCTCACGGCAGTAGCCATCGCCACGCAGGCAATCGGGCAGGAGGCGCTCACCCGCAGCACGTTCGTCGTAGGCGACGTGCTGGTGACCTGGCGCGCGGGCCACGGGACGTCAATCACCTACCGGGGCATCCCCGTCTTCATGGGCAATGCGGGCGAGTGGATCGTGCACCAGAAGTGGACGACCATCTTCCACCATCAGGGCTATGGCGAAGAGACGGCCACTCTCGTCGAGGCGGCCGATGGTTCGACCCTCTCAATCGCGAACGCGACCGATGACTTCGAGTATGAGAAGCAGATCGTCGTGGGGACAGACGGCTCGATCCGCGTTGAGTACAAGTACACGGTGCTTGGGCCCGAGACAGCGGACCTACAGATGCTGTGGGGCCTCGGCAAGCAGTGGATCGATGAATCGACCTACCGGGTCGTGACGGGCGGCGAAGAGAAGACGGGCGAGTTGACATGTCCAGACACCGGCCGGAAGCACCCGTGGTCGGGCGCGACGGAGCAGGTCTTCACCACTGACTATGGCACGCTGACGCTCAAGACCAACATCGGTCTGGCCCTCTACGCGCAGCCGCGGCAAGGCACGCTCTGGTGGGGACAGCCGATGAAGAAGGGCGAGACGTACACGCAGGTCGTCGATGTCGGCATTGAGCCGGGCCCGGCGGCAGACACCGGCGTGACGCTCGCGGGCATCGACTGGCCTGACCGGATCCGCGACGGGAACGCCGAGTTCACGTTGAAGCTGGCTCGCACGGCGACCGGCCCGGAACGCATCACTGCACGCGTTGAGTTGGCCAGCGGAAGCAAGCTCGGCTCGGGAGCGCCGGTGGAGGCCGCGCTTGGCGTCACGCCGACCGAGGTGACGTGTGGGACTCGGATCGAGCAACGCGGGGTGCATAGCTTCGCGGTCGTGATCGCCGACGCGGCCACCGACGAGGAGCTGCTGCGGATCGCGCCGCTGAACGTGGAGGTGTCGCCGATGATGCGCGTGCTGCCGAGGCTGAGCCTGTACACCGACGAGGCGCAAGCCGAGATCGTGGTGGACGTGGCGGAGGATGTCGAGCTTGATGGGCTAACGATCGCCGCGCGAGCGGAGACCGGACAGGTCGTGACCGCCGAGGCGAGCACGCGACGCGCGTTCGTCCCGCTGGACGCGACGGCACTGCCCGATGGCGAGACTGCGGTGCAAGTCCGGCTGCAGCGCGGCGACGAGGTGGTCGCCAACGCAACGACGATGCTACGCAAGGCGCCCCCGAAGGCCAACGCCGTCAAGATCGACCGCATCAGCCGAGGGCTGATCGTTGACGGTCTTCCCCACATCCCGTTCGGCTACTACACCTACTATCCGCTCAAAGACGGGGTGATGGACGAGGAGGTCGTGCGGGGCTTCAACCTCTTCAGCCCCTACCACGGCGGGCCACACGACGCCGAGGCTCGCGAGCCGATCCGCGAGTACCTCGACCGGTGCGCGGCGATCGGCATGAAGGTGAATTACCACCTCATGTGGGCGAACCAGACGGAGCTGAGCGAGGAACAGTGGGCGGCCCTGCGCGAGGAGATCGAGGCGTTCAAGGATCACCCGGCGATTCTCACATGGTACATCGCCGACGAACCCACGGAGGACAGGATCCCGACGCTTGAGGCGATCAAGGAGTTGCTCCGGGAGATCGACCCATACCATCCGGTGACGGTCGTCTTCTATCGCGGAGCCGACCACGCGCGCAAGTTCGCTGGGACGATGGATATCGTGATGGGCGATCCGTACCCGATCCCCAACATGCCCGTCACGTACGTGAGTGGCATGTCGGACTCGCTGAATGCTGCGTTTGACTTTGGCAAGCCCCTCTGGATCGTCCCGCAGGCGTTCGGCGGCGGCGAGCATTGGGGCCGCGAGCCCACCGCCAAGGAGCAGCGGGTGATGACCTACCTCTCGCTGATCCACGGCGCGAGGGGCATCCAGTACTTCATCCGCTCGCCGCGCGCGAGCTTCCCGAAATCGCCGGTCATGTGGGCCGAATGCGGAGCGCTCGCGATGGAGACGGCGGAGGTCACGCCGGCGCTAACGTCCGCCGAGCCGGCGCCGAAGGTCGCAAGCAGCGTCCCGGCAGTCCATGCGGCCGCATTCCTGGACCGAGGGATCGTCACGATCCTGGCGACCAACACGGAGAATCGCCCGCTGGTGCCACGGTTCACGCTGGACGGCATCGACTTCACGGGCGAGGCAGAGGTCCTGTTCGAGGACCGCAAGGTCGCCGTAACCGGTGGCGTCATCGAAGAGCCTATCGATGCCTTCGGCTCGCGAGCATATGCCATTCCCGTTGGCCCGCTGCCGGTGGACGACATCGAGATCGCCGAGGGCAATTTGGCGCGCAACCCGAGTTGGGAGAACAACCCGAGCGTCGGAACGCCGTCCGGCAACTACGGCGGCGTCGCCCACGGTTCGACCGTGTTCGTCGACTCTCGCACCGCGCGGCACGGTCGGCATTCGGTCCGTCTGACGGCGCCCTCGGACGACGCCACTCCGAGCATGGGGTCGTTCCCGGTGAACCTGACGGGCGGCCAGGCGTACCGCGTTTCGATCTGGGCGAAGGGACTGACCGATGACGTGAAGCTCAAGCTGAGCATGGGCAAGCTGATCGCTGAGGAGCCGCCGCTCACCACCGAATGGCAGGAGTTCAGCTACACGGTCACGCCGGAGAAGGATGGTCGCCGAGGCCTGGGCATCGCTCTGGCCAGCGCGGGCGTGGCGTGGGTGGATCTGTACCAGATCGTCCCGGTCGGTGAATAAGCCGCCGGTCGGGGCGTTGGAGTAGGATAGAGACCATCACAGGCCCGAGGTCCGTGGATGCGCCACATCGCCGCGACGCTTGCTGCCGCCTGCATCCTCGCGCAGGCTCACGCGTCGGCACAAACTCTACAGGATACCTACCGCAAAAAGGGCACGTGGGTCCGCACGCTTGTCGACGCGCGGGAATCCCTCTCGCGCGCTTCGGAGGAGGCCGGCGAACCGACACGGCTTCCCGATTTCGGCGCAGATGACTTCAGCGTGACGGCGTGGGTTCGCACCGACAGCGGCGGCACGATCATCGCGAAGGCTCCGGCCGAGGGCCCGTGGGCGCCTCAGGGCAAGACGCTCTTCATCCGCGACGGCAGGCTCTGCTACGACATCGGCTGGGTCGGCGTGGTGACGTCGGAGCGGTCCGTGAACGACGGCGCGTGGCACCATGTGGCGATGGCGAAGTCAGGCACGCAGATCCACCTCTACGTCGACCACGAGCCGGACACGACCGGCCATCTCAACAGCCTCCCCGACATTGATGGGCATGCCCTTAAGATCGGCTTCACGAGCACGAACTTCCCCTCTACGGGTTTCGTGGGCGAGATCGATGAAGTGAAGCTGTACCACGGCGCGCTGAGCGGTGAGCAGATCCGCGCCGGCGACGGGCGTGTCGCGGGACACTGGCCGTTTGAGGCTGACGGCACGGATGCCTCGGGCGGGCGCAACCACGCGCACAAGACAGTGCGGGCGGATCACGCCAAGGGCAAGGTCGGCAAGGCCCTGAGCCTCCCGGGGCAGGGCGCGCACGTGCTGCTGACCGACCCAAGGGGCGGATCAGCCGGGGAAGCGCTCTGGGCGTTACTCGCGAGGGATTTCCCGACCGCGTCCCGCGAGATTGCGTGGGAGCGCGGGGACGGAATCTGGGCCGCGGGCTGGGCGCCGGGGGACATCGGCGACCTTGCATCGCGATACGCGAAGGCATCGTGGCGGGCGCCGTTCCTGGCGGAGAGAGCCAACTCATTGGCAGCGGGCGCGAAGGACTGGGCCGATGTTGAGGCCGCGCGCGAAGTTTACATCGCCTCACGCAAACACGCCGCGTTGACGGCGACACTGGATCGCTACGATCTCGACGCATTGCGCGAGGGCGTCAGCTATCTGCAGCGCGAGTATGCCGACGACTACGCCGACGCCGAGGGCTTCCTGGAGCGCGCGTCCGATCTGGAAGAGCGCGTCCACGCGTTCCGGAAGGGCGATGTTGACGATCAGCGTCTTGAGTCCGATCTTCAGGCACTGCAGCGCGAGGCGTTGGTTGATGCCAACCCGCTGATCGACTTCGATGAGGTGCTCTTCGTAAGACGCCACACGTACCAGTCGAACCACTACTACACAGACTACATCAACGGGTGCAAGAACTTCGGCGGGAACATCTGCCGGCTGTCGCTCGGCAGTGGTGAGGTCACCGAACTCGCCCCGGAACTGGCCGAGGGCATATTCGGCCGACTCGATCTCGACTTCGACGGCAAGCGGATCGTGTTCGACCACAAGGCGCGGATCGGCGAGGGCTTCCGGGTCTGGGAAGTGGGCGTGGACGGCGAGGGGCTGCGGCAGGTCACCTTGCCGCCGAGCGATGAGGCGGAACGCATCCGGCGCTACAAGATCAATGAGGAGTACCAACACCACACTGACGACATGCAGCCATGCTACCTGCCCGATGGCGGCATTTGCTTCATCTCATCGCGGTGCGAGTTCGGGATCCTGTGCGACTCGCCGGACCTGTTCACAACGACCGTGCTGCACCGGGTGGACCGCGACGGCTCGAACATGCTGAAGCTGACGAATAGCTCGGTCAGCGAGGCCACGCCGACGGTCATGAACGATGGGCGGATACTCTACACGCGCTGGGAGTACGTCGATAAGGGCGCGGTGAGCATCAAGTGCCTGTGGGCGATCAATCCCGACGGCAGCGGCTCGTACGAGGTCTACGGAAACGACATCGCGCTCCCGCCGACGATGCTGCACGGGCGGGCGATCCCCGGCTCGGATTACCTCTTCAGCATGCTAGGCACGCCCCACTGCCCGCAGAGCGGCGTGGGCACGGTCATCCGCCTGGACATCAGCAAGGACATACGCACCCGCGAGCCGATGACGTACATCACGCCGACGGTGGATATCCGCGCCGAGGGCGGCTTCCACAACCTTGTGGACGGCGCCTGGCAGCAGGTGCAGAACGGGCCGCTGTATGGCGACCCGTACCCGTTGTCTGAGAGCTTCTTCCTGGTCGCGCACAACCCGGACAGGCCGTGGAATGACACAAGCGCCTACGGCCTGTACCTGATCGACGAGTTCGGCAATCGAGTGCTGCTCCACGAAGACGAGAGCATCTCCTGCTGGCATCCAACGCCGCTGCGCGCCCGGCCGCGCCCGCCATTGAGGGCCTCGATGCTGCCTGAAATCGCCGAGGCCGGCGACACCGCAACGGTCGTGCTACAGGACGTGTACGACGGGCTTGACGGCGTTGCGCGCGGGGCAGTGAAGTACATCCGCGTGATGGAGCAGGTGCCGCGGCCGTGGAGCGCCAGGCGCTACTGGGACGGCGACCTCTACGACCAGCAACATGCGGTGATTACCAAGGACACGCATCTCGGGCTGAAGGTGCTACACGGCGTCGTGCCCGTCGAGGAAGATGGCTCGGCATGCATCACGGTCCCGAGCGATAAGAACGTCTTCTTCCAAGCGTTGGATGAGAACCACATGGAACTCCAGCGCATGAGGACTTACGTCAACTTGCGTCCCGGCGAGACGCGCACCTGCGTGGGTTGCCACAAGCGCCACGACCTCGCGCCACCCGTCGGATCAACGCTAGCGCTGGCGAAGCCGCCGGTGGTCCCCGGCCCTCAGCCCGGCGAGGTCGCGCCGCGCCCCATCTACTACGCGGCGGACGTGCAACCGGTGTGGGACAGGCACTGCGTGGCCTGCCACAACACCGACGATCCACAGGGCGAACTGGATCTGTCGGGCGCGATGACGCCGCTGTTCAACCGCTCCTACGAGAGCATCCTGGCGCGCGGACTGCTTCCCATCATTGGCGAGAACCACCCCAAGGTCGGCAACGCGGAGTATCTGCCGCCGAAGGCCCTAGGCTCCCACGCGAGCAAGCTCGTGCAGACGCTGCTCGACGGGCACCACGGCGCGCGGTTGTCGCGCGAGGAGATGGTGCGCGTCACGACGTGGGTGGACTCGAATGCCCAGTACTACGGTTCGTATTTCGGGCGACGGAACACTAAGTACCGCGACTATCCGGACTTCCGGCCGACGCCGACGCTGGCCAGCGCGCTGGGGACGCCGCCGGAGCCAATGCACGCGATCATCTCGGGCGAGACGCGGCATCCGTTCCTCGTGGCGGACCACTCCGGCGGAGGCCCAATGCGGTACGGGCCGAGGATCTGGATCTTCGCGGAGGACGGAGAGCCCACATGGAGTCACTCCTGCTCGGCGAACGTGCATGATCCGTGGGTGCTGCCGAACGGGAACGTGCTGTTCGCCTCAGAGGGCGTGCGAGAGGTGACTCCCGATGGCGATGTCGTCTTCGAGTACGAGTCGGACCTGTACATTACTGCTTGCCAAAGGCTGCCCAACGGGAATACGCTGATTGGCGAGAACCCACTGAACCGGCTGGTTGAGGTGAGTCCCGACGGCGAGATCGTGAAGGCGGTCCAACTCACCACATCGTGCGAGGACCCAGGCCGGAACTTCCGCCTGGCGCGCCAGTTGGTGAATGGAAACTACCTCGTGGCACACGACGGTGAGGGCATGGTGCGAGAGTACTCGCCCGAGGGCGTAGCGCTGCGGGAGATCCCATCGCCCGGCGGAGCGTACGCCGCGGTCAGGCTGCCGAATGGCAACACGCTGATCTCGTGTGGCGCCGCGAAACGCGTGATTGAGGTGGACCAGGCTGGGGAGACCGTGTGGGAGCTATCCGAGAGCGACCTTCCCGGCGTCCGACTGAACTGGCTGGCAGGCGTCCAGCGGCTGCCGAACGGGAACACGGTGATCGTGAACTGGTTCTCCGATCCGAACGACTACGCGGGCAGAGAGACGCCGCAGATCATCGAGGTCACGCGCGACAAGGCCCTCGTTTGGAGCTTCGCCGCGCCGGATCTCGTGGGCTCGGCGAACAACGTGCAATTGCTGGACGTGTCGGGTGATGCCACCCGATGGGAGATACTCAGATGAGTCGTGTCATCCTACCCGTACTGGCGATCGTGCTATCCACCGGAATCGCGGCGGCCGGGCCGACCTACGACTTCGAGACCGGCGACATGCAGGGCTGGGAGGTCATCGAAGGCGGCTTCGACCGGTTGCTGACGGACCGCGTCGACTTCCACCATAGCGAAGGACCCTACAACAAAGAGGGCATGTATTTCCTCAGCACGCTCGAGCAATCAGACAACACGCCGAGCGACCGTTTCACCGGGCTCGTGCGCTCGCCCGAATTCGTGGTTGAGGATGACCTGCTCAGCCTGCTCGTTGGCGGCGGCCAGGGCGCGGGCGTTGGCGTGGGTCTGTGCCTGGCGAAGGACGATACGCTCGTGCGGTGGGCGCAGGGCGCCAACGCGCAACCAATGCACCGGCGGGTCTGGGACTTGGGTGAACTGACGGGTCAGCCGGTCTACGTCGTCATAGTTGACCGCGAGACCGGCGGGTGGGGGCACATCACGTTGGACGACCTCAGGCCTCCCACCGACGAAGAAGCGCGGGCAATTGAGGCCGCCGCGACCGCACCCGATCCCGACATGATCCGCAAGATCCTGGGCTCCGCCGGGCTGAGGGCCGACTCGCTGGAGCGGGCAATTCAGGACCTGAAAACTACCTTCGGCGCGCGGTATCCCATGGCGGATGATCTGCTGGAGAGGCTTACCGACGCGCGCGCCGACCTCACCTCGAGCGACGGCGCCGCGCGAAACGAGGCCGGCACTACGCTCAACGACCTGGCTCGCGAGGCGTTGCTCGCCAATCCCCTGCTCACAGAGCACCCCATCGCATTCGTGGTGCGGGCGCAGTACGTCAGCGACCACCACAACACGGCGACGCTGTTTCAGACGGGAGAGATCAACACCGGCAGCTTCCGCGGCGGCGGCGCGCTGAAGGTGCTCGACGTCGCCACCGGCAGCGTGCAGACGCTCATCGACTTGCCTGAGGGCCTCGCCCGCGATCTCGACACCAGCTTCGACGGAGAGCGCGTTCTGTTCTCGATGCGCCGCAACATCGACGACGACTATCACGTCTACGAGATCGACGAGATCGGCGCCGGGCTCAAACAGCTGACCTTCGGCGAGGGCGTCTCGGACATCGACCCAATGTACTTGCCTGACGGCCGCATCGCGTTCAGCTCGACTCGCGAGCCGAAGTACTGCATGTGCAACCGGCACATCATGGGCAACGTGTTTCGGATGGATGCCGACGGCGCGAACATCCACCAGATCGGCAAGAGCACGCTCTTTGAGGGTCACCCGAACCTGATGCCAGACGGGCGGATTCTCTACGACCGATGGGAGTACATCGACCGCAACTTCGGCGACGCACAAGGCCTCTGGACGTGCAACCCGGACGGCACGGAGCACAACGTCTACTGGGGCAACAACACGCCCAGCCCGGGCGCCGTGCTGGAAGCCCGCGTCATCCCAGGCACGCAAAAAATCATCGCCAACTTCAGCTCATGCCACGACCGCCCGTGGGGCGCCCTCGCCATCGTGGATAGAGCCCTCGGCGTCGACGGCAAGACTCCCGTGCTGCAGACCTGGCCGGCATCGGCGATGGATCGAGTGATGGTCGGCAACTACGATCAGTTCGTCGGCGTCACGCCGAAGTACGAGGACCCCTTCCCGCTGAGCGACAAGTACTTCCTCTGCTCGCGGATGACGGGTAAAGGCGAGGAGATGGGGATCTACCTCATCGACGTGTTCGGCAACGAGGTGCTCGTGCATGTCGAGGGCGGAGGGTGCTACGACGCGATGCCGCTGGCGGCTCGCGAGCGCCCGCCGACCATCCCTGACGCCGTAAAGATCGCCGAGAAGAAGGGCCGCTTCTACGTGCATGACGTCTACCAGGGCACGGGCATGGACGCCGTCGAGCGCGGCAGCGTGAAGTACCTGAGAGTGGTCGAGAGCCCGGAGAAGCGGTTCTGGACCCAGGACTTCTGGAACACCGCCGGTCAACAGGCCCCGGCGATGAACTGGCACGATTTCAACAACAAGCGCATTCTGGGCACCGTACCGGTGAAGCCGGACGGGTCCGTGTACTTCAAGGTGCCAGCCGATACATACGTGTACTTCCAGCTACTCGACGAGAAGGGGATGATGGTGCAGTCGATGCGGAGCGGCGTCATCACCAGACCCGGCGAAACCACCGGTTGCATCGGATGCCATGACGAGCGCTCGACAACCGTGCCGACCGACGCGGCGAAAACGGCGTACGCGGAGGCGCCGGTCGACCTGACGCCGTGGTACGGCGAGGCCCGGCTTTACAGCTACGCGGCCGAGGTGCAGCCCGTGTTTGACCAGCACTGCGTGAGCTGCCACGACTACGGCCAGCTCGGCGCGGAGAAAGTCAACCTGTCGGGAGACCGCGGCCTGGCGTTTAGCACGAGCTACAACGAACTCTGGCGCAAGGGCTACACGGGTGTCGTCGGCGCGGGTCCGGCGGAGATACAGGCGCCGTATGCGTGGGGATCGCACAATAGCAAGCTGATCCAGACGCTGCTAGCCGGGCATCAGGATGTTGAACTGGACCGCGAGAGCTTCGAGCGCATCGCCACGTGGATCGACATAAACGCGCCGTACTACCCGACATACGCGAGCGCATATCACGGACGCCAGTTCGGCCGATCGCCGCTCACGAACGAGCAGTTGGAGCGCCTGGGCGAACTGACGGGGACGAACTTCCGAGACCACAAGAACGATCTCGAGGACGACCTCAGCGTGAGCTTTGACCGACCGGACTTGAGCCCGTGCCTTGCGGACCTGCCGGAGGGCGACGTCCGGCGCGCCGAGGCGTTGGCGATCATCGAGGCCGGGTCGGCGGCGCTGGCGGAGCGTCCGCGTGCCGACATGGCGGGCTTTGCCCCAGCAGGACCGGACGCCGGTCGGCAGGAGAAGTACGATCGGCTCGAACAACTAGCCATGGACACGCTAGAGGCGATGCGACTCGGACATCGCGTGCGCGGCGGAACGCAGGCGACGGGTGGGTACTAAGAATAGAAAAATAGGGACAGCAACCCATTTTCACTCTTCAGACTACGGCAGTGGAACTTTTGGTGAAAATGGGTTGCTGTCCCTATTTTTCGCCGTTCTCGAGTTCGCGGAACTGCATCGTGTAGAGCGTGCGGTAGAGCGGCGACGTTCCCAGCAACTCCTGGTGCGTCCCACGGTCGACAATTTCGCCGTGCTGGATGACGAGCACCTGATCCGCGCCGACAATAGTTGAGAGCCGGTGCGCGATCACGAATGACGTCCGTCCCTCAAGCAGATGACTCAGCCCTTCCTGGATCTGTCGCTCCGTGCGCGTGTCTACGCTCGCGGTGGCCTCATCGAGTATCAACATGCGCGGGTCGGCGAGAATGGCCCGAGCGAAGCTGAGCAGTTGCCGCTGACCCGCCGACAGGTTCATCCCCCGCTCGTGGACTTCCGCGTCGTATCCGCCCGGCATGCGCTCGATGAACTGATGCGCGCAAGCGGTGCGGGCAGCCGCCTCGATCTCCTCAGCCGTCGCATCCGGTCGGGCGTAGCGGATGTTGTCTGAGATCGTCCCAGCGAAGAGGAAACTGTCCTGCAGAACCGTGGCGATCTGCTTCCGAAGCGACTGCAACCGCACGTTCCGGATGTCCTTCCCGTCGAACCGAACCGTACCGTGGACGGGATCGTACATCCGCGCCAGGAGGTTCACCAGCGTCGTCTTCCCAGATCCAGTGGGACCGACGAGCGCGATGGTCTGCCCGTGCGAGATCTCGAAGCTGACATCCTTCAACACGGGCTCTTCGGGATTGTAGTGGAAGGTAACCCTCTCAAAGGCCACCGTGTCGTCGAGAGGCGCCATCGGCGGGGCCGAGGCGATGTCGGGCACCTCCGGCGGCGTGTCCATGATCTCAAAGATGCGCTCAGCGCCCGACCACGCGCGCTGGAGGATGCTATACAACCGCGTGAGGTTGCGGACCGGCATGAAGAAGAGTTGCAGATAGCCCAGGAACGCAGTGAGTTTCCCAATCGTCATCCCCGTGTCAGGCGTCATCAACCGGATGCCGCCGTAACCCAGGATGATGAGCACGCCGAGTATGTGGAGCACCTCGACGGCCGGGAAGAAGAAGCTGAAGACCTTCGCCGCGCCAATGTTGGCGGCGCGATTGTCGGCATTCTTCTCGGCAAAATCCTGGCTATTGACGTCCTCACGGGCGAAGGCTTGGACGGTGCGCACGCCCGATATCGTTTCCTGAAGGTCGGCGTTCACCGCGGCGATGCTCTTCCGAGTGTGACGAAACGCCGCGAGCGATCTCGACCTGAATATGGGGATGATCAGGAAGAAGACGGGCAGCAGGCCAAGTAGCGCCCACGTCAGCGGCGCGTCGGTGCTGAAGAGTAGGACGACCGCGCCAATGAGCGTTGCGAGTTCCATCAGCGCCTGAGCCGGTCCGCGCGAGACCATCTCATCAATGGCGTCGACGTCGCTCGTCGCGCGGGAGATGAGCCGGCCCGATTCGCGCTCATCAAAGAAGCGGATCGACAGCCTCTGGAGATGCTTGAAGAGATCCACGCGGAGCGAGAACAGCGTCCGCTGACCCACCCACGTGAGCATGTAGCTCCCAAAGCCGCCGAAGAGTGCCGACCCCACCGAGGCCCCCGCATACAGCAGCACGATCGTGCCAAGGAGCGGGAGGTTATAGCTGCCCTCGGCAAGGCAGCGATCCAACCCCTGCTGGATCAGCCAGGGTCGGACGAGATTGAAGAGCGAGACACACAGCAGTAGCACGGTGGCAAGGCTCATCCAACCGGCGGCCGGCCGCATCAGCCGGGCCACGCGCTTGGTGAGGCGCCAGTCGAGCAGGCTCGCCTTCGGCTCCTCGTCGATGTGGTGATGGTGGGCCATTGGTCTGTCCTAGACGGCTTCCTGTCCGGCAAGCTGCATCTCGTAGATCTCGCGGTACGCGCTGCCTTGTGCCAGCAATTCCTCGTGCGTCCCCTGCTCGATCACGCGCCCGTCCCCCATGACGATGATGAGATCGGCGGCCTTCACCGTCGAGAGGCGCTGCGCGATGACAAGCGTCGTGCGCCCTTCCTTGAGAACTTGCAGCGCCTGCTGAATGCGGGCCTCAGTCTCGGTGTCAACGCTGGAAGTCGAGTCATCGAGGATCAATACCCCGGGATCCATGAGCAGCGTCCGGGCGATGGCCACGCGCTGCTTCTGACCACCCGACAGCGTCACGCCGCGCTCGCCCACCTCGGTGTCGAGACCGCTGGGGAGCGTCTCGATGAAATCCCAGAGCTGCGTGGCCCGAGCCGCCGCCTCGATCTGTTGAATCGTCGCGTCCGGGCGGCCGTAGGCGATGTTTTCGGCGAGGGTGGCGGAGAACAGGAACGTGTCCTGCAGCACCATGCCGACGTGTCGGCGCAGCGACGAGAGCTTCAGCTCGCGGACGTCGATCCCGTCCAAGCGCACGCAGCCGTCGGTGGGGTCGTAAAAGCGCGGGAGCAAGTTCACGAGCGTCGTCTTGCCTGAACCCGTCTCGCCCAGTAACGCGACCGTCTGGCCAGGCTCAACCATGAGCGAGACATCGCGCAGCGTTGTCCGTTCGTCGTAGCCGAAGCTCACCCGATCAAACTCAACGCGCCCCTGTGGATCGTCAATGACGCGCTCGCCATCGGGCAGTTCGGTCTCCGCGTCCATGATCTCGAACACGCGTCCGCCTGACACGACCGTCTGGTAGTAGACATTGACGCAGTACGCGGCCATCGTTACCGGCCAGACGAGCTGGGCGATGAGCATCCAGAATTGGATCAACATTCCCAGCGTCATGTCCGGGTTGTTGATGACCTCGCGTCCGCCGAAATAGAGCACCATGGCGAGCGAGAGCGCGACCAGCATCTCCATGACCCGGAAGCCAAAGGCCTCGAGCTTGGCGTACCCAAGCGTGCCGCCGAGAATGCTCTCGGCGTGGCCGCGGAACTTGTCAACCTCGAAGTCCTCGCGACTGTACGTTCGCACGACCCGAGCGCCCGCGATGTTCTCTTGCATGACCGTCGTCAGGTCGGCGACCTTCTGCCTGACCAAGGCGTAGTAGGGCTGAATCCGCAGACCAAACTGCCACGCGACAAGGAACAGGGGCGGGACGACGGAGAGCGAGAGTAGGGTGAGCTTCCAGTTCATGGTCAGGCAGCGGCCCGCGACGAAGGTCAACGTGAGGATGTTGCCGACGAGCAGCATGCCCGCGAACGAGAAGAACCGTCCAAGCTGGTCCACATCGCCGCTGAGACGGCTCATCAACTGGCCCGTGGGCCAGCGGCTGTGGAAGCTGAACGGGAGACGTTGGACGTGCTCGTAGAGGCGTTGGCGGAGGTCGTACAGCCAGCGTTGGGCGGCGACCTCGGACAGGAAGATCTCAAACACGATCAGCACTGCCCTCACGAGCGCGAGCCCAACCAGTGCAAGACACAGCGGGAGCAGTAACTCGCGCCGCCCCTCGGCGTAGACGCGGTCGATGATCAGCCGCGTGATCTCGGGGGGCGCCAGCCGCAGGAAGTTGCCGCAGACCAAGGCTGCAATGGCCAACGCAGCCATGTGCCAGTGGGGGCGCAAGTAGGAGACCAGTCTGAGAACAAGGCGCATGAGGAGAGCGGGATCCTGGGCAAGAACAGCCGGGCGATTCTACCGCCCGCACGGGGGGCGTGTCAACCGCGCGTTACAGCAGGACTGTACGCTCCGGCGGCGGCTGGGTTACGGCTGCTCCCCCACATACACGGCCGTGTCCGGCTCAAACGCGAACCACGCGAACCAGAACGTGTCGTGATGGAGCAACTGGCGAAGCTGCCGGCCGGCCAGCGACCCCGATGTGGCTCGCCCGAGGATGTCCCAGTGGGTCTGGGTCTCATCATCGACAAACTCGCCGTCGACCCGCGCGAACGTGAGCCGTCGGCCCTCCACAACCGGGTCGAACGCGCCGGTCACGCCGACATCAGCACTCGCGGCGATCTCGGCTTCGTCGAGGGCGCTTGCAACGCCCGGGAGGTGAAAGACCGCAACGCGCGCCTCGCCTCGCACGTCATTGATGACCCCGGAGCCGGTCAGCGCCTGATGCGGGTACGCGACAGGCTTCCCGTCGACGTGAAGCCCCACGACGCGCGCCTTCGGCGCCAAGCGGGCGTCCGTCTCGCCGGCAAACGCGAAGGGGTGGGTCAGCGGATCGTCGTAGTGTTCGTAGGGGTTCCGGCCGTAAGGCGCGTTCCGCCCCGTCTCCCGCGAGAGCACCTCGCCGTTGGGATAGGCTTCCGCGAACTGGTCCGGGCTCAGCATTGACGACGGGATCGCCTTGAGTTTCGTCCCCAGGAGTTCGCCCACGATGCACTCGCCGCTGTACTGCTGCCAGAGACTCTCTGTCGTGCGGTCGTACATGACCATGTCTGAGTTGCGAAGCAGACCGGACACGCCGAACTCGAGGACGCGCTCGTCGGCCGTCCGCTCGAAGGCAATCGCCGCGTTGCACAGCGGGCAGTACGAAGCGAGGATGGCGATACCCGACAGCACGTCGTTGGCCAGTTCGTGGAACATGAGGATCTGCAGCGGGTAGGCGCGCGCCACGCCGTCGATGACGACCACAAGCACGGGCTCGTTGCCTGCCAGCCACTCGCGGGCCTCGGCAATCGAGACGAACTTGGGATCGTCGATCGAGGGAATGCCATCGCGCAAGGGGCCGCCGGCGCGGAACGCGTTCAATTCTACTGAGTGCCGGGACCAATCCGTACCCCAGTCAGCAGAGACTTGTTTCACGCGTTCATCCCGAGTGTCGTCGGCGTCGCCGCCATCTTGGCAACTCGCCACAACCAGAAGCGCGGGGATGGCCGAGGCGATCAGCAGCAGCGTCACGCAGTTTCGCGTCATGAGCCCGTTCCCTGGGACCGGCAAGTGGTGTTTCTACGTTCAACGCGACGTCCGCGGACATCGGCTCACATGATGCCAAGAAAGGAGTCGCCCGCCCGAGGTGTGAATTGGAGGGTGCGCACCGACCACCTCACTCAATAACGAGGCGCTAAAATGCTCAAACCGACGCTGGTGCTCGCGGCAATCCTATCGGCCGGCCTGGCGATCGCGAGCGTGCATGCCCCGCGGGTCATCTCACCGCATCGGGCTGACGCGTACAGCATGGAGACGTTTCGCGACTTCCATCGCTGGCGCGATCTCAGCGGCGACGCGCTCGCGTATGAGGTCTACAAGTACCTCGTCGACTACGAGAGCGGCGTCTTCCACATGAATGAGGTGTTGGAGGGCGAGGACGTCATCAGCGAGTACATCACGGTCCGCGACCCCGTCAAGATCATCAACGTCTACGGGTACGGGTACTGCGGGATTTTCGGCCCGACGATGGCGGGCGTGATGGATGGGATGGGCGTCGGCCCGACGCGGACGCTCGTGATCCCAGACTGGAATCACGTCGCGTCCGAGGCCTACTACGATAACGCCTGGCACTACCTCGATCTCGACGTGAGGGCTGTCTTCCGCCGAGCCGACGGGACGCTCGCGTCCATGGCGGAGGCAAAGACGGATGAGACGCTGTGGCAGGGCGAGCGTAACGAGCTGTTCTTCCCCAACGATCCCCTCGGGAAGGTCCAGGAGACCTACAAGCAGACCGAGGTCATGCACTTCAACAGCCACCACCAATCCGGGCACACGCTTGACTTCGTGCTGCGGCAGGGCGAAACGTTCACGCGGTGGTGGCACCCTCAGGGCGGACGCTGGAACCACGCCGAGCGCTACAACGAGAGTGAGTGGCTGACGAAGCTGATCGAAGGCCCGCCACGCGGGCCGAAGCCGAATCATCGACACTTCACGATCCACAACCACGCGAACGGGCAGTTCGTGTACGCGCCGGACTTGACGGACCAATCGACGGACTTCGCCGACGGCGTGTACGACTCGGAGAACGTGACGCCAAGCGCCGACGGCCTGACTGCGACTGGTGCCGGATATGCCATCTTCGAGGTGCGGTCACCGTATATCATCGTCCCGAAGGTCGGCGATTCGACGACGACTGACGACGACCGCGAAGCCTCAGTGGTGGCGCTGGACTCGGACGGAACGACCCTCAGCGTGTCGCTCGACAATGGGCTGACGTGGACTGATGTCGCTGAGGATCCCGACACCGCGGACCTGACAGCCTCGGTTGGCGGGAAGTACGGGTACCTGCTGCGGCTGGAGATGGAAGATGGCGCGACGGTGCGATCGCTGAGGATCGAGACATGGGTCCAAGTCGCGCCGGCAGCGCTCCCCGCGCTCGAGCAGGGCGCCAACCGGATGGAGCTGAGGAGCGGCGATCACCACGGGATGGACTCGCGTGTGGTTGAGGTCTCGGCCAGCGCGGGCAATCCGGAGGAGCTGCTCAAGTACTGCGTCGAGCCGCCGGAGGACCTCGACACCGAGCGCAAGACCGCCAGGCTGGTTGGCCCCGTCACGATCCGCGTGGACGCGCCGCCGAACGCTAAGATCGCTTGGTTGAGCATCGGCGCGGGCTTCCGAACGCACCAACTCGACGCCGCCGCGCAGACCAAGAACGAGATCGGCTACGCCGTGGGAGAGCCGGTCAATTTCACCGCCATCTACACGTCCGACGTGCCCACCGACCAGCAGCACTGGCACTACAATGTCGACGAGGAAGTGGTGCTCGATGAGCCGGCCGAGACCGTCTACTGCCGGTATGTGGGCGATCCCGCGCTGAATCAGGTCCGCATCTACGCCCACTGCATCGACGACGAACCGCGCGAGCCGTCGCCGATGGTCGTTACCCACACCTGGACGGAGGACGGCGAGCGCAAGCGCCACGTTGCGGATCTGGGCGGAGCGGCGGACTACGAGGTGCAGGTCGACGGCGAGCCGGTCAACGAGTCGGTCCGGATGCAGGTTCTCAGCGATGGGCCGAACGCCGCGATCGAGACCGATGATGCTCAGGCAGGCGTCGACACCACCGACGCGACGGACTGGGTCGAGGCAATGAAGCTCGTCCATGCGAGACACGCGGGCGAGAAGGGCGTGTTCGCCTGCTTCGGAGATTCGATCACCGACTCGCGCGCGTTCTGGTTCAGCCTCAAGCATGCGCGCAAGGACGCTCCGCCCGAGATGGTCGCGGCGTTCCAAACGGTCAGCGGCCACATGCTCGACGATTGCTGGGATCGCAAGGGTGCCCAGTTCGGCAACCAGGGCAGCATGGCGATTGAGTGGGCCTACCAGAACATCGACGGATGGCTGCGCAACCTGAATCCCGAAGCCGCGATATTCATGTTCGGGACGAATGACCTGAACAACATCAACGCCGCCAAGTACGAGGAACGACTGCGGGAGATCATGCAGCGCTGCCTCGACAACGGGACGGTGGTCATTCTCAGCACCATCCCTCCGCGAAACACGTTCGAGGAAAAGTCCGCCGAGTTCGCGGACGTGGCGAGGGCAGTGGCCGACGACATGAACCTCCCGCTCGTCGACTTCCATGCGGAGATCATGCGCCGCCGCCCGGATGACTGGAACGGAGCGCTCGACAAGTTCGCCGCGTACGAGGGCTATGACGTGCCCACCCTCATCGCCCGCGACGGCGTGCATCCATCGAATCCGAAGCAATACTCGGCGACCTACTCGGACGAGGCCCTCAACAACTGCGGCTTCGCGCTGCGCAACCAGATGGTCCTGATGAAGTACGCAGAGGTCATCGGCGAGGTGCTGGGAGGCTAGCGCATGTCGCTATCAGTCACGATCCCCCGCGCCGCGCAACTCGTTCTCGACGACGTCGGCTGGCGCGAGGGCTGGAGTCTCGACGAGACCGGCGGCCCGTGGCGGGCGGGCGTCGACCGGCTGATGGTCACGGAGGACTACGAAGCCATCGCCGACATTGGCGAGGCGCTAAACATTCGGCCTCAAGCCGCGATGGTGCTCTGTGAGTGGGACAAGGAGAACATCTGCGCGGCGTGCCCGACCGCGACGCAAGCCGGCGCGGCGTGGGACAACTCAGAGCGCGCCGGACCATGGTCTGATGACGCGGCCGAGGTCTTCCGCAACCGCGCCGCCCACATCGAATTCGCGATGCACGGGGTCGGCCACGAGCACTGGGAGAACGGCGAGCGGACGCGCGCTGAGTGGCTCGGATCGCCAGACGGCACGCGTTGGGAGTTCGAGGCGCTGCGCAAGCACATTGAGGTCTTCGGGCGGATCATGGACCAGCATGGGATCGGCCCAGCAGACGGGCACCGCTTCCCAGTGAGCGCGGTTCCGTGCGCGTTCAACTACCACTTCGATACGAGCGATCCAGAGTCCACCGGCTCGCTCTTCGCGAGTGCCGGTGTGGAGCAGGTGTCGACGCCCTTCGGCGGGGGCTTCCACCACCACAGCCCGCTTGCGGCAAGCGACGGAGCGTTCGAGCACGGGCTGGTAGTCGTCGACCGAGGCTCAAG
>CAZKUN010000011.1:33882-39916 GCA_964555935.1 uncultured Armatimonadia bacterium | reverse complement strand
AGGCTCAAGCGGCATCCCACACAATGTCTATGACACGATCCCCGCCGAACTCACGCGCAACTCGATCTGCGGGATTCACTGGCCGAACATCCTCCGCGAAGACCCGAGCGGGAATGGCGAGGCGGTCGCGCGGTGGATCGAATACATGCGCGCCGTCGGCGGCCAACCAGACGTGATGCTCGCATCCAGCATGACCGAGTGCGTGGCCCAGTGGGTCTACCACACGTTCGTCGATCTGAGGGTTGAGGGCAACGAGATCGTGCTCGACGGCACCCGCATCCCCGATGAGGCCTTGCGCTACGCGTCCTCGGCGCCGATGTGGCTGAAGGTCCAAGGGACCGAGCCGATCCGCCCCGAGCCTGTCCCGGACGGGCCACGCTTGGTGGGCTACGATGAGGGAGGCGACGCCGTCCTGCTGGGGCTGGCGGGCGTGAGGCGGGAAGTGATGCGCGTCCGGCTGCATCCCGGAGAGGCGCCCCGAGATCCGTACGTGCTCAGGACGGGCACGTCTGGGACATGCGACTGCTCCACGGAGGGGCACTCAACCTCGGTGACAGTCGAGGCGTGCGGCCGGCAGGTGCTCCAAGTCCGCACGGGACGGCCCGCCGTCGCCGTGAAAGTCGAATGCGACACGCCGGCTTCGGCTGAACTCCTCGATTTCAACGTGGAGACGGGAGTGCAAACCGTGTCCGTCAACGCCCACGACATCCAGGGAGCGGCGGTCGGGCTGGAGTTGATCCACTAGAAACTAGGGACAGTTCCCCATTTCCTGAATCAGGCTCATTGCCCCCCCCTACGGGCAGGATCAGGAAATGGGGAACTGTCCCTAGTTTCTCCGACAGCCTACGCTTCGCTGAGCAGTTTCGCGAACTGCTCGCTGACCTCGAGGTCCTTAACCGCGTCCCACGGCGAACTCCACGGCTCTTCCTTGCCCTGCACGCAGCGCACGAAGTGACGGGCTTGCTCGAGGAACGGCCAGAGCGGAAGCACGACCGGCGATTCCACGCTCTGGCAGTCTTTGCCGCGGAAGATCTCGACCTCGCCGCCGCGCTGGCGGGCCATCGGCGAGGGGATCGATAGATCTATCTTCGCATCGCTGAAGATCGCGCGGTACGTCTCCTCCCACCCGGCTGTCAGACCATACCCCTGCATCTCCAGCACCACCGAAACGCCGCTGTCCGAGACGCCCGCAAGCATCGCCCGAGCGGGATCGACATACGTCACCTTGTAGTCTTCGCCGAGCAAGTAGCGGATGAGGTTGACTTGGTGGATGTAGTAGTTGACGAAGGCGTTGTAGGTCTGCTGGGTCTCCGCGTCGAGCCACTCGGGCAAGGCCTCGGGGACGCCGCCATCGTATGCCGGAGGCGCATCCCCGCCGCTGACGGGTCCCTCGATGTGGAAGGTCCAGTCGCCCGGCGGCATGGCGGCCCGCAAGTACTTCATCTGGCCGAACCGGCCGTTCTGCTTCCACTCGCGGATCTTCTCAACCGCTGTCTGGGTGGCGGGCGCGGAGCGCTTCATATAGCCGACGTAGTAGACGACGCCCTTCTTGTCGGCGAGTTCGGCCATCTCGCGCGCCGTGTCCGTGCGGATGCAGATCGGCTTCTCGGTCAGGACATGCAGCCCCGCCTCGAGCAGATCAGGCACTACCGCATGGTGGAGATGGTAACCCATGATCGCGACCACCGCATCCAGCTCCTCGTTCTCGACCATTGCGCGATGATCACTGTATGTGTTCGGAATGCCGTACTTGCTGGCGACGATCTCGGCTGTCTGAGAGCGCCCCTCCGCAAGAGCCACGACCTCGCAGTCCGGGATCGTGACGAAGTTATCAAGGTGCGCCTTCTGGCCCATGTATCCGGCGCCGACAAAACCGATGCGGATCTTCCTTGCCATTCTCAGTGCCTCCCGGCAGACTGCATGGAAGGGCTCGGAAACTCAGTGGAGTTTCCCTGAGGCCCGTCCTGCGCAACGGAGCGGAGTTCCCTCCGGCCGGCCTTTACTCCTCCGGCATGGGAAAGGTCGTCGCCAGCAGTGCCTTCATCTCGGCGACGACATCCGGGCGATCGTCGACCACATTCGTCGTCTCGCCGGGATCGGCGTTGAGGTCGTACAGCGCCGGGCCCTTGCCCGCGTGCAAGGCCGCGCAGGCTTGAAAATAGTGCCAGTCATCGGTCCGCGCCGCGCCGAACCCGCCGAAGCCGGTCAACACGTGCTCGCGCAGCGATTCAACCTCGCCCGTCGCGAGTGGCCAGAAGCTCTTGCCGTCCATCGGAGGGTGGTCGCCCACGCCGGCGAGGTCGAGCAGCGTCGGCGCGATGTCCATGCCACTCACAAGTTTCGGCACGCGCTTGCCGGCGAGGCTTCGGTCCGGGTGACGCACGACGAGTGGGAGCTTCGCCACCTGCGAGTTCAAGAGCCCCGGCGTCTTCTGCACGCAGCCTTGCTCGCCGAGATGCGTCCCGTGGTCCGTGGTGAACACGATCACCGTGTCATCGGTCAAGCCGAGGTCGTCGAGCTTCTCAAACAGCCGCCCCAGCCACAGGTCGACGAACGTCACCTCGGCCGCGTATAAGCCCCGGATCGCGGGATAGTCGCTCTCGAGAATGTCATCGCCCCGACAGCCGTACCCAAACTGGAAATCCTCGACCGGATAGTCGTCGTGATACATGTCCCGGAAGCGTTTCGGCGCGTCCCATGGCTCGTGGGGATCAAACAGCTCCAGCCACAGCATGAACGGCTCCGCCGAGGCGTTGCGCTCCAGCCAGCTCATCGCGGCTCGGCACGACCGCGCGACGATGTAGTCCTCCTCCAGCACCCGGTCCTGCATGTTCATCAGGTACTGGCGGATCAGGTGGTCGTACTGCTCGTTCCAGAGATGCTCGGGCATGTGCTGCTTCACATCGAAGTCGGCTTTGGGCCCCGAGCGCCATCTGTCCGTCTCTTGCCCGCGAATCCACTCCCACGAGTCGAAGCCCTCGTGGAAGTTCAGGTTCGGTTTGAAGAGGTGGTAGCAGTCGGCCACCAGCCCGCTGGTGTACCCATTCTGACCGAGGATCTGCGCGAGCGTCACGTCCTCCGGCAGGAGCGGCTTCCACTCTCCCTCGGGCAGAATGCTGTTGCCCGTATAGAACACGCGACGCATCGGGATCGTGGGCAGCCCGTCCGCGTAGCAGTTCTCGAACACGATCCCCTCGGCGGCCAGCCGGTCGAGGTTCGGCGTGTGAATCCACTCGTTCCCGTAGCATCCGAGGTGATCGAAACGAAACGTGTCGGCGACGATGGTGAGGATGTTCATGGTAGCCCCCAGAATTCAGGAAACAGAAGCCGGAATGCAAGATGACGGCCAACGACACGGGACAGGTTTGGTTGCCGAGCGCAGATTGCCCTGCAAGAGGAAGCGCCGCTCCAGGTAGCCAATAGCCAGTCGCCGACACGAATGGCACTGCCCAGAATCCAGGGAGGTCGTTGGCGTGAAGCTACTCGCAGGCGTCTGGGTCACGCTGTCGCTTCTGAGCGCCGGCCGGTGCATGGCCGACGGTCTCGCTGTCACGAATGGGTGGCTGACCCACGACGACGCGGCCGTCTGGGGCTGGATCCAACACAACGGCTGGTGGCGGCCCGGTCAACGAGCGAACATCGCGCGCCGCTCCGTCGGCGATCCTGACGGCGATGTCCGCCCCAATCGGACGGAAGATCTCGACAAGCTCACAGACTCGATGCTGAAGCACGCCTACCCCGGCTTCGAGCACAATTATGGGCTCTGGTACGACCGCCGTCGCGATGCCCATGATGCCGCTCGGCGCGAGAATGCAGACGTGGTCCCGCCGTTCCTCGAGCAACCGTGGGCGCGAAGCGACGAAGGCACGGCATTCGACGGACCGCCGAAGTACGATCTCACGCGATACAACCCGTGGTACTTCGAGCGTTTGGAGCAGTTCGCCGTGCTCTGCGATGCCAAGGGCACGGTGATGCTGCACAAGTACCACATGCAGCATGCGCTACTTGAGACGCCCGCCCACTACGTTGACTTCCCCTGGCGACCGGGCAACTGCATCCAGGACACGGGCATGCCCGAGATGATCCCTGCCGCCAACGCGTTCTACGACATCGAGCACCCGATCCGACGCGGCCTCCACCGCGCGTACATCCGCCGGTGCCTCGACTCGCTCGGCACTCACACCAACGTGATCCACATGGTCGGGCAGGAATACACCGGACCGCGGGCGTTCGTTGAGTTCTGGCTCGACACAATCGTGGAGTGGGAAGCCGAGACCGGTAACGACGTGCTGATCGCCCTCGGCGCGACGAAGGACGTTCAGGACGCGCTTCTCGCTGACGAAGCGCGGGCGGCGCATGTTGATGTGCTCGATGTCCGCTACTGGTGGCTGAAGGCGAACGGCGACCTACACGCGCCGGCGGGCGGCAAGGAGATGCCCGGGCGGGGACTTGAATCGGGCAGAACGCAATCCGAAGAGAGCACTCCGGAACAGATCCACCGCAAGACGCTGGGCGTCCGGCTGGCCCATCCGGACAGGGCCATCATCGACGCGCTTGGCCAGGACCGCAAGCAATCGTGGGCGTTTCTAATGGGCGGGGGAAGCATGATCGTGGCCCGTCAGATCAGCTACCCAGACAGCGCCGACCCGGCGGAGTACATTCAGCCGGCGGGCGTGGACGTCATCCTGCCAACGTACCGGTTCATCCGCGAGAACCTCGCCGACGCGTTGCCGAACATGCGCCCCGCCGACATCGTGGTCGATCGACCCGATGACGTCTGGTGCCTGCGATCAACCGAGCAGCACTTGGTCTACGCGCTACGTGGGGGGTCGTTTCGGATCGATCTGAGCGCGGCGCCTAAGACCCTGGATGCGCAGTGGATCAATCCGCGAACGGGCGAACTGACGGTTGCCGACGTGACCGGCGGCTCGATCGTGGACATAGCCCCACCCGACGATCAGGACTGGGCGCTGTGGTTGAGGCGTCGCTGATCTACCGCGCGACCAGATCGGCCAGTCCGGCCAGCGCGCCGCGGGCTTGGTTCGACTCAAGCTCTGTCTCTCTCGCCGGATCCGCCGTGGCAAGCGTGGCCCGGTTCAACACGAACATCGCGCCATCGATCGACAAGACTGCCCTCGTCGCATCTGACTGGCCACATCCGAAGTAGACCACCGGCGTCTCGCCCTCGAAGACCAGTCCCTCCGTCGGCGAGATCCGCTCGACGCGACGATTCAGCGCTTCCCCATCGCGCTCGCCACACAGCAGGTTGATGAAGGTGACGCGCTCTCCCGCCTGCAGTTCCACTCCCTCATGCACCTGGCGCATCATCACCGCATTGATGTACTGGTGCTCAGCTTCGTCGGTCGTGATCGTGGACGAGCCGTCGGTCAGGATGTAGAGATTCGTGGCATCAGGCTTCGTATCGATCGCCTGGCTCATGCCGCGATTGCCCTCGAGCAACTCCCGCGCGCGCGGCGCCAATCCGCGAGGGTAGCTGCCACGAGCGTAGGGCGCGGTCTTCAGATTGGACTCGATGTAGTACGTCCCCGGCTCCCGCGCCACAACCTCGTCGATCAACGCGAAGCAGTCGCCTTTGAGCCAGAAGATGTGCCGGTTCCAGTCGCAGCCCTGGTACTCGCGCAGCGACGTGCGCGTCAGGCCCGTCTTCGGCAGATCGGCGACGATCTCGCGCGCCGCGTAGCTGGGCCCGGTGTCTGCGAGCGGCAGCCACCAGGTGAACTCCCATGGCTTGTCGCCCTTCCACTTCTCATCGTCAACATGCCCGTCCTTGACGATGACCACCGAGTCGTTCCGTCGCGCGTTGTTATTCTGATAGCACGCGCCGATCAGCAAGTCCTCGCCCAGCAGGCTGAGCTTGCTGATCTGGTTCGCGGCGTAGTCGGTGTGGATGCCCCGAGCGATACCATCCAGCAGCAGGTACTCGCCATCCCTTTCCCAACTCGACCGGAATGAGATCTTGTCGAAGGTCTCGTCGTGCTCGATGTCGCCGACCGGCCCATTGGTTTGCTCGCCA
>CAZKUN010000011.1:0-33872 GCA_964555935.1 uncultured Armatimonadia bacterium | reverse complement strand
CCACCCGAGCCCCACAGCGTCAGCGTGGACTTCCGGTCGAACAGCGTCTCCTCCAGCGGCACGGTGTGGACGCCCAGCAACTCCTCCCACTCCCGCGGCTCGACGTCGGTGTGGTAGCGATTCTCGTAGCCCTCGAACTGGCAGTGCTCCAGCCACCAATGGATGCGCGGGTCCATGGTCCGCCAGAACGTCAGCGATGGATCCTCGATGCCCGTGCCCGAGATCGCGCGGGGCGCGCATCCGTGGTAGCAGTAGTAGGTGTCGCCGAAGCCGCCGATCCAGCCCTTGTTGTTGCAGACCGTGGCGAAGTACTCGGCGTAACGGTCCGCCGCGCCGCTATCGAACCACGTCATGTCCCACTCGCCGAGGTAGTACGAGATGCAGAACTTCATCGTGATGAGCCAGTAGTTGCCCGCGTTCTCCTGTGGCTTCGAAACGGTCATTTGCTGGGTGAAAGCGTTCCGCGCAGCGGCGAGGTAATACGGCATCCGCGCGTCATCGAGGTCGGGGTAGAAACGATCGAAGTACCGTCCCACCGTGTAGACGCCCGAGAGGCCCTTCGCCTGGTGGTTCCAGGTCGGGTTCACGGCCAGGCGCGGCACCATGCGACTCCAGTCGCTCGTATGCTGCGGCCGCATGTGCGTGTAGGCCAACATCACGTTGGTGAGCTTCAGCCGGTCCTCATCGGAGAGCACGGGAAGCTCCTCCAGCGCGTCCCACGCCCATCCCACCTCGAAGGTATCCCACGCGGTCTGGTGGTATGGGTCGTCCAGGTACGAATCCGCGATCTTCAGCATCTCCTCACGAGCGAGTCTGGCGATCTCAAGGTCGCCCGTCCGCAGCCACTGCTGAATGAACCACCGGCTGAAGCCGCTCATCCGCTCGCGATCCCACTTGTACCCCCAGTCATCGCGCGGGACCACGCGGTCGCTGTCGGCGATCACGGGCTTTGGCGAGACTGCGTGCAGGAACGGCAGCGTGACATCATCGCCGTCAGCCTCCAGCAACGCGCAGAACGCTTCAGCGCCCGCCGCCTGCCCCACGTCGTCGCTTCCGCCGACGATGACCACGTTCTGCTTCAGCGCCAATCCATAGGGCTCAGCGACGGTCCAGATCACGTAGCCACCGGGCCCCGGCGAGACAGAATCTACGCGCGCATAGCGGTTGAAGTGAAGCCGCGCGACGAGGTCGTTGTTCAGCACGGATCCGAGCGCGATGATGCTAGCGCCGGCCGGCACGTCATCGAGAGCCGACGCAATGGGCACTGACGCCCCCGCAAGCTCCTTGAGGCGTGCCGCGACTTGCCGGGCCTGATCCGCGAGAGTCTCGGGAGCCAAGATCGCGCAGGCGCTCTCCCCGTCACGCACGAGAGTCGTCTCGCGGTTCAGCTCGCGGACCTGGGATAGCGGCTTCGCCCCGCGCATGCCCAGCAGTACCTCCATCGGGGTGACGTCGTTCTCGGGGTCGATGGGGATCAGCTCGACGTCATCGATGATGACGGTACCTGTCCACGGGGCGCGGATGCGGATACCGACCTCGAGGCTGTCTGACGTGGCGTAGAGCTGCTTGAGCAGGACACACTCGTGGTACTCGCCGTCAACCTTCGGAGCCTGGGGCAGGAAGAGGCGCCGCTCCCACGCGTGGATTCCACTCCAGTGGGATTCCTCGCGGCTCTCGCCATACGTCTGAAGCGGCCAGGGCTTGATGTCTGAGATGACCTCAAACCCCTCGTCAATGGCGATGCCGGGCGACTTGATGTGGACGCGAGCGAGGTGATAGCTCTCGGGCGCGAGGCCATCAACCGTCTGCGTCACCAGGATCTCGTACTTCGGACGCCGCCACGTACGCAGCTCATCAGTGATCTCATCCCCGGGGTTGAGCGCCTCGGTGCTGACGCGCAGGGCTTTGCTGCCCGAGCGAGCATCGGCGGAGACATCGACAATCTCCGCGCGATCGACGCGCCCGACCCAGTCGCCCTGGAGCTTGATGTCCCAACCCGACAGCCCATCCTCGAATCCGGGATTGATGATCGCATTCTGCGCGTCGCCACAGCCTGCGGTCAGTGCCACCACCAGGACGGACCCGAACGCCGACAGACGTGTTCGCATAGCCATAAGCCCCCCGCCACATCAGATGGCCCGCACGTTCGGGAGGATTTCGCTGGCCGCGTCGCGCAAACCTGTCGCGAGGCTTCGGCCCGAACTCAGGACACGGAGCGCACCATGCGATACGCCGCCGTTCTCCTTGTCGCGATCACCCTCCCCGCCCTCCCGGTGGCGCAGGTCTTCGCGTACGACTTCGAGCAGAGCGACGACCCCGCAACGTATGACGACCTCGATGTGTCGAAGGTCGAATCCGAGATCGTCGATGGCCCGACCGGGCAGTGCCTGCAAGCCCGGAACCCCGCGCCCGGACGATACGCGGTCGTCTCGGTAAGACGCCCGTTCGCCCTCGAGAAGAACCTCATCCTCAGCTTCGACTACCGCGCCGAGTGTTCCGATCCGAAGGACGCCGGCTACGTGGCATGCCTCTTCTTCGAGCCCGACGACACGCAGTATTTCGGCTCCGACAGCTTCACCGACGGGTGGCGCCACGCCGAGTTCGCCCTCGCCGATCTCCACTCGCCCAATGACGGAACGCTGGAGTTGGGCGCCCAGCTATCGCACGTGAATCTCTACGCCCGCGCGAAGGGCGAAGCCGAGCCCCGGATGACGCTGTGGCTGGACAACATCCGCCTTGAGGCGCGCCCACGCGAGGGGCGGATGACCGACACGGTCCGCGTAAGTTACGCGACGCCGCCGTTCTTCAACTGGGTGAGGAGTGCCCGCGGCCGACTTGAGTACTCCAGGGACGCGTCGTTCCCGGCCGGTCAGACCACATCCGTCGATGCCGACAGCAACTTCCACATGCCTGACGAGCCGCTCGCGCCAGGCAAGTGGTACTGGCGGGTGTATAGCGAGGCCGACCTGACCGAGGGCTGGTCCGATATCGAGGCCATCGAGATTGTTCCGGAGGCGCATCAGTTCACGACCGACCGCGTCGATGGCGAGACTCTGGCGTCAGCGGACCACCCGCGCGTCATTCCCTCCCTCCGCCAAATCGACGACGAAGAGCGCAAGAAGCTCGTCGCCGAGGCGCGCAAGGCGTATGAGACGGGCATTCCCGATGACCCGCCGCCGTTCGCCGAAGGCAACCCAGACTGGCCGACATGGATCGACTGGTACGGAAAGGTGCATGGCGGAATCACCAGCCGCGCGGGCCTGCGCATCCAGCGCATGGCCGAGATCCTCGCGCTCACCGGCGACGATCAGGTCCGCGAGTGGACCCGCGAGATGGCGCTCGCCGTCGCCGCCTGGGATCCCGAGGGCGGCTCGCGGATGGGCAACGGCGACATCGGCGCGCACCACGTGCTTCGAGGGCTGAACTGGTGCTATGACGCCTTGCACGATGACCTGGACGACACCGATCGCGACACGCTCCGCGCCGTGATGATCGAGCGCGCGGAGCAGTTCTGGCAGGCTCTCAGCCCCTTCCGCGGCAGCGAGGCCAACAACCACGCGTGGCTCAAGGCCCTCGCCTGCGGCGAGACCGGGCTCGTGCTGATGGGCGAGCACGAAGATGCCTACGCGTGGGCGGAGTGCTCCCGCCAACTCTACCTCGGTCTGTTCCTGCCTGTCATGGGCTACCAAGGCGAGAACAACGAAGGCCTGGCATACTGGAACTACGGTCTCGGTTTCATCATCCGCTACGGCGACATGATGAAGCACGCGTGTGGGATCGACCTCTACCAGCACCCATGGCTGAATCAGACGGCCCGCTTCCCCATGTACTCCGCGCCACCGGGCGCGTGGGCGATCTCCTTCGCCGATACCGGCAAGCCCAACCACGGGATGAAGGGCCCGGCGTGTCAGAACTACGTTCGCCAACTGGCCCTCAGGACGCGCGATCCCTACGCGCTGTGGTACAGCGGCGCGACCGAGGCCGTGGATGGGCTTGAGCCGAAGGCGCCCACCGATCTCCCGAAGTCCATTCACTACCGCCACATCGGCTGGGGGCTGTTTCACACCGATCTCGTCGATGGCGCTAACTCCGTCAGCTTCGGCATGCGGAGCGGCCCCTTCTGGGCCGGGCACCAACACGATGACCAGAACAGCTTCGTCATCAACGCCTATGGCGAAAAGCTCGCCATCGATTCGGGCTACTACGACTGGTACGGCAGCGACCACTTCACCGAGTATTCCAGCCGCACCAAAGCCCACAACACCATCCTCGTCAACGGTGAGAACCAGGCCCACTTCAAGAGGGGCGCGGATGGCAACATCACCGAGTTCTTCGATTCACCCCAGTTCGGCTATATCGAAGGTGATGCTTCCGACCCCGAGATCTACGACGGCAAGCTGAAGCGTTTCGTCCGGCGCGTCATCTTCGTCAAGCCTCACACATTCATCATCCACGACTCGCTCGAGTCGGCGATTGGGCCGGTGAAGTTCGACTGGTTGCTCCATGCCGTTGCGCCGTTTGAGAAGGGCGCGGCGGACGGTACGTGGCAGACCAGCTCCGCGAATGCCAAGATGTCCTGCACGTTCATGCACCCCAAGGTCGGCGTTACGACCACCGAGGGTTTCCCCGTTGAGCCCGTCGACGGCTACAGCACGCGTCCGGTCCCGCCCGAGAAGTACGTGAACGAGTGGACCCTCAGCGCCACCCCGTCCGAAGCCCGCGAGGCCGAGGACTTCCTGACCGCTCTCCATATCAACAGGGGTAGTGGAGTGCCTGGGCCCTGGATGCTGACGGAGGGCGAGGACTGGCTGGGAGTCCACACGCCCACGCCCGGGTACTACCTCGCTGCGGCGTTCCGCCGCGACAACGGAGATGGCATCGACGGTGAACTGGTGACAGACGGAGACGCGATCGCTTTCTTCGAGCGCCAGTTCATCGTGGTCAACGCCACCGGAGCGTCCGCGGTTGGCGATGAGTTGCTGCGCAGCACCGCGCCTGTGACCGTCGCGTTCACGCGCGTGGACAAAGCACCTACCCTAACGGCGTCGCTCGAAGTAGCCGCGACCGTCTCCGCCCGGGTCTGGGGCAAGCCGAACTCCCTCACCCTCAACGGCGAGCCCACAGACTTCCGCTACGCAAACGAGATGATCACCCTTGATCTCGAAGCCGGAGAGCACGTGATCGAGGCAACGATGGATGAAGGCAGGTGAAGTGGATGCGAGGCTTATTGGTCCTACTGGTCTGCGTGCTGATCGCCTCCTGCGCCCGCGCCCAGGATGCTGAAGAGACATTCGGCTGCGAGGCTAATCCCACCGGCGACCCGATCGGCGGCGGCGCGGGCTATCGCGATATCAAGACCGAGGGCGACTACACGGTCGCCACCGCCGACGAATTCGTGGCGGCGCTCCAGGCCGCCCAGCCCGGCGAGGTCATCTTCGTGCCCGACGGCGCGGAGATCGACATGACCAAACACAACGAGCTGAAGCTCCCGAAGGGCATTACGATTGCGGGGACGCGCGGTCTGAATGGCTCCCTGGGCGCCCACGTCTTCACCACGCGCCCCGCGGGCCGCATGTTCGCCGCCTACGAGGGCGACAATCGCATCACTGGCCTGCGCTTTGAGGGTCCGCACGCCGGGGCCGAACGCGTCGGCGAGAACGCCTACTTCATCGGCGTCAGCGCCTACGACTTTGAGATCGACAACTGTGAGGTCTCCGCCTTCAACACCGCCGGAATCGGGTGCGGGCAGAGCGCCCTGAGGGTGCATATCCACCACAACTACATCCACCACTGCCAACGTGGCGGGCTAGGTTATGGGGTCTCAACCGCATCGGCCGACGTCCGGATCATCGCCAATAAGTTCGAGTATTGCCGCCATCACATCGCGAGTTCGGGCTTGCCCGGCGCAGGCTACGAGGCGGCGTGGAACCTGGTGCTGCCGAATGCCACCAGCCACCACTTCGACATGCACGGCGGGCGCGATCGCGGCGACGGCACTGACATCGCCGGCGACTGGGCGCACATCCACCACAACACGTTCCAGGGCAAGCACCGCCACGTGGTCATCCGAGGCGTGCCATCCCAAGGCGCCGAGGTCCATCACAACTGGTTTGCCGCACCCGCGGCCGAACGCGTCATCGCCGGCGGCAATATAAAGGTCTACCGAAACGTCTACGGGCCGGACAAGGTCCTGGAGGAGTAGAGCATGAGATTCTTCATCGCAACGGCCCTGATACTCATTGCAGCCGGCATCTGTGCCCAAGACCGGCTCGGCGATTCTCTCCCGGAGGGCGCCGTCCAGCGTCTCGGCACACTGCGCATGCGCTACAGCACCGGAATCGGCGACCTCATCTACCTCCCCGACGGGCGAGCCGCGGTCGCCGCCGGCGGCAAGGTCGACATCTGGGACACGGCCGACGGGCAGATCGTCGAGAGCCACGCGGTCACTGACGCGTCGGTCACCGGCATCAACGTCAGCGCCGACGGGACGCGACTGCTGGTCGCCGACTCCAACAGTCTCGTTCGCGAATACGATCTCACGACTGCGGAGGAGATCCGCCAGTGGCCAACAGAGCAGTCGAGCCTGCAGTCGGCTCATTACTCCCCCGACGAGACCCACGTGCTGACCACCGGCAGCAGGCCGCCGACCATCAAGGAGTGGGACCTGGACTCGGGTGACGAGTTGGTCTCGATCACCGGGAAGATGCACTACTTCCACGAGGCCATTTACGACGCTGCGGGTGAGACGGCGTGTGTAGTGGGCGGCGCCGGATCGAATGAGGTCATCTCCCAGTTCGACCTCGCGACTGGCGAGATGCTGAAGACCTGGCTGAAGGACTACTACACTCACGATCGCAGCATCGTCCTCTCAGAGGACGGCGAGCGGATCCTCGTCGGTAGTCGCCATTCCGCAACCGAGTGGCTCCTGAGTTCACACGAGCAGCAAGGCAAGTTCACCGGCCACCACGGTCATGCCGTCACCGCCGTCGCCTACTGCAAGGAGCCCGAGCAACTTCTCACGGGATCGCGCGATGGGTCGATCCGGCGATGGGATCGCCTGACCGGCGATATTCTGCTGCGTTGGTTCCCCCACGAGGCCTACGCTGCCCACATACGCGTGTCACCGGATGGCAAGTGGGTGCTCTCCTATGGCCGAGGGCAGGTCGCTGTCAGCAGCATCGAGGACGGCTCCCCTCGCGTCGCGTGGGATCGTCACGGCGGCCCCGTGCAGGCGGTCGCAACGCTGCCTGGCGGCCGCTGCGTGAGCGGCTCCGCGGACTCGACGCTGCGGGTCTGGGATACGACGACGGGCGATGCGCTGGCGACCATCGGGAGCGTCGGCATCGGTGCCTTTAGCGTAGCAACATCAGCCGACGGCTCGCGTGTCGCGGCGGGCTGCAAGGACGGAATCGTCCGCGAGTATGGGATGCCGGGCGGCGAGTTGCTGCGCGAGTTGAAGGGCCACCTTGGTTACGTCCGATCCGTCACCTACACGCCCAAGGGGCACCACCTGCTCAGCTCCGCCGGCGACGGCACTGTCCGTGTCTGGGGCGCTGAGGGCGACACGCCTACGAAGATACTCGAGGGTCACCGAGGAGGCGTTCTGAGCGTTGCCGTGTCGCCCGACGGGCAGTCCGCGCTCACCGGCGGGCGCGACGCAACGGTGCGCCTGTGGGACCTCCGGAGCGGGGCCACGACGCGCGTCATGGAGGCCCATCGTGGCTGGGTCGAAGGCGTGACGTTCACCGGAGACGGACAGGCCGTCTCTGTCGCCCGGGATGGGCGGCTCATTTCGTGGAATCTGGCGACCGGCGAACCTCTGCAGGAGATTGAAGCCGGCGGGGCCCTCTACGCCATCGCTCTCTCCGCCGACGGGGCCAGCATCTACGCTGGGGGCTCGGGCGTCGCCGGCGAATGGGACGTGGCGACCGGCGCGCGAATCCGCGAGCTGGCGGGCCACCAGGGGACCGTCTTCGGGCTTGCGGCCGACCCCGAGACGGGCAAAGTCATCTCGGCCAGTCAGGACACGACGCTGCTGGTGTGGGAGTAGCCATCAGCGCCGGTTGAGATTCAGCTTGTGCTTCAGGTCGGGGCGACGTTCGAGCCACTCGCCCGGCGGCTCAATGAGACCGTAGCAGCACGTATCGACGCCCGTGCGGACCGCCCACGCGGCATCGCCGTACGAGTAATGCCAGAACTCGTCCTCACAGTTGCTGAAGCCCGCGCCCATCATCGCCTCGTAGAGCGTCATCCGATTGCGCCGCGCCGCGGGCGTAAGGCCCTCGATGAACGTCGCCGCTCCCTCCCAGAACTCGTAAGGTCGGGTGAGTTCCGCCGGTCGTCCACTGGGCGTGATCAGCCCGACATCAACCGCGCCTCCCGTGGTGTGGCCCGGCGGGGCTTTCTCGTCGACGGGCGCGAAGTACTGGTTCGTCCGTCGGCGGAGGGTCGCGTAGCTCCAGTCTGGGTGCTCGGTCTCCAGGGCTCGATAGAAGTTCAGGTAACCATCGCGCTGCATCTCGATGGTGCGGAGCGCCGTGCGGACCCAAAACGTGTAGCCACTGGGCAGCAGCGTCTGCGCATTGTTGACCATGTCCGCCACCGTCTCGCGCAGATACGGCACGCACCTGCGCGAGACGCGCGTGCCCGGACAGGCTTTGCGCACGTCAACGAGGGGTTCGTGGTTCTCGATGAGCTTCACCTTATTCAGGGCGCTCATCGGCTCCCGGATCTTCTTGTGCTTCTTCGGGCTCGGCATCGAGGTATCCCGCGCGCCTTGGGTGGTGCGACACGACGGGCGCTTCGGTGGCGCGCGCGAATCTCCTTGTCCGCGTAGGTAACTTCGCTTCACGTGGGGAACCGCCGCGCAGTTGGTTCATCAATCGGACTGTCCTCGGGCGCGCGCCGCCCGGGATGGATAGAGGGAGACCGAAATGGCTGAATTGAAGCTGTCTGCTTGCATCGAGATGATCTTTGGCGACGTGCCCGAGTTCGTCGACCGCATCGACCGCGTCGCCGTGACAGGCGTCCCGGCTGTCGAGTTCTGGGGCTGGGGCAACAAAGACCTCGCGGCTGTCCGCGCGCGTACCGATGAGAAGGGCGTGGCGATTGCAGGCTTCTGCGTCGCCGCCGACGCCGCGCTGTGCGACCCAGAGGGGACGGAAACATGGGTCGCGGGCGCCAAGGAGTCAATCGCCAAAGCCAAGGAATTCGGCGTCCCCACGCTGATCGTCACCACGGGCAACGAGCTAGACATCCCGCGCGAGGATCAGCACAACGCCATCGTCGCCGGGCTCAAGGCCATCGCGCCCGTCGCCGAGGCCGAGGGCATCACGCTCGTGCTCGAGCCGCTGAACTTGCTCGTCGACCACGCGGGGTACTACCTCGCGACATCGGACGAGGGGTTTGAGATCCTCGACGAGGTCAACAGCCCGCGCGTCAAGCTCCTCTACGACATCTACCACCAGCAGATCACTGAGGGACAGCTCATCGCAACGATCACCGCGAACATCGACAAGATCGGGCACTTCCATGTGGCCGATGTCCCGGGCCGCAACGAGCCGGGCACGGGTGAGATCAACTACGTCAACGTCTTCAAAGCGATCGCCGGGACCGACTACGACGGCTATATCGGCCTCGAGTACAGGCCGACGATCGACGCCGCCGAGACGCTGAGGAACACGCTCTCCATCGCCGGCCTGTAGAGCTTTCTATAGAGAATCAAAGCGCCCCGCCTGACGATCAGGCGGGGCGCTTTCCGTATTGGGTTCCGAGTCTATCGACCGATGCGGCCGCCGTCGACGTGGAGAGTCGTCGCCGTGATGTACGATGCGTCATCGCTGAGCAGGAAGACGATCCCCGCCGCGATCTCCTCCGGCCGCGCGAGGCGTGGGATCAGGCCTCCCGCGTCGCTAATCTCCTCCATCTCGCGCTTGCGGGCGGCTGGGTCAGGCGCGCCGCCGAAGTGCATCTCCGTCACGGTCCAGCCGGGCGCGACGGTGTTGGCGCGCATGCCGAAGCCCACGAACTCCGCCGCCATCGTCCGCGTCACGGCGCAGATCCCGCTCTTCGTCGCATCGTAGACCCATGAGCCCGAACGTGCCTTAAACCCCGCTTCGGACGAGACATTGACGATGTGGCCCGGTCCGGCCTTCAACAGCGGCAGAAGGTGCTTCGCCAGAAGCACGGGCGCCCGTAGGTTTATCGTGACCTGCGGCTCCCAATCGTCGTCGCCCGTCTCGGAGATGGGGCATGTATGCGCGATGCCACAGTTGTTCACCAAGCCGTGAAGCTCAGGCGTCATCTGCCCGACGCGTTCAGCAAACTGGGCGATGGACTCGGGGTCGGACAAGTCCACGGGATTGAAGACACCCGAGCCCGAGCAGTCGCCCAAGGCCTCGATCGTCGCCTGGGCGGCATTCTCGTCAATATCCGCGATGATCACCCGCGCGCCTTCAGAGGCGAGCCGCTGGACCGTAGCGCGACCGATACCCATCGCGCCGCCAGTCACCACGATTGTCTTGCTCTCGAATCGCATCGTTCGCCTCCCGTCAGTTGGCTCGAGCCGCGACCCTCTCGCAGCTCTCCCACAGCGTCCGCTGCGTGATGACCTCCGGATACTCGTCCGCCACGAGGCGCAGCTCGCTCAGCCGCTCGCCATCCGCCAACCCGCCGAGGGCCCGAGCGCATGCCTGCCGCACGTCCATCGCGTTCCCAAAGTCATTCACGTTCGCGAGCAGCGTCGGGTACGCCGATGGATCGCCGATCCTGCCCAGCGCATCCGCCGCGGCCGCGCGATAGAGCGGCGTCATCGCATCGTGAAGGAAGACATTCGGCGGGTCGGGCAGCCCAATGTCGGCTTCGTTCGGATCCTCATCCAACGCGGCGCGCAGGACTGCCACAGAGCCTCCATCGCCGAGCTTGCCCAGCGCCCGCGCCAGGAAGAAACACGTCCAACTCCGCTCGCGGGAGGCTTCGCGCATCCGGAAGCGCTCGAACGCGGCGCGGATCCGGGGAGTATTGGCGTCGTCGAGCGCAATCACCGACAGCAACTGCGCGGCGCGTGACGCCGGCTCTAGCACCCCCACCGACACGGCTGGCGGCGACGCAGTGACGGCCTCGACAAGCGTCGGATCGGCACTGGCATTGGCGTCACCGAGCGCCGATAGACACGCCTCGATGGCCCCACCGGCCATTCCGGAGCGATGCAGGACACGAGCCGCGACGGTCTCGTAGGCGTCGTTGATCATGAGCAACCCGCGATCCGGATCCATCGGCACAGAACGCAGCAGAGCAGTAGCGATGGAGCCTGCCTTCGCTGACCCCATCGCATCCAACGCCTCGAGAATCCGGTAGTGCGGGATGGAGCTGTGGCACCCCATCAGCCACTCGTGATCGCCGGTGCGGAAACTGTAGAACCAGAACTCGCGCAACAGCGCGAAGCACTCAGTGAGCGCGACCTCCGCCTCCGGCGTTCCGATCCGGCCAAGGGACTCGGCGGCAGCGCCCGCGAGGTGGTCCGGGCTTGCGTTCCACCCAAGCTCATGGCTTTTGAAGGGCGTCGCGGGGATCTCGATGATGTTCTCTTCGATGACCTGCTTGAGGAGCGGGACCGCCGCCTCATCACCCAGCCAGCCCAGACCTCGGATCGCCGCGAGCCGGGGGTTGAGAGCGTCCGTCGGCGCGTCCATGGCGTAGTCGCGAAGCGCCTTCTTCGCCGCGTCGCCGCCGATGTGACCAAGCGATTCAATCGCGAGCTGGGCGTCGATCGGATCGTCGCTGACGACTCGCTCAATCAGTCGAGCGACCCGCACGTCCCAGTCGCTCTCGCTCACCAGCTTCCGCCACTCAGCCGCCTGGCGCCGGCGCGCGCTTGCGTCCGCATAGGCGTCAAACGCGACGCTGCCGCCAAGAAGATGCTCCAGCGCAACGTGAGCGGCCTGAGCGACCTCAGGCGCTGTATCATTGAGCGCCTCAAGAAGGGGCGGCACTGATTCGCGCGTCCCGCAACTTGACAGCGAGATCGCCGCGGCGCGACGAACGCCCCGGTCGGAGTCGCCAAGGGCCAGCGCGAGGGCGGGCGCGGAGTCACGCTCGCGGAAGATACCCAGCCGCTGGGCGGCGACTCGCTTCGTGTCGGAGTGGCCCGCGCGGAGGCTCTCAATGAGTCGCTGAACTTCGGTCGAGCGCCCCGGCCGAAGGTCGGCTTGTGGGTAGAGATCGATACTCGCGCACTCGCGGAACCGGTCGAATTGCAGGTTGCGCACGCCGCCATTCGCGGCGTTATTAGCGCGATACCGGTGCAGCCCGGGAACGGCGGAGAGATCAACGGGGTCGGTATTGGCCGCCAGCGGAAGCGCGCTCGCAGGCGCGTCCTTCCGCGGGGCATGACACCCCACGCACGCCCGCGTCTCGCCCGGGCGGACGTAGATCCAACTCATCTCGTTGACGACCGGCCGGCCCTCGCCGTCAATCGCCTGGAGGAACAGCGGGCGGTCCGCGGGGACCTCAACGTAGAACGATCCATCCGGCGCGAGAGGCACCTCGCCCAACTCCACGCCCTCCGTGCCGATATGCCCATACTGGTGTCGCGCCGCGCGTGCCGTGAACGGGTCTCCGGCGATCACCCGCATCGCCTTCACGCGCCGCCATTGGTCGTCGACTTGCTTGGTGTCGAAGACGGACTGACAGAGCAGATACCCCGTCTTGTCGGGCTGCTTCTCCGCGTCCGGTGACACCACGTGTGACATCACGACCGGCTTCGCCCGGGGGCCAAGATAGACTACCGAATGTAGATCCGACACACCCTCGACCTGATGGACGGCAACCGCCTCGCCGGTGTCGATGTCCACGACCGCAAGCACGCCTCGATGCGTGCTCGCCAGCAACCTGCCATCGGGCATTGGCGAGATATCGTAGGCCGTGATATCGCACTCTACGCGGTGCTTGTCCTGACCGTCGGCCGCCGCACCGGTGATGGTGAGACCCATGTGCGAGATGCACGCGATGCGCCCATCGGGCAGCGGCGCCGGACACCCAAAACCGAGATTGCGAAGCCATGCGGAGTTGTCCTCCGCGCCATACGTCGGGTCGTATGGCACCAGGCCGCGATCCGGCCCCAGCACAACCTCGCCCCCCGTGCCATCGGGACGAATGCTGTGGATGTGCGTCTCGACCTTCGCGCGCTCCATGAAGTTGTCATGGCGCACGAAGACGACGCGTCCGGCCGGGGTCACTTCCGGTTCGGTATCCGCCACGATGTGCTGGGTCAGCGGCCGGATCTCACCGTCCGCGCTCAGCGTGAACAGGCTCCGCGCGGTGTTGGCGTGGTACTCCTCTCGCGAGCCAATGCGCGTCGAGGCGAAGACAATCCGCCCATCCGGCAGCACGGCGGGATCGTAGTCTTGCCACGGGCCATCGGTCAGTTGCGTCAGGTCCGAGCCGTCGGCGTTGATCCGGTAGATGTGAAACGCCTTGCCGCCCTCGGGGACCATCGCGAAGAGCACTTGCCGCCCGTCATACGTCGTCGTCGGGCCGGCGATCAGGCCCTGTCCCGCATCGATAAGGAGCGTCGGTTCTGCTCCAGGCCCAGGCGCCAGTTTGAGGAGCTTGCGCCCAGACATGGCCGGGGCGGGGGTGTCGTACTCGAAGAACGCGCGCGTCCCCGCAATTGGCCAGATCGCCGTCTGCATCGTGGTGGAGCTGGGCGGGCTCTTGCCGGCGACGTAGACAATGCCCTCGGGCCAGTCGAAGTCCTCCGGCGCATCGGTGAAGATGTCCGGGGGCGGCGGTGGCGGGGCGCCGGGAATGGTGCGGTCGAAGATCAGCGTCTTCGCGTCCGTGAGTAGGCCAGGCACAGTGAGCTTGCCCCACGGACCGAATCCGTTCTTGGCCAGCTCGACCGCCGGCTTCCACAGGAAGTCGTCGTGGTCCGGCTCCGTCCAGTTAGGAACATCGGTCTCGGCGAGGCTCAGCCACTCGGCGTCCGACACGAAGTCAAGCGTAGTGCCATCGGCCATCCCGACGTGCATCCCCGCCAACACCCCGCCCGGGCCGCCCAGGTTCTCGCCCTTGATGGCGACGATATTCGCGCCTTTGTGCAGCCTCTCTTCAATCCGGAAGCGCTTCACCTTCGACCAGACGCCGCCGTAGTCCAACTCCAACGCAATGCTCTGCATGTTAATGAACAGCTCGAAGCCGTTGTCTGCGGTGACAACGACCGTCGCCTCGGTCGGCTCCGACTCGAGAGTGAACTTGCGGCGCAGGTATGACGTCGGTCCCGAGCCATCCGGGCCGCCGTCCGGCGACCAGATCCAGGCGGCTTGATCGATGTCAGGCGCCGTGCCGATCCCCTGGGCCGGGAGTCCGACGGAAATGACCATGAGTGCGGCAATGATGGGCCAGGCTCGAGACACGATGAGTCCTCCAGGTAAGCCGACTAGAACTGCTGCTGATCGACGCGATCTCCCGCTAGGCAGGATAGGACGTAAGGTCCTTCGGGCAAGACGGCAATCGACGCGTCGGAACCGTGCTTGGCGAGTGCCGCGGCGACGCCCTCTTCGACGCTGTCGATGGGCGTCACGAAGCACTTCGCAAGGTCGTCGTTCGGCACGCCGTCAGTGAAGACCATCACCTCACCGGCAACGCGACGAATCTTGGTGAACTGGGCATACCACTGGTCCATGTGAAAGTAGGCCGCGTCCCTCACGCGGGGCACGTAATCCTCAAGCTTGTCTGTCTCGAAGAGAGCGGCGACGAGCGGCGAATCGCCGATGCCCTCCGCGCACTCACATGCGATGATGATCGTCCCTCCGGGCTTGATGATAGGCACTGGACCGGCAATGCCCTTGACGCTCTGGTAGAAGGTGAGGTCGAGGGGGTAGCCCGCGGCGCTCGTTACCACGATGTCGACGGGTTCGTCGATGGCGGACCGGCCCTGTTTGTACGAGTGAGCAGCGGCGGCGAGGTGCGCCGCCTCGAGTTCACCGGCAAAGACGCCCGTCATGCGGCGTGTCTCGTCGAGCGTGACGTTAACCATCAGCTCGGGCGCTCCGGCCAGCCGCGTCACTGCCAGCGATTCCTCATGGGCCGGGTTTCCATGGATCTGTCCCGCACAGGCTTCGTCGGGGTTCACGAGGGGCGGCGAGTGGAAACGCAGCAACGTCTCCATCCCACAGACACCCGGGCAGACGGCCTTCCGCCCGCCTGAGAAGCCCGCGATGAGGTGGGGCTCGACGAGCGAGACGGCAAGCTTCAGGTCGGCCTCCGCGTAGATGCGATTGATGTGGGCCGGCGTGCCGCGCGAGGTCTCCCCCATCACCACTTGAGCGTCGGGATCGTGCGCGTCATGGTTAACGATCCGCGCGCCCGAATCCATCGTCTCATCGCCAAGCATCTCGCGGAGTTCGTCGGGCGTGTTGCCCCGATGCGAGCCGGTGCCGATGAGGATCGTGACCCGCTCCGGCGACAGTCCCGCGCCGGCAAGCACCCCCAGCAGCACGGGCAGGATGACCTCGTTCGGCACGGGGCGCGTGATGTCGGAAGTCACGATACACGCGTCACCGCGCCCGTCGGCGAGTTGCGCCAGTGGTGCGCATCCGACGGGATCGCTCACGGCCAGGCGCGTCGCCTCGCGCGCGTCGGCGATGGCGGGCATCGGCTGGAAGCGCATGACATGGCGCACGTTAGCGTCCGGCAGGGCCGCGTTCAGCTTCCCGCGGCCGTAACTGAGGGCTACGTCCATGGACGGATACCTCGATCAGTAAACTGTAGCGAGGAGTTTGCCGCAGGCGAGCCGGTGACCTCCGGCGAGGGGAGTAACATGGGGTGGGCGACGGGACTCGAACCCGCGACTCCCAGAGCCACAGTCTGGTGCCCTACCAACTGGGCCACGCCCACCATGTTGTGACTTACTACGAGCGAACGCGGTGGAGGTTGCGGAACGAGGCCGGTGCAGTCGTGACGCGCGAGGGGCAGTGGATGCCTGCCCTTCCCCGGATTATGGCGTTGTAGTACCATTAGGATCAGTCTAGCGTCTGAATATTGTCACATTACATGACGGGCGAGAGACCACGTCCGATAAGGGGTGCAGGCCATGCGGATCAATCACCTGGCGGCAATCGCAGCAGTTATTGCGGCGCTTACGTGCGGCACGGTAGCCGCCCAAGCGGCGCCGACGGCCGCGGAGCAAGCAGTCGCCGACGCGTTCAGCAAGTGGTGCGTCGCGGACCTACCCTTTGCCAAGAAGCCATCCGTCAGCGAGGCGGCGCCGTGGGCGCTCTGCGAGTTCGGGCAGGGCGGATCGAGTTCCGTCCAGATCCACGCCGAGCCCGACGAGACCAAGCGGAACGGGATCGTCACCGAGGGCGGACGCGCGCCAACCACGGTCAACGGGCAGACGGCCTCCGAGAGCCAGACCTCGAACACGGCCGGGTTCACGAACGCCGTCCTAAAGTGGAGTCGCGGGCCGTGGGTGGGGCAGATTCTCCTCAGTCGCAAGACCGCCGGGACGCCGGAGACCAAAGCGGAGATGGCCAAGCAGGCCCGCGGGATCGCCCAGGATGTCGACGACGTGATCGCCGCGGCGATGGGTGTCGCCGTCGACGAGCAGTGGCCGGTCGCCGTGTCCCTGATCATCCTCATCGATCGGAGAGACTGCATCGCGGACGTGGACGCCTTCAGCAGCATGGGGATCCTCGACACAGCGAGACTCATCCGGTCCCACGACGATAGCAGGTTGCGAGGGCGTGATCCCGGCGAGACGAAGCCCGAAGACGGGGTCACCGAGGTGGCCATGATGACCTTCGACGGCGGAGCCGTTCACCTGGAGCACGACTTCAGCCAGGACCCGCAGGACACCTACCACGCCCTTGGGTCGCTCTACGGGGCCAGCGGCAACGTTCTGGATCTGATCCGTCCCACCGGCAGCGAAAAGCGCGATCTCGCGTGGGCCGCGACCCAGGCGCTCATCCACGCCTGTCGACACGGAAGGGGGGTGCGGCCGAAGATCAGCCTCGTAAGTTGCAGCCACGGGCTCGCCACGCCCGAGACCCGAGCGCGCATCAATACGCTCAACAGGGCATTGCGACGCGTGGCCGAGAAGATCGACCTACGCCGATCCGGCTCACTGTGGACGCTGCCGTGGGCGGTCATGGGCCAAAGCGAGCGGAGAGAGATCGGCGGCCCGGATGAGACGCTCGAAGATGCGCTCGCGACGCTCGAGGGCCTCGCCCCTCAACTGACCACGCCGCCGGTGGTAGACGTCGTCGGCATCGGGTTCGACCCCGGTTCGGAGGCCGCACAGACGCTCAAGGAGTTGGCGGCGGCAGGCGGAGGCACGTACGCAACCGCGCCAACGGCCGCCGATGTGGGCGCGGCGTTGGCCCGCATCGCCAGTGGCGAAGCGAACCCACCCGACCTGCAGAACGGACACCCGGACACTCAACCAGGCATCGGCATCGTCGCGACGAGCGCCGGGACCCAGCCAAAGAGCGCCGCCTACGGCAAGGCCAAGATCTCGCTGATCGTGTGGATGGCGAACGGTTTGATGAGGCCGCCCAGTGGACCGGTTCAAGGCGCAAAGCGGTTGCTCGCCAAGCTCCGGTGGACGGATGCGCCGGCGGAGGGCAACGTGACGATAGCGTGGAGCCGTGACGGAGTCGTGAGAAGCACGAGCACGATTAAGATCAGCGATGCGCGCACCCAAATGCGCGGAATCGGCGGTTCAGATGGCGGCCCCATGAAGCCCGGCAAATACACCGTCAAAATGGAGTTTGGCGGCGAGTTGCTCGCCGAGGCGAGCGCGGAAGTCGTGGAGTAGGTGGGCGAATCGCTGTAGTGGCGCTACGACTCCAGCAACCACGGGTCCGGCGCCAGCGGAGGTTGCTCCGGGGCGATGCTGTAGTCTCGGGCTTGGAGCGTGGGATGGCCTCCGGGGCCGTAGGTATCAGACTCATCCGCGCTCTGGTCATCGCCCAGAACGTACGTGACGTCGATGCCGCCATCGGTCACCGAGCACAGACTGAACCCCTGAGTCGTCTCGATCTCGTCCCACCGATCGGTGAGTTGCGCCGTGTTGCCCGCCGCGGGAGCCTTGCAGATGCGGATCCCATCCACGACCTCCACCGGTCGCCCCGTATGCACGTGGCCGCAGAAAAGCACATCCACACCCGCCGCCTTCAGCAGCTCGAAGATCCGCGACCGGTGCGGCTCATCGATTCCAAAGTACCAGAGCAGATACTCATCCGGCAGCGCGATGTCGTAGTTCGGCTCATCGATGCTCTCGATGTACAGCCAGTAGTGCATCATCGCCACATGGTGCCGTCCGCTGGGCAACTCCGGCAGCCTCTCCATGAACCGCCAGAATCGCTCCTCCTCACGCAGACCCGAGCCCGCGACTGCCGCGAAAAACCCGGTAAATCGCACGTCGCGATGCATGAACGTCCAGTTGACCGGGCCGAAGTGGGACGCGAAGAGTTGCAGCCGCTCCGACGTCATGTTCAGCGCGATGTCGCTGCGACCGGTTCGTGGCCCCTCGCGGTCTGTGTGTCTGTTGCCCACATCCATGTTGCCGGGGATCACGTGCGAAGGAAACGGCAGCGTGTCGAGATCCTCCCGAGCGAGCGCGTATTCCTCCTCGTGCGTGTCGCCGTCGCGCGCTATATCGCCGCCGACAAGCAGCAGGTCCGCATTCGTCCGCACCATCTGCCGCTTGATGGCCTCCCATCGCCGCGTCATGGACGGGCGATACCGATACGAGCGCGGCGTGCCAAGATGATGGTCGTTGATGTGCAGGAACGTGAAGGGAGAGAACTCGCTCATCGGGTGACTCCTTCAGCCGGCCTTCGTTATGGGCTCCCAATTCGCGCTGCCGGAGGCGCCGACCTCGGCCCACTTGGAGGCTGACCCGCACCCCAAGCCGAAATGGCCCCATGTCCAGGCCGATCCCACCGAGTGTGAGGGTCCTCCCATGCGTGGCAGTCTGCTCCTGATCGCGCTCCTACTGGCATCCGTGGCCTCAACGCAAGCCGTGCTCACCATCTACCACACGTCAGAGCCCCCGGTGCTCGACGGCGCGCTCGACGACGCGTGCTGGCAGGCAGCGTCCGTTGCGAGCCACTTCATCTCGGCGCAGAAGGACCGGCTCCCAGAGGAGCAGACTCAGGCGCGGGCGTGCTGGGACGATGAGAACCTCTACCTCGGCATCGAGGCATTTGAGGGCATGCTCGAGCCCAAGCTCAACATGCTGCACCTCGTCAAGGCCGACAAGACCGGCCGAGACGCGAGAGTGTTCGGCGACGACTGCGTTGAGATCTTCCTCCAGCCGGGGGGAGGCGAGTATTTCCACCTGGGCGCCAACTCGACCACCGGCACGTACGATGCGCGAGGAACCGACAGCGCGTGGAACTGCGACTGGCAGTGCGTTGCGAAGCGCCTAACGGCAAGCTACGTGCTCGAGGCATCCATTCCGCTATCGTCGCTGAGCGACGCGACGCCGACCGAGTGGAAGGCCAACTTCACTCGCCACCGGCCTCACGCGAAGGAATACAGCACGTGGAGCGGCCTGAAAGACGCGTTCCACCAGCCGGAGGCGTTCGGGACGCTGAGGTTTGCCCAAACGGGCCCGACGCTCGCCCCCGCCGCGATTGACCAGCGCGATGGCATCGTCGAGGTGACGACGACCGTCGGCGGAGACGCCGATGATGAGACCGCCGTGTCCGCGTCACTCGACATCGGGACGACGTCAACGGTGAAGGGCGCCGGCGAGCACGTCATGCGTCTGACGGTCGAGGGCGAGACGGTGCGGAGCCTGACCTACGCGCTCGCACAGGCTGACGACGTTCTACTGCGCTCGGCGCCCATCCCGCTGTCCGTCGCCGCCGGCGCGATTCGGATCGCGACCGATACGCGCGATTGCGAGACGACCGCATACCTGAATGGCAACCCCGTGACCGATCCCGAATTGCAGTTGCAGCCAGGGCTAAACACGGTCGCGCTTGAGGTGCGTCCGACAGGCAACAGGCCAAGCGCCTCGCCAGCCCTGCTGCATCAAGGTCGGGAGCTGCCGGTCGCCTGGGCGGCGTTGGCCGAGCTGCCCGAAGCTGGCTGGCTCGATGGCGACGTGCCCCCCACGGCATCTGAGGCGTCGCAGGGCTTCCTGGCAGCGGCCGTCTACGTCGGCGAGCCGAGACCCCAGTTCTTCCCCAACATGGATACCTTCCACGCGCCCCGAGGCAGCGCGCAACTCATGAGACTCTACGTCCACCCGGCGGCGGGCATCCCCTCTTCGGAGTACCGGATGGTCGTCGAGTTGCCGGAACGCATGCGCTACGCGGCGGCCGATCCGCTCGGCGGAGGGGCCGTCCCAACCGTGACGCGGGCGGGCAGGCTGCAGAGCGACGGCGCGACGTTGGCTCGCCACCACGTGGATTTCAGTCGCATGCCCGGCCAGGGCATGGAGTTGTCGATGCGGTGGGGCGATGAGACCGGCCACACGCTGACCTACCAGCCGACCATCGCCACCGGCGGCACGCACGATTGGCAACACCTCAGCATGACCGTCACCGCACCGAAGGGAGCAGTGGACGTCCACCCGCTCATCATCAAGTGGCAGAGCCGGGGGATCGTCGGCACGTTCTGGGTCGACAACCTCGTCTTCCGCGAGGATGGTGGCGAGGAGAACCTGCTGAAGATGGGCACGTTCGACGAGGACGGGTGGGAGAACCACTGGATCCTCAAGCCCGAGGGCCCCGATGGCTCGAAGTGCTGCAAGATCGTCTCGACCAAGGAAGGCGCGGACAAACAGCAAGCCCTTTGGGTCGACAAGGATGACCTCGTCCCCGTCGAGGCCGGGAAGCAGTATGTCGTCGAGGCGGACGTGCGGTGCGACAGGCTCGGATCGCCGGATTCGCGGGCGACCTGCGGGCTACTGTTTGAGGCCCCACGCAACATGCCCGAGGGCGAGTCTCCCGTATACACGTACTTCCAGACGCTCAATGGGCTGGTCACCGAGCTGCCCACGGAGAGCCGCGTGATGGTCCTCCCGCCGTTGAGGAACGTCCGACCGGAAAGAGCGCGGATCATGCCCTGCTACTACGGCTCGCGCTTCTCCGACCCAACCGTCGCGGAGGCCATGGCCGAGAACTGCTGGGCGGCAGGCATCACGTGGACGTATGGGAAGCTCGCCAACGACGTGGTCGACCACGTGCTCGACCGCGGGCATCAGGTCGTGTTGAGCATCGGTTACGAGCCGTGGGGCGCGCCAGCGGGCGCCAAGCACTTGCTCGAGGACGACGAAGGCCTCCGGGCCCTCGGTTTCGACGGCAAGCGCATCAAGCACCAGTTCTGCCCGACATGGGTCTTGGCCGATGGCGACGAGGTGATCGACGCGCTTGAGGAGTGGCTGCTCGGAGTCGTCAACAACGAGCCTTACGCGGGGGCAAACTGGGATCTTGAGCAACCCGTCATCGACCCGCCGACGTTCTGCGTCTGCGAGCGATGTCTCATCGCATTCAGAGACTTTGCCGACCTCGCGGACGCCACCGACCTGAGCGGCGAGATCCTGCTGTCGGACTACCCGAGCGAGTGGACCGACTTCCGCTGCACGCAGAACGCCGAGCTGGCCGGACACATCAGGGCGATTCTCGATAGGGCGGACCGAGAGATCGAATTCTCACTCTACTCGGGGCACGAGTCTAATCGGACTAAGGAGCACTACGGCGTCGACTGGGCCCTCATGGCGCCGCATCTGGACCTGGGCATCGCGGGCTACGGCGCGCCGCGCGAGACCGTGCAAGCGACCATCGAGGCCCTGGACGGGGTGCCGTTGATCGGTGGCGAGATGTGGTACCTCTCCGACCGCGACGACGCGCGCCCCATGCCGAAAATGCAGACCTGGCGCAACCGAGTTCTGCGTCAGTACGCCGATAGCGGGGGAAACGGATGCCTGATCTGGTGGCTGCCGCCGATGGATGGTGGCGCTTTCTACGCGACCAGCGAGGCGGCGGAGATCATCGCCGAGTATGAGGAGTTCTTCGCGCTTGAGAACCGCTGCGACGCCAAGCTCGCGGTCACCGGCATCCCGGAGAATGACTGGTTCGCATTTGAGAAGGGCGGGCAGACGCTCGTGATGCTGCTCAACTTCAGGGCCGAACCCGTGACGGCGGTCGTGGACGGGGACGAGAGAGAGATCGAGGCCTACGGGGTCGACGTCACGGTGTCTGAGTAACGCGCCGTGTCAGTCGTCCTCTGGGTGGTGCAAGTGGCCGTGGCGCATCCGCCCGCGGAGGTTGCACTCAACCCACACCTGCGTGTAGGGCGCCTCGACGATCTCGAGGATCGCGTGCTCCTCACCCATGCACGTGCAGACGATATCGCCCGACTCGACGATAAACTCATCGCCATCGGTGACGACGCGGGCTTTGCCGGCGAGGACAAACCAGAACTCATCGGCGTCGTGGAAGTGCAACTCGACGGAGCCGTCACCTTCGCGCGTCGAGCATCCCATCGCAGTGATGCCGCCCTCGACCTTGCACCACTCGGGGGCGCGGTCCGTCCCGAAGTCTTCACGCTTGATGATTGGCATGCGTCTCCTCCCGGTCTTGGATCGGTTTAGGCATCCTCGTAGCCCTTTCCGGCCTCGAGCGCTGCCCGCTCGGGGTCGGTGAGAGTGAGATCGCCCCGCCATGTCGCGATGTTCTGGTTCAGGTGTTCCAGCCGGCGGACGGCGATCAGCGTCGTCTGCGCGATGTCGAGGGCCAAGGCATACTTGAGGCATGCCGACACCGCCGGGACGCCTTCGGCTTCATCCTGCGCGAACCGGCCGCGTCCGAGTGGCTCAAGCGTAATCATGCCCACGTCCGGGTTGTCGGCCGCAAGCCGGCGCAGCCCCGGCTCGCGATCGCGCCAGTGGTAGTTGTGGTTCAGCAGCAGAGCGTCGACTTGCGAGAGATCGCTCGATTCAGCCGTGCCCTGACCGAGGACGCCAACAAGGCGCGTCAGGCCGCGATCGCGAAGGCTGACCATCGCCTCGATCTGCTCGGGCGTGCAGGTCCAGTCGAGGTAGAAAATGTCGACATGGTCCATGCCGAGCTGCCCCAGCGCTCGTTCAGCCTCGGCAACCGTAGCGGCGGCGGTCTGGGTCGTCGCGCTCGCCATCCACGCCGACAGCACGAGGTGGTTGCGGATACCCAGCTCATCGACGAGCGAGCCGAACATCTCGCGCTCTTCGTCGTAGGTAACGTCGAAGTAGTTGATGCCCGCGTCGAGCGCCGTCGAGACGATCGTCAACAGTTCCTGGCGATCCGCGCGCGCCATCCCGCCATACTCGCCCAGGAACGTGTGGCCACCGAGGCCGATGGTTGAGACCTCAACGCCCGTGTTGCCAAGTGTCGTGGATTGAGGCAGAACCATCAGCCGTCTCCCCTCGAATCGTCAGTCCTGTCTGTTATTCACGCACGGACTCGCGGGACCTGCCCGAATCGCGCGTCCGGAGGCCTTCCGGTCCTCTGTGCCGAACCGGGCCGCTGCCATCACTTCGCTTCCAGGGGGCACTTGGGATGACGCCGAACGCGCTGACATTGGCCGCTCTTGCTGTCGGCATATTGCTCGCGGTTTCGGCCGGCGGCCAGGAGTTCAAGGCCAACTACGACGAGGACAGGGTCCCCGAATACACGCTGCCCGATCCCCTCGCGCCGGGAGCTGACGACAAGAAGATCGGCCCCAAGCGGTGGCGCAAGAGGCGGCGCGGAGAGATCCTCGACCTCTTCCGCGAACACGTCTACGGCAGAGCGCCCGGTCGGCCGGACGCGATGACGTTCGAGGTCTTCGATGTCGATGAGAACGCCCTCGACGGGCTGGCCACGCGCAAGCAAGTCGAAGTGCGCCCAACAGGCGACCGCGACGACTTGCACATCGACGTGCTCACCTACCTGCCCAATGATGCCAAGGGCCCTGTCCCGACATTCCTCACGCTGAACTTCTTCGGCAACCACTCCATCCACGCCGACCCCGGCATTCGCATGAGTCAGAGCTGGCTCCGCGACAATGACGACTACGGAGTCGTCGACAACAGGCCCACGGAGAAGTCGCGGGGCGTCCGCTCATCACGCTGGGCGGTTGAAATGATCCTGGAGCGGGGCTACGGCCTCGCCACGATCTACTACGGAGATATCGACCCGGACTTTCACGATGGCTTCCAGAACGGCGCGCACCCGCTCTTCTACGCCGATGGCCAAACCGAGCCGAAGCCTGATGAGTGGGGCTCTATCGCCGCATGGGCATGGGGGCTCAGCCGCGCGCTGGACTACCTCGAGACCGATGAGGAAGTCGACCACAAGCGCGTGGCTGTCATGGGGCACTCGCGTCTGGGGAAGACATCCCTGTGGGCCGGGGCTGAGGACGAGCGTTTCGCGATGGTCATCAGCAACGACTCGGGCTGTGGCGGGGCGGCGCTCGCCCGCCGAGCCGTCGGCGAGACGGTCGGGCGGATCAACACGTCCTTCCCCCACTGGTTCTGTGGGAACCACAGGCAGTACAACGAGAACGAAGCCGCTCTGCCGGTGGACCAGCACGAGTTGATCGCCCTGATCGCGCCGCGGCCCGTCTACGTCGCCAGCGCCGAGGGGGTCTGCTGGGCCGATCCGAGGGGCGTATTCCTATCGTGCAAGCACGCCAGTCCGGTATACCGGATGCTCGGCACCGAGGGGCTCCCGGCGGACGACATGCCCGCCGTCGATCATCCCGTTCAGGGACAGATCGGCTACCACGTCCGCTCGGGCGGGCACGATGTGAAGGACTTCGACTGGGAGCAGTACCTCAGCTTCGCCGACAAGCACCTGCGGTGATCAGTACCCCGTCACGAGCGGCGGAATGTCGACGCCCGGCGGGTAGAGGTGGAACTCCCAAAGCGTCGGCACGTCGGTGGCTTCGAGGATGTTGAGTCGCACCTTCTGAGCCGTGATCGGCTCGAATTCCAGCACCACGTCGCCGAGGGTCTCGCCCTCGTGGGCGACCTTCCACTCCTCACCCTCCAGGTACTCGACGCGGTAGCTCTGCGTCCGGTTCCACTGCGCCTCCAGGACCATCGCCCGGTCAAACGCCTTGGGCTCGCCGAAGTCCACCTCGATCCAACCCGAAGTAGAGCCAGCCTCGGCGCCCCAGCGCGTCCCCTCATCGCCATCGAACGCCATCTCCACGGAATACTCCTCATTCCAGTTGCTGGAGGCAGTCGACGGTCAATCGAATGCCAACGAATCGCGATACATTAGTGAGATCGGATCAAGCTCAATCGCGGGGCGGTCAAGCTCCAGTGCAATGATCGTGTCGGTCTCGTCGCGGTCCTCCGCCGCCAATGCGACGGTCAAGATATCATCGGCCTGCGTCACGCCGGGCGTCCCACCAGTGAGAGCCTTGACCGACACGACGCCCGCGCCGATATCGGGCAGCTCCAGATCGCCGTCGGGCCACTCCAGCACGTGCAGATAGGCCATGTTTCCCCTGCGCGTCGACACGCCCCATTGCGCGGGCTTGTACGGACCGCCGGTCGTGGCGTAGATCGACTCCCCATACATCCCGAGCCACTCGCCCATCGCCCGGTAATTCTCCTCGTGGCGCGGCTCAATGCGACCGTCCGGCATCGGGCCCGTATCCAGCGCGAGGTTGCCGCCGCCGCCCGCGCACCGGATGAGAATGTGCAAACACTCCCCGAGGCTCTTCACCGGCTTGTCTGCCCCGCGGAATGACCACCCCACGCCCATCGTGATGCAGCTCTCCCACGTCAGGTCGATATTGTAGCGCCCGATCGTCTGCTCCGGGGTCACGAAGTCCCCGGGTATCCCGGCTCGGTTGTTGATGATGACACCAGGCTGAAGCTCGTGAATCATCGCGAACAAGCGCTCAGCGTCCCAGTCCTTGGCCGTGCCGTACAGTCCGTCGAACCAGATACCATCGATCTTCCCGTAGTTGGTGCATAGCTCCCGAATCTGCCCGTGGAGGTACTCGATATACTGGTCGTGGTTCTCGGTGAGGAAATCGGGATGGTGCCAGTCCGGCTGCGAATAGTACCACACGATCCTGATGTCGCGCTTGCGGAGCGCCTTCGTCAGTTCCGCTGTCACGTCGCGGCCAATCGGCGAGTTGGTCACCTTGTGCTCGGTCAGCGCCGAGTCGAACATCGCGAAGCCGTCGTGGTGTTTCGTCAGGAAGATGACGTACCGCGCGCCCGAGGCCGCCACCACGTCCGCCCAGTGATCGGCATCGAATTCTGTCGGGTTGAAGTCCTTGTAGAGGTTGTCGTAGACCTCCAGCGGCACGCCGCCGGCCGCGTCCTGCATCCCCGGACGCGGCCCGAACCGCGACCAACCGATCTCGCCCTCTTCGATGCTGCACGGCCCCCAACAGATGAACACGCCCAGCTTCGCCTCACGGAACCACTCCATGCGAGCATCGTGGTCCTCGATGGACTCACCAGGGATGCTTGTATAGACCGGGCCTTCGGCCTGCTGGGCCGCGGCAGCGACGGCGATAAGAGCCAGCGCAATCGACGCGATGCGAGTCATGTGGATCGTCCCTTCGGAGGGCGCGACGGATTGCCCGACGCTTCTCGTCCAGTCGTCCCCAGGCCTCCCCGAAGGCTTGAGCCTCGCGTGGGGCGAAGACCGCCCTGCCGGCTCGCCCAACTAACGTGTTCGGAGGCGCCGCAATGTCACGCCCACTCGTGTTCATCGCTTTGCTCAGCCTATCAGCCATGGCATTGGCCCAGCCGCCGATGGCAACGGCCGTCCGGGCGACGGGTGAGATCGACCTCGACGGCGTCCTCGCGGATCCGACGTGGGGCGACGCCCAGTGGCAGAGCGGGTTCAAGGTGGCCAGCGTTCCCGATGACAACGCCCCGCTACCGGCGGCGAGCGCCAAGACGCGCTTCAAGATTGTCTTTGATGACGAGGCGGCGTACGTCGGCATCGAGTGCGATGAGCCGAACATCGCCGATCTGAAGGCCGAGACCCCTTGGCGCGATGGCGCGGTGTGGCAAGATGACTGCGTCGAGATCTTCTTCGACCCCGGTAACGATGGTCGCTACTATCACCAGGTCATGGTCAACGCGCGCGGGACAGTCCTGGACCTGTTCGGCGCCGACTACGGGCTGGTGACCAGCAAGCTCTGGAACGGCGCCTTCGAGGCCGCCGGCAACATCGACGACGCCGCATCCGTGTGGTCGGTCGAGGTCAGGATCCCCTTCGGCGCCATCATCCTGGGCGAAGACGCGGGTGGCATCTGGAAGTGGAACGTCACGCGCGAGCGCCACGCGGGCGGCGAGACGGAGTTGCACACGTGGTCGCCCATGCGACGCAACTTCCATCAGCCCACGCTATTCGGAACGCTCATCGACATGCCGACCGATTACTCGGACTTCCGCCTGACCGTGGACGAGCCGGCAGTGGATGTCTCCCGTGCCGCAAGCGGGCAGGCCACGCTGTCGATGGCTCTGTCGGCTCGAAACGAGACTGGCGCAGATCGCAAGCTGGTCGCATCAGCCGCGCTGTTTGAGGACCCAACCAGGCGCGTGGAATCCGAGCCCCTCGATGCCCCGGCAAACGAGGCGGTGACATTCCCGCTCCCGGGATTGGCGTTCGTCGGCAGCGCGCCCCAAACCAACGTCGTCTTCTCGATCCGCGACGCCGACTCCGGCAAGCTGCTGCGAGCCGTCGTCAAGAATCTCTCCAGCGAATACAAGCCCATCACGCTCACCGTGCTGCGCCCGTGTTACCGCAACAGCATCTACGCAACCGAGGACCTGGAGCAGATCGAATTCCAAGTCGATCTCGCGGCGCAGGTGAGGCAAGCGGCGGAGCGAGTCTCGTACCGATTCACGTCAGATGCCGGCGCGACCGTCTCCGAGGCCACGCTGCCCGCGTCCGAAACGACCGAGCCGGTTAGCGTGGAAGCCACAGACCTCGCTGTCGGCGCGTACGTGCTGTCGGTCGCCGCGCTCGGAGCGGACGGAGCGGAGCTTGCCGCGACGGAGACCACCATCACCAAGCTCCCTGGCGCTCCCGGCAACGAGGTGCGCGTGGACGAGAACCGCAACGTGGTGGTCAATGGCGAGCCGCTCCTGGCGATCGGCTGGTACGGCGGCGTCCCCACCGACGACCCGCGCGAGGACGTCGTCGCGCTTCAGAACATCACGACTCCCGTTGTCGTGGGTCCCAACGACACGTCAGCCATTGCCAAGTCATGGGACGAGCACGGGATCTACTCGGTGGTCTCGGTCGAGAACGGCCGCCTGTACTACGCGTTCGACCTCTGGCGGACCGAGAACGAGGCACTGCGCCCGACGCAGGACGAATACGAGCGTCTTCCAGAGCCCAGTGACGACGTCAAACGCATGGCGAGGGAGATCGTTGAGGCGGCCCAAGGCGAGCCGGGCCTCCTCGGCTACTACATCGCCGACGAACCCGAGATCCACAACGTGCGCTCCTCGTACCTTGAGGCCTACTACCAGTACCTGCGCGAGATCGATCCATACCACCCCGTCTTCGTCACGAACGACACGATCGATGGAATCGTCACGCATGGCTACAAGTGCGCGGACGTGCTGGATCCCGATCCGTACTCACCCAAGTGGGACTACGTTCCGAGCTTCCTGAAGAAAGTCAACGAGGTCGCATCGCGGGGCAAGGCCACCTACCTGACGCCATGGCACTCATCGGGGCAGACGCACTTCGTGCGCGACTATGGCTCCGCGCCGCCGTACCCGTTTCCGGTGCTCCGCAATCAGACCTTCGTCTCGATTGCATATGGCGCGGTGGGCTTCACGGGGTACACTTCAGCATTCTTCATGCCCGAGATCGAGCATCGCTACGGTCTCCCCCACATCTGGCGCGAGCTGCGGTTCCTTGAGCCAGCAATCCTCGCCCCTGATCCGGCCGAGCCACTTGAGGTGACCGGCGCGCCGGAACTGGCGAGGTGGGCGAAGCAAGTCGGCGACAACATCTACATCATCCTGGTGAACCACAAGCCCGGCGAGGTGGATGCAACGGTGGCGTGGCCGCCCCTGGCGGATCGCCAGAGTCTTTACGTGATGTCCGAGGGCCGTGAAGTGCCACTCACCGATGGCTCGTTCAGCGACCACTTCGCCGAAGGCGCCGTGCACATCTACACGGACGACCCGGCGGCGAAAGACCTCCCGACGGTCGACGAGATTCTCGTGGAGTTAGGGCTCCGACACGCTCGATCCGCCAAGCCAGGCAACCTGTTGCACTCTCACCGAGGGACACGCGTCCGCTCGTCGGATGGCTACTACGCCCCCTGGTTCCACCAGTACTACTACTACGCCGTCAATGGCATCACTGATGACCGAGGCTGGTCGATGCACTCGTGGGATGGTGAGTCCGCGTGGGTCGAGTTGACGCTCAACGAACCCAGCGACATCGGCCGCGTTGTGCTCCACACGCCGAACATCACCGACTACCAGCTCGATTTCATCGCGCCGGGCGCGCCCACCAGCCGGATCACCGTCACCGGCAACGCGGAGGCCGAGATCACGCACAACATGCAGCCGGCTCTCCCCTGCCTCAAACTTCGACTCACGGTGACCGCGGCGCGCGATGTCGGCGTGAACGGCGGCAAACCGATGCTGTCTGAGATCGAAGCCTACGCCGAGCCCGGCGAGGGCGTCGTCTCACCCATCGAGGCGATCGAGGGCGCGGCAGCGGCGGATGTCGACGTGCTGTTTGGCGAGCAGGCGGACCCGCCAAGGCTCTGGGAGGACGATTTCACGGACTTCGCGCCCGCGCCGAAGTACTATTGGGACGAGCGCGACGGGAACTGGGTGTTGGATGCCGAGAAATACGCCGCCAAGGCTCGCCCGGGAGGCGGGCTTGTCGCCGTCAGCACGTCGGCCGAGGGCTACGCTGGGATGACCCGCATCCTCCCCTACACCCCGGAGCACCGGTTCTTCCAGGTCATGGTCGAAGACATCGAAGGAGATGGCTACCGGTACGCGAGCGTGAACTTCTCCAACCCGTCCGGCACGAAGGGCTACCGTGGCGGGATCAACTCCAGCAAGCCCGGCCTCTACACCGTCGACACGCACGCCATCCACGAGAACTTCGCCACCGGCACGGACAAGAAGTGCTTCGTCCGCATCGGGAGCGCGGGATCGAGCAAGAAGCCGGACGACACGATTACGCCAGGCCCCCAATTCACCTTCGGTTGGGTCCGTCTGTCGGGCGTCCCCGAGAACGGGTTGGTGGTCACCCATGCCGACGGCGCGCCGCTCGGCTTTTCCATCAAGCCCGGCGACGTGCTGCACTTAGAGCTACACCTCGCCGCGCCCGCTCAAGACGCGGTCGTTGAGGTGGTGACCGGCCCAAGTTACGCGCCGCTGGCCATCAACGGTGATCCATACGTCCAGCTCCACGCATCCGACGAGACGGCGCGCGTGTGGGTCGGTGAGGTGACTGTCGGCGAGGGCACGGGCAAGTTCAAACTGGGCGGCTACCCGGCGCTCTTCAAGGCATCAGTCGTTGGGAGCGACATCACCGAGACATTCGCGTCCGCGTCAGTCTCGTTCGAGTAACCAGGAGACACCATGGATCACACCACGCTAGGCAACACGGGACTGATCGTCAGCGTCGCGGGGCTCGGCTGCGGCGGCCACAGCCGGATCGGCCAGAACACAGGCCTGAGCGAGGCGGAGTCGGTCGCGCTCGCGCAGCGCGCCCTCGATCTCGGCATCAACATCATCGACACAGCCGAGGGGTATCGCACGGAGAGCATCGTCGGGCAGGCTATCGCCGACCGTCGCGATGAGGTCGTCATCTCCACAAAGAAGAGCATGCACAAAGACGACCAGATCATCACGCCCGATGACTTGGTCGCGGGCGTCGAGGCCAGCCTCAAGCGACTGGGCACCGACCGAATCGAGATCCTGCATCTTCATGCCGTGATGCCGGACGACTACAGCTACGCCCGCGAGCACCTCGTCCCGAAGCTCCTGGACCTCCGCGACGCGGGGAAGATCCTGCACCTCGGCGTGACGGAGATGTTCCATCAGGATTGCGGCCACGAGATGCTGCGGAAGGCCGTCGCTGATGACTGTTGGGAGGTCGTCATGGTCGGGTTCAACATCCTCAACCAGTGCGCGCGCGACCGGCTCTTCACCACCACCATGGCGAAGGGCATCGGCACGCTCTGCATGTTCGCGGTGAGGAGGGCGTTCAGCCGCCCGGACGACATGCGTCGCCTCGTGGGGGAGTTGCTGGAATCGGGGCAAGTCGACGCTGACGCCATCGACGCCGACGATCCGCTAGCGTTCATCGTGCGCGATGGCATCGCCGAGACCCTCGCCGAGGCCGCATACCGCTTCTGCCGAGACGAGCCGGGGATGGACGTGATCCTCACCGGCACGGGTAGCGTCGAACACCTCGAAGCGAACGTCGCATCGATCAACATGCCGCCGCTGCCGGAGGAGACTGCAGATGCCCTCCGCGCCATCTTCGAGAGGGTCGATTCGGTATCGGCGCAGTGAGCCCGGCTATGAGATCGTGCTGTACATGCACCCCTGGGGCAGATGCTCGACGGGCACATCCGAGAACTGCTGGGCGACGTACGTTGCCAGGTGCGCGATTCCGGTCACCTCGGCCGTCGCGTGGTTCACAACGAAGACGGGCACCCCCATGTCCAGGCACCAACCGAGTTCGGATGTGGTGTGCAGCGGATCGTCGGTGCATAGCAGCGCATCGGCGCCTAGTTCGACCATCTTAAACGGATTCGCAATCGCCCCCGTGCCGATGCCTAGCTTCGAGACGACCGTCGTCTCGTCTCCGTAGAAGATCACCGACTCCTGCCCCAGCGGCTTCACGCGCTCCAGGATCCGCCGCCCAAGATCACCGGCCTCGGTCGGTCCGACGTCATAGACCTTGTAATACGTATCGGCGTTGGCCGGTTCGCCCTCGAGGCCGAGAACGGTGGCCCAGGAATCGAGCACGCCGATCTCCGGCCACGTGTCCCAGGCATCGTGACAGCGATATATCAGCATCCCCGTTTCTTCCAGGAAACGGCGCGCGGCCAGCGTCGGCTCGTACGTCTCAGGAGCCGGCCGGACTTGGGCATAGAACGGGTCCTCGTGCGTGACGAACACGTTGCACCCCAACTCGTGGGCCTCGCGCAGCGCCTCATCGATGGCGATCCACGCGACCGCGATCCCCGTCACCTCAGCATCCGGGTCGCCGATCTTGAAGCCATCAATGCCACGAGACCAATCGATCCAGGGCGCCGTCTGCTCGAAGTGCTCTTGGAGTTCTCGTGCGATCACGGTGTTTCACCTCAGGAAGGGTAATTGGCGGGACGGACGAACGGTCCTCCCCGCAGCACTGATCCCAATGAGCCATGGGAGTGCCGACATGATCCTGCGAGTCGCCGGAGCCCAAATCCCCGTCACCACCGACATCGACAGCAATCTCAACCACATCACCGGGTCGATCGAGTTTGCGCGGGCGGAGAGCGCGGATGTCCTCATCACGCCCGAGGGCTCGCTCAGTGGCTACACGCCGCGGTTCGACGAGACGAAGACCGTCGCCGCCTTGCGCGAAGTTACCGCGCTCGCCAAGGAGGCGGGCATCGGACTGGCCTTGGGCACCTGCTTCACCGAACCCGGCGACGGGCTCTGCTACAACCAGCTTCGCTTCTATGAGAAGTCCGGCGAGTATCTCGGCTTCCACAGCAAGACGCTGAGGTGCGGCTCGCTCACCGATCCACCCAAGGGCGAGATCGAACACTACGCCGTCGGTCCGCTGAGGACATTCGCGCTGCAGGGAGTCACCGTTGGCGGTCTGATCTGCAACGACCTCTGGGCCAACCCCGGCTGCACTCCCGGGCCTGACACGCACCTCACGCAGCAGCTAGCGGACATGGGCGCGCGCATCGTCTTCCACGCCGTCAACGGCGGCCGCAATGGCAGCGACTGGGCCCGCGATGTCGTCTGGCCCTACCATGAGACCAATCTACGGATGCGCGCCCAGTCCGGCAAGCTCTTCATCGTGACCGTCGACAACGCGGAGCCCGTCGACATCCCCTGCTCGGCGCCATCAGGCATCTGCGGCCCGGACGGCAACTGGATCGTCAAGGCCCCGGACACCGGCAAGCAGTTCTTCGTCGGTGATTTCGAGATCAACGGATAGCCGCGCCTACTACGCCGAGTTGTAGAGCCCAAACGTCGCGACAGTCGGCTGCCAACGCGATTCCGTGATGCTCAGCCGCACGCGCGAGACGGTCACGGGCTCGACCCGCAGGAGCTGCTTGTACCCGACAACCGTGCCGTTGGCGATCTCCCGCCAACCGTCCCCGTCGGCCACCTCCACCGCGAACACCTCGATCCGCTGCCCTTGTCTGATGCATTCCTGGATCGCGATGTTATCGAACGTCCGGGGCTCGCCGAGGTTGATCTCAAGGCTCGCCTGCTCCGTCCCTGCGTGGGGCGCCCAGTAGGTCCGAGTGTCGCCGTCGAGGGCGCTGTCAGGCGCGTGCAGCTCCGCCGATTCACTCGCCATGGCGCCCGCGCCTCGCGCGAGGTCGACATCGAATGTCCTTCGCAGCACCTCGCCCACTCCCCGCAAGCGCGAGACGTCCGTCTCGTGGATCAGCCCTCGACGATCCGGCGGGAGGTTGAGGAGGAAGACCGCATTGCCGCCGACCGAACCGTAATACACGTCCAGCAAGTGTTCGACCGACTTCACCTTGTCATCCTCATGCGCGTGGTAGAACCACCCCGGCCGGATCGACGTGTTGACCTCCGCCGGATACCAGATCAGCTCCGTCGCCTGGCCTTACCCCCTAAAGCGAGTCCAGGTTCAGTGTTAGTATCTGGGTGTACC
>CAZKUN010000010.1:59153-79370 GCA_964555935.1 uncultured Armatimonadia bacterium | reverse complement strand
CGAAGGCGATGCCGTATGCGTCATGAAGAGGGCCGTCAGGTCCGCCGGCCCGGAGGCCAAGGCAGGTCTGATGCTGGGGCTGTCGTCACGTGACGACAACACGGTTGCCCCGACGCTCATGGCCGGGCTTCAGGATGATGCCCCGATCGTGCAGGCTGCCGCCGCGAGGGGGCTTGGCTCAATTGCCCATCAGCCCGCGGCCGACGCGCTGCTGCGGCTCGCCGAGGACGGCGATCCGCCGGCAAGAGCCGCGGCGCTCAACAGCACCATCATATTGCTGCGCGATCGGATCGAGGCGCGGGAAGCGCCGGACCTGTTGAGATCGGTGAATCACGCGCTTGAGATCGCCGAGGGCGATGTTGAACGCAAGATGGCGCTCAAACTGCTGGTCGGCTTTGGCGATCCCTCGTCACTGCCGCTGGTCGATCCGCTCACAACTCGCCGCGAGACGCGCGCGGCGGCGCTCGAGGCCTATGTCGCCATCGGCAGGACGATCTCAGCGACCGATGCGGACGGGGCCATCGATATCTTCAGTGCCGCGGTTGGCCGGGGCGCGCATCGCTCCCTCGTTGAGGAGTGCGTCCGACAGCTCCACGCTCTGGGCGTCGACTTCAACCCCGCGCGCGCGGCGGGCTTCATCACCGAATGGTCCTTCGCAGGGCCCTTCCCGGCTCGCGAGGGCAATGAGTTCAGCTTCGTCTACCCGCCCGAGAAGACCGACGTCGCCACGGGCCCGATACCGTTCGAGGACAACGTCTACCGCTGGGAGACGCGGAGCACCGATGACGTCGAGGGCATGTGGAATCTGCAGAGCATGTTCAGCCCATCGGTGGATGTCGTCGTCTACGCATCGGCGGAGGTGTCGGTCGACGAGGCCCAGGACGTGGTGCTGAAGATCGGCAGCGATGACGGGGTGAAGGTGTGGGTCAACGGCGAGTTGGCGCATGCCAACGATGCGGCGCGGCCCGTTGCGGTCGATCAAGACACGGCCGCCGCTCGGCTTGAGGCGGGTAGCAACCGGATCATCGTGAAGGTGCGGCAGGGCGGCGGGGGGTGGGGGATGGTGGTGCGTATCGTCGACGCCGATGGCAACGCGATCCGCGTCGACCCGTAGGGCTCGTCACTCCTCCTCGCCGCGGAGCTTCGCGAGGCGCTCTTCGACGTCCTTGTCCCAGTTGCGCGCGCCGCGGATGTCCTCGTAGGTGGCCGCGAGTTCGGTCGCCAGGTCGCGAAACCCCCGCAACGTCCCCTCCAGGCCGTTCGCCACATCCCGGATTCGCTCGACGCTGACGACGAGGCGGTCATAGTCTCCCTCTGAATGGCCCTCCGCGTGCGCGGCCTCGGAAGTCTCCCTCGCGTTGGCGTCGATCTGACGGCAACTCGGCCCGGTGACCTCGGACATCCGCACGGAAGCGGCCGCCACGCGTGACGCGAACTCCTGATACGCTTGCCACCGACGCTCCATCCGCCTGCACATGCCGGTGGCGTGCTGCAGGAGTTCCTGCAGTCGTTCGGGATCCCGCTCCGCGCCGTCGGGCTCCTCCTTCAGCCACTTCTCAATCTCATCAATCGTCCCGCACACGTCCACATGCTTCGTGGCATTCTCGGGCGCGCCGTCGGGATCGGCGTGCAGGTCCCGCGAGTCCTTCCGCACCTTGTGGAGTTCCAGCACCCCACCGTCCTCGTGCACGAGGAGCGGCGGCTTGCCATGCCCTTGCGATTCGATGTGGCAGCGCCCCGCCGCCATCCTCTCCAGCACGGCCTCCTTGTGTGGCGACGGCGGCATCCACCGGCTGTCGGCCCAGTTGTCAGTATCGCGGCTCATGGCGGTCGCTCCTCATTGATCGCGGACTAGAAACAGCCCATCTCGCGCGGGCACGGTTACCGTGTCGCCTACCTCGGCGCCGCCATTGATCTCGGGCGCCTGGGTCTCCGTCCCGCGCAGTCGCCGGAATTTCGCGCCCGGAGCGATGGTGGCGAGGTCGAACTCGTACGGGCGCATCGAGGGATTCGCCAAGACGATTCCGTTGTCAAACTCCCGGTAGATGGCGTCGGTGGCGCTGTGCGCGGTCAATCCGCGAACGAACGCGGGCTCGGAACCCTCGATCTCGATCTCAAGCTCGACGACGGCCGGGCCTCGGTCGCGGAAGTAGAAGCTGGCGTCGCTCCACTCCTGGTTGGACCACGTCATGATCTCTGTCGGCGTAAACGGCGGGTTCTCCGGCAACGGATCATCCAGAGCGCCCGGCAAGACCATTACGTCGGCCCACCCACCGTGGTCGGCGACGGTGTTGTTATCGGGTCCGCAGTCCGCTGTGAAGCGCAGCACGACCGTCTGCCCGGCCCAGTCGCTGACGTCGATGACATGCGATTCCCACTGCTTCGCCGCGTGGTGTTGGCTGAAAATCTCCTCGCCATCCACGTCGATGCTGTAGGTGATGCCGTCGCTCGGGCTCTTGGCCGTGTCGCCTAGGCCTGTCAGGAACGCAATCCGCGCCGGAGCCGGGGGGATGGTGGCTTCCGTCTCCCAGTACGTGTAGCCCGAGCCTCCCTTATATGGAGGGTGGACGAAGTACGCGTCATGCGCCTCGTCGGCGATCCTGAAGTTCGGGCGGAACGTGAATGTCGCGCCCGTCGCGCGTTCGAGGGGCGTCTCGTCTTGCCCGCGGAGGGCCATGCCTGAAGTGGGCAGGTCGCGGCCTCGGATGAGTTGCCCAGCCACCCGGCACTTCACCCACACCAGCCTTGGCATCTCCGCGGGATGGTCCGCCCGCGGCTCAGTTCGCACGCCCAGGCCGACGAGCAGGTCGCCCTCGGGGATGGCCACGTTCGGATAGGTAAAGTGCAGATTCCCATCGGCCTCGGGTGACAGGCTTGGCGCGCTCCCTTGGCCATTGAGCAGGTCCATCGCCTGGAAGCCGAGCTGCACCGCCTCGCCCTTCGGCATCCCGAGCCAATTCGTCTCGTTCTCCGTGCCCTTGCGGAGTTCGTCCCACACGCCCAGCCTGCCATCGGGGTCGGCCTTCGGCGCGAGGGCGTACGTTATCACCGAATCGTGGAACTGACACGCCGCCAGCACGCAGCGGGAGATGTTGAGCGGGATCTCGATGCGCGTCTCATCCGGCAGCACGAACTTGTGGTTCACGTAGTTGAAGACCGGCTCGCGGCCGTTGTCACGCCAGAAGAAGTGCCGGTTCAGCCCGCCGGACCAGTCGACGAGATCCCAGTCGGCGAGCCACGGCCAGCCCTCGCTCTCGATCCCGTTGAGGATGCCGAACGCGCGCTGCGATCGCTCGCCATGCCCGTCGGCCTGGATGACGCGATCGTCGCCAAGTTGCTCGCGCAGGCGACGGCACATCTCGTAAACGCCGAGCCCGTACAGGTTGACGCCGGCAAACACGCCGCCATCGGGCGCGCCGTCCGCGTCGCAGTCCATCGCCCTCGCCGGCATGTTTCCGCCGCCAGGACTGCGGTCATGCGCGAGCACGTCAAACTCTAGACCATCGAAGACGGCCAGCGGACCGTCGGGCCCGAAGCGCTCGGCGAGTTGGGTGACGAGAACATCAACGCAGCTCAGGCCCTCAGGGCCGCGAGGGCTATTCGTCGCGTAGTTGTAGAACCACATGATGTTGTTGCGCTTGCCCCACGGGCCCTCGGTGACGTGGGCGGCAATGTACGTCTTCGCCGCCGGGAACTCCATCGGTTCGGTCCCGAACGCGCCGCGCTTCACGGTCAGCGTCCTTGCCGGCACGTCGATGGAGACCAACTCTAGCTGCTCGGACTTGCTCCAGTCCGGGTTGCCGTCCTCACCCACGAGGCATATCCCGATGTCCTCGTTCTTGTCGCGGTACCGGCCCATGCTGACGCGAAAGAGCGTGGCGTCATCGACATGCACCACTGATTCGCCAACCTCCGCGGCCAGGTCCTCGGTGATGCCGCAACCGTTGTGGTAGACCCAGTGCCCCGCGAAAAAGCGCGGATCGGCGTCGCGCGGGTCGCAGGCGTTGCCGTTGAAGTGCAGCAGCACCACCTGCTCGGGATGGGCCTCCTTGAAGCGCGTGAAGTAGTCGATGTTATGGGTCGACGTCCCCGGGATCTCCTCATCGAGGCACTTCCCGATGATCCCATTCAGCCGCGAGAAGGTCTTGTCCCACTGGTCCCACGGCACTCGGCCCGAGCGCGCCTGACCCTCGGCCATCCGGAAGAAGAACGCGCGCGGGTAGCCCTCGTTCAGCACGTCGAGCTTCTCCAGCCGCTGGCCAAACGCGGTCGACGCGACGAGGAGCGTCAGCGGGATGAGTGCATTACGCATGAGAACCTCCGTTGATCGCCGAATGCATCGGCACCATGCCTATTCACCCTCACGCCCGTCGGTCCTGCCATGTTCTCCCGGCAGGTGCGGCGGGCCACTCGGTTGAAGCATCCCGCCATGCTACAGGCTCTCGCTCTCGCCGCCGTGCTGGCCGCCCCCTCCCACGCCGGGAGCATCCCGGATGCGTCGGGCAAACAGGTCTTCTTGCGCGGCGTCGGTTGGTCGCCGTGGCACGTCGATGTCGGCTGGGCGCTCACGCCTGAGATCACCGCCCAGGACCGCGCGATCCTCCGCCGCATGCGCGTCAACGCGCTCCGAAGCTGGGGGCGGGTAACCCGCGCGACCTCGGATGCGTGGCATGCCGAGGGGTTCTACTGGCTGCCTCAGGTCCACATGCTCAAGACCCCCAAGGGCCAGTACAAATCGGGCGATCCCTCACGCACGCCGATCTGGACGGCCAAGCAGAGCCTGGCCCTCATGCGCGAGACGGCGACGGCTCTCGCCACCGAGCTGAAAGACGCGCCAGGCATTGTCGGCTACAACCTTGGCAACGAGTATTCCTCCGTCGGGCAGGACAAGTCCAAGAACTGGGGCTACGGAGGCTTCGATGAGGCAACCATCGCCGCGTTCAGAGCTTGGCTGGAATCCCGCTTCCCATCCGCGGAAGCCTACGAGAAGCACTACGGCGAGCCGCCACCGGATTTCGACACGTACCTCCCGCCGACGGGCACGACCAGCGACACGATGTACGGGGAGTGGCGCGCGTTTCAGCGCGAGCAGGGGCGGCTGTTCTTCCAGGCGGGGCACGAGGCGTGCAAGGCCGTCGATCCCCGTCGGCTGACGACTTACGCGAGGCTCTGCGGCGGCCGGTGGGATCCCGTAACGGAAGATCTGGTCCTCGACTTCAGCGAGACGGTCGGCGACAACCTCTACTGGATGTGGGACAGAGATTGGTACAAGTACTGCACGCGCCTCTCGCGTCACGCGGGCACGGGGCCGGGCAAGCCGATGCTCCTGACCGAGACGGGCGTTCGCGCCACCAGTGGCGACGAGCGCGCGGCCAGGTTGCTCAAGCAGATGCTCGTCTGCGGGGTTCTGCACCCCGAGGTCGCGGGGATCTTCATCTTCGAATACTGCGACGAGTGGTACAACGCCGCCGGAGATCCGAAGTCCCATGATGCGAGCAAGGAGGCGAATTGGGGTCTCGTCACCGCCGGTCGCGAGCCCAAACGCGTCTCCCAGGCGGTTACCGAAGTCTACTCGACCTTCGAGGAAATGAACGACTTCATCGTCGGCACGAAGCCCTCGCCGACCGTCATCGTGTCCGGCCAGGAAACTGATTCCTGGCGCGGGTCCGAGAGCGTCTCGCACATGGCCGTCTGCGAGCAACTCTACCGAAATGGCGTGGAGTTCGGCCTATGGGGCGACCTCGCGCTGACGGGGCTCGATCCGGCTGTCTGCCGAAAGCTCATCCTGACCGACACCCACCTCTGGGCCGAGCCGGACGGCTCCGCCGACGTCTGCGAGGCCGTGCTGGAGTTTGCCCGCGAGGGCGGCCAGGTGCTCTACCTCTGCACCGATCCGTTCCGCAAGGTCGGCGGCTACCACGACGTGCCTGCCGACCTGCGCGATGCCGACGGGTTCGTCCAGTGCGACCGAGGCGGCTTCACCATCGTGCGCGAGCCGCTCGAGGGCCGCGGCCTTTGGCGCGTCATCCGCAAATTCCTGAGCGACGAGTTGAGCATTCGCCCAGTGCACGACATCCGCGCGGAGGGCGTGGAGGATCTGATCTGGCGCGTGCTGACCTCCGGCCGCGAGCAGAAGCTCATCATCGTCAACGCCGCCGAAGAGCCGCTGAAGGACGCGCGCATCCGACTCCGATCCGGAGACGAGATTGCGCTGCCCGAAATCGATGCGTATGCGATCATCGATCTACCGAAGTAGCTGCGTAGCGACGGGCTTCCCAGCCCGTCGAAAGCGTGATTGGGAGGCCGACCATGGACCCGCTGAACCGTTTCCCGCGAGTCGTCCAGGAGTACTACGTCGACAAGGTCCGCGCCGTCGAGGCCGAAGCTGACGCGCGGAAGTTCGGCATGAAGACGAAGGCCGATGCTCTGGCTTACCAGGCCGGCCTCCGGAAGAAGATGCGCAAGGTCTTCGGTCGGATGCCCAGACGCACTCCGCTCAAGCCGGTGCTGATGGACGTCCTTGAGCGCGATGGCTACCGGATTGAGAAGCTCATCATCGAAAGCCGGCCGAACTTCCCGGTGACCGTCAATCTCTACATCCCCCAAAACGCTCCACTCCCCGCGCCGTGCGTGCTCGCGCCCTGCGGCCACAGTCTCACCGGCAAAGCCGAGCCGGCGTATCAGTCGTTCTCCCAGGGGCTGGTGAAGAAGGGCTACGTCGTGCTGATCTACGATCCGATCAGTCAGGGCGAGCGCCTGCAGTACATGGGCGAGGATTGGAAGACGCCGTATGGCGTCGGTGTTGGCGAGCACATCCACGCGGCGGATCAGCAATTGCTGGTTGGCGAGTTCTTCGGCTCGTGGCGCGTCTGGGATGGCATTCGATCGCTGGACTACCTGCTGACGCGCGAGGAGATCGACCCCACTCGCGTGGGGCTGACGGGCAACTCCGGCGGCGGCACGCTGACCACGCTGCTGTTGGCCAATGACGATCGGTTCGCCATGGCCGGGCCGGGATGTTACGTCACCACGACGCGCCGCAACACCGAGAACGAGCTGCCCGCCGATTCCGAGCAGATCCCGCCAGGACTCCTCGCGATGGGTATGGACCTCGACGACATGCTCGCATGTCACGCGCCCAAGCCGCTGATATTGCTGACCCAGGAGAAGGACTACTTCGACCAGCGCGGCGCGCTGGAGGCCTTTGCCCGACTGAAGCACCTCTACAAACTGCTCGGCGCGCCCGACAATGTCGCCATGAAGACTGGGCCGGATGGTCATGGATACGGCCAGCCGCTTCGCGAGGCGATGTACGCCTTCTTCAATAAGCACTCCGGGACCACTGCCAGCGGGAAAGAGCCCGTGCTGACCATTGAGGATGAGGAGACGCTGCGGTGCACCGCGACGGGCCAGGTCCACAGCCTCCGCCCGCGCACGGTCTTCAGTTCCACTCTGGATGACTCGGCCGCTCTGGCCGCCAACCGCAAGGGCCTGCGCGGCGACGATCTGAAGCGCGCGTTGACGAAGTTGCTCGCGCTACCCAAGCGTTCCGGCCCGCCGGAGTACCGGACCTTGCGACCATCGTCGGGGCGCGAGTACCCCAGTAGCGGCTCGGCCACGTATGCGGTCGAGACCGAACCCGGCGCGCTGTCGATCGTCACCATGCTCGGCGACGAAGCCCACGCCGCCCGTCCTCCGAGGGGCAAGGCGGCAACGCTGTACGTCTCTCACGAGTCGGCCGACGCCGAATTGCGCGACGACCCGCTCCTCGGTGAATTGGCCGGCGCGGACGCGCGCCTGTTTGCCATGGACTTCCGCGGCGTGGGTGATTCGCTGCCGAACACGTGCGGCGTGAAGACGTATCACCACCCATACGGCAACGACTACTTCTATGCCAGCCTGGGGATTCTACTCTCGGAGCCATACATCGGCCGGCGCGTGCATGACATCCTGTCTGTGGTGGATTTCCTGGCCGAGTACGGGTACAAGCGAGTGCATCTTTCGGGGTGCGGGCGAGGGAGCATTCCCGCGCTATTCGCTGCGACGCTCGATGCCCGGGTGAAGCAGGTCACGCTGAAGAACTGCCCCCTCTCATACCACGAGATCGCAGAGGACGAGCACTACGCCTGGCCGTGCTCAAGCATGTTGCCGGATGTCCTGAAGACACTCGATCTGCCGGACTGTTACCGGGCGGTCGCGCGCAAGGACCTGCGCATCATCGACCCATGGGACGCCAATATGCAGCCGCTCGCCAAGGGCACCACGCGACGCAGACTCAAGGAACTGAAGATCACCGCGAAGCTTGGATGACGTCGACACGGACGACTATGAGGAATCGCACGACCCGATACATCGGTCTCATCACAGCAACCACGCTCCTCCTCGGCTCGCTCGCGCATGCCGCTGAGATCCGTCTTGAATGCGAGGACTTCGGCGGCCCGTGGCGCGAGCAGAGGAACATCCCCGGCTACTCCGGGCGGGGCTTCGTCGTGTCGAACGCCGAGGGGATCGCCACTGAGCCGATGTCGCTGGATGTGGAGATTCCCGAGCCCGGAACGTACTACGTTTGGGCGCGCGGCTGGGAGGGCGGGGGCAGCGATCGGCGCTGGCGCGTGCAGGTCGGCGATGTGCTTCTTGACATCACCCACCAGGCGCTGCGCGCGAACCGGTTCGCCTGGCAGCCGTGCGGCGAGGTGGAGTTGGCTGAGGGTGATGTTGAGATCCATCTCGTCGACGCCGGAACATCCTTCGAGGTAGCGGATGCCATCATGCTGACGACTGACGCTGAGCACGACCCGACTGAGGAAGAGCGGCGCTGGACGGTTCTCGATCCGGAGCGAGCGCGCTCGATGGTCTTCGATGAGATCATGGCCCGGACGCGCGCTTACGCCGCGGCAATGCCCGTGCCCGAGACGCTGGAGGACTGGCGCGAGCGCGCGCCCGAAGTTCAGCGCCGCGTGCGCGAAGCGCTGCATCTCGACCGCTTGCCCGAGCCATGCCCGCTGAACGCGAAAGTCCTCGGGAGCGCCCAGCGCGACGGCTACCGCATCGAGCGGGTGACCTTCGAGAGCCGCCCGGACATGATCGTCACCGCCAACGTCTACGTGCCTGACGGCGATGGCCCGTTCCCGCTGGTGCTCTGTCCTGTGGGCCACTGGGGCAACGCCAAGAACGAAGAGACCCCCGCCGCGCGCAATAGAGGGCTCGCGAAGCTCGGCTATATCACCATCACCTACGACCCCTTCGGCCAGGGCGAGCGAAACGTCTCCGGCAACAGCCACCAGGAGGCCTGGCGGCTGTCACTCACCGGCCGAAGCAACATGACGATGATGGTCTACGACACGATCCGCGCGCTGGATTACATGGTCACGCGCGATGACTTCGACAGCGCCCTCGTCGCTTGCACGGGGGCCTCCGGCGGCGGGCTCAACACGCTCTACTTCTCCCTCGTCGAGGAGCGCCTCGACGTCGCCGTCCCGACCGTCTACATCACCCAATGGGAGGATTTCTTGGGCACCGGCGCCGGGCACTGTCCTTGCTCGCACGTGCCGGGCTTGGGGCGGTTCACCGACATGGGCGAGATGACCGCGCTCTTCGCTCCGAAGCCCCAGATGTACCTCGACGCGGCGGACGATCCCCAGTTTCTCACATCCGGCGCGCAGCGGGCCGAGGCGCAGGCGCGAGTCGTCTACGACCTATTCGATGCCGGCGACGATCTCCGGCTCCACACCTTCCCGGGCGGGCATGACTACGGTCAGGGGATGCGCGAGACGCTCTACGGCTTCCTCGCCTTACACTTCCTCGACGAGGGCGACGGCTCTCCCATCCCCGAGCCGGCCGATGTGATGCCCCCGCCGGCGATGTCGGAGTTGTGGTGTTGCGAGAGCGGCAAGGTCCCCGCGGAGGCAACGACCGTCCGGCAGGCCGCGGAGACCTGGGCGCGTGCGGCCATCGAGCAGTTGCCCTCGCCCGGTGCAGCGAATCCCGCCACGCTTCGAGCCGCCTTGGTTGAAGTAGTGAACCCTCCCGACCCGACCGACCCACCCGCCCTCGAACATGTCGACACCTTCGAGCACGATGGGCTCACGGTCCGTCGCATGAAGCTCCACGTCCAGCCGGGGATCACGCTCCCCGTCCTGATCGCGCCTGCCAAGTCCGGCGCACCCGTCGTCGTCATGGCCGACGCCTCGCCCGACCCCACCACTGCTGAGAACCTCCTTCGCGAGGCAAACGCGGCCGGCCTCATGGGCGTCTACGTCTCGCCGCGTGGCTACGGTGAGACGGCATGGGACGAGCACGTGATATGCACCGACAATCTCCTGCTAGGCGATTCCATCCTCGGCCAGCGCGCGCTCGACCTCGTCGCCGCTCGACGAGCGCTGGCTGATCTGCCGGGCATGGCGGATGCACCCGTCTCGCTGCTCGCGACCGGCGCCGACGCAGGCCTCTGCGGCCTGTTCGCGCAGGCCATGTGGGGCGAGTTCGCCGCCGCCGCGATCGGCCCGACGATGGAATCGTATGCCGATACCTTCGGGCCGGGCATCCCGCTGATGGGATATGTGAACCGCATCCTGGAGGTCGCCGACATCCCGCACGTGCGCGCTCTCGCCGCTCAGCGCCCATTGGCCGATGTGGAGTCAGTCGCCGATGCCCTCGCGTGGCTTGCGACCCACGAATGAACTTGGGGAGAGATGGATGACAGGCAACTACGTCGCCTTGATCGCAATGGCTCTGGCCCTCGCCGCGTCCACCGGATTCGCAGGCGAGAAGGCCGCGTCCAAACTCGCGCGCCCGACACCCGAGCAGGTCGAGTATCAGGACATGGAGCTGCAAATGTTCGTCTGCATCGACCCCTGCACGTGGCAGGATCGCGACTACGACGATCATTCCACGCCTCTCAGCGAGATCAACCCCGAGAAGCTCGACACCGATCAGTGGTGCGAGGTCGCGAAGTCGTGGGGCGCCGGGCAGATCCTCTTCGTCGCGAAACACACGGGTGGCTTCTGCTGGTGGCAGACGGAGACGAGCGATTACAGCATCAGGAACACGCCCTGGCGCGGCGGCAAGGGCGACGTGCTGGCCGATCTCTCCAAGTCGTGCCGCAAGTACGGGCTGAAGCTGGCCATCTACGTCTACCCCGGAGACGACACCTGGGGCGCCTACATGGGGGGCGGCGGCAAGACAACCGACCCCGCCAAGCAGGAAGGCTACAACGAGGTCTTCCGCCGGCAGCTCACGGAGGTCTGGACGAAGTATGGCCCGGTGAGCGAGCTTTGGTTCGACGGGAGTTGTGTCATCGAGATCGAAGATCTGATCCAGGAGCACGCGCCGAAAGCCATGATCCTGCAGAGCCCTCACGCCACCCTCCGCTGGGTCGGCAACGAGGCGGGCTACGCGCCGTATCCGGCGTGGAATACGGTGAAGAGCGAGGACGGTCTGACGGGTGTTTCGACCGCTGCGCACGGCGACCCCGACGGCGACATGTGGATGCCTCTAGAGGTGGATACCGTCAACGTCCACCCGCACTGGTGGTTCTGGAAGAGCAGCGGCCGGACGCTCCAGACCACGGACGAGTTGATGCAGATCTACTACAATTCGGTGGGGCGGGGCGCGCTGTTGCTACTGAACTCGACGCCCGACACGTCCGGCCTCATCCCCGAGGAAGATGTCGCGCAGTACGCCGCCTTCGGCGCGGAGATCGACCGACGCTTCGGCCAATCGATCGCGGAGACCAAGGGCAAGGGCGAGACGGTTGAGCTGAGGCTGGGCGGCCCGATGGAGATCAACCACGTCATCACGATGGAGGACACGCGCAAGGGCGAGCGCATCCGCGAGTACGTGCTGGAGGGGCGGTCGGGCGGCGCGTGGCAGACGCTCGCGGCGGGCACGTCCGTCGGCCACAAGCGGATCGACGTCTTCCCGAGCGTTACCGTGGACCGCGTGCGCATTCGGGCGACGCAGTCGGCCGCGAAGCCGATCATCCGTCGACTCGCCGCGTTCAACGTGACAGGTATGTTCCCCACCGCCATCGCCGAGCGTTCCTGGCCCCTCGACGAGGGCGCGGGCGACTCGGTTGCCGATTCATCAGGCGAGATGACCGGCGAAATCGTTGGCGCGACATGGGTGGAGGGCCGGAGGGGCAGCGCGCTGGATTTCGACGGCAACAGCGGCTACGTGTCGCTCGGCAATCGCGACATCTACGGGAGCGATTTGACCGTGGCCGCGTGGATCAGACCACGAAGCACGGCCGCCGAGATCCCGACGATCGTGTCGAAGGAGAGGAATGGGACGGCTACCAACATGTTCCGCCTCTACCTCGCCGGAGGCAACCGCCTGGGCTTCTGGATTTCCGACAACCAGGGCCACGGAATTTGGCCGTTCGTGAGCGAGGCCGACTCGATCCCGCTGAACGAATGGTCGCATGTCGCGGCGACGCGGAAGGGCACCGAATTCGCCATCTACATCAATGGACAGCCGGTCGCGTCAACATCGTCCGAGGTCGTCATCAGCCACGCCAACTCGTTGGATCTGCGCATCGGCGGAAGGTACCCTCCGGGCGGCGATGGTCCGGATCACGTCTTCGATGGGGCCATCGAAGACGTGCGTTTCTACACCCGAGCCCTCAGCGCCGACGAACTCGCCGACCCGGACGCTCTCCCCACGCCTGGCACTCACTGGAAGGTCGTGGAATCATACGACTGGGGCCGCATCGATGAGTCGCGCGTCTACGACATCGACCTCACCGAACACATCCGCGTGGCGGGGACCTATGAGGTCCGCTTTCAGCCAACCGACGCCTCGCCGGAGTTGCGGATCGGCTCTGTCGTGCTGGTGCTTGAGGGCCAGGAGACCCCCGGTTTCGCGGAGGCGCTTGACGAGGGCACGCGGTTCCTCGTAAGCCGCACCGCCGCACCCACGGGCGGCAGAGACAGGACGATCCTGCGCGTGAAGTTGGCGCGAGGCCAGGCCGATGGTTGTGAGGGTGAGATTCTGATTCGTCCGGCGAGATAGGCCGCCGCCCCATCTGACTGAGAGGACAACTGCCATGACGAGAACCGGCATAGCCATCATTGCGCTGTTCGCCGTTTCCTTCGGCGTCTGTCAACCCGCCGACATCGACGTTGCTCGGCAGAATGGCGACCAGGCGGCGGACCTGTTCGCGCGCTGCAATCGCTTCGTCCACGGGTGGCTGGCCCACGCGGATCCCGCGTCGGGCTTGATCCCCCAGAACCTCAACAGCCCGCACTGGACGCCCGAGAACTCCGCCGCCGACAACTACCCGTTCATGGTGCTCAGCGCGTGGGCGACGACGGATGAAGAATCGATGGCGACGCTGACCGACATGCTTCATAGCGAGATCGCGCTGACGACGCGGGTCGGCAGCCTGCCCGACTCCTTCAGCTTCCAGACCCAGAGCTTCTCACGCGAGGAGATCAACTGGGACCGGCTGATCTTCGGCGCGTCCGAGTACTGCAAGGATGGCCTCCTGCCGATGACGGAGTTGACGGGCCGGACGGAGTGGTTCAGCCGTCTGCGGAGCATCGCAATCGACATCTGCAAGGAATCCCGCACCCCCACGCAGTTCGGCGTGGTCCCCAGCGGAAGCGCCGAGGTCAACGGCGAGATGATGCAGGTGCTGTCGCGGCTCTATCCCGCGACGGGGAATGATATCTTCCTCAGTATGGCGCTGCGACTCGGCGATGCCTACTTCCTCGAAGCGCTGCCGGGCTCAAACCACCTGCCGTGCCATGGCTGGGACTTCGCCAACCACCGCGCCACCAACTCAGCGCTTCGACTGAACGATCACGGGTCCGAGATCTGCGGGGGCCTGAGCGAGGTCTACGTGCTCGCCACGCGCTACGCGCCTGAAAGGGCCGGGGCGTGGGCGCCCGAGATGCGCCGATTCATCGACACCCTCACCGGCGAGTGCATAAAAGGCGACGGGTTGTGGTATCAGAGCTACGACACCGCCACCGGCGAGGGCTCCGGCGGCACGCCGGACACCTGGGGGTACATACTCAACGCCGTCTACACCTACTACATGCTAACCGGCGAGGAGAAGTACCGCGATGTCGTGGAGCGCGGGATGAAGGGTATCTGCACGCACAACGACTGGGGCGGCGCGGATGCCTACGCCGATTCCATCGAGAGCGGAGTCGTGCTGCTCAACCGCATCGACGTGCCCGAGACATGGGAATGGGTCGACCGCATGACGGCCAAGATGTCAGCGATCCAGAAGGCCGACGGAGTCATCGAGGGCTGGCATGGCGACGGCAATGTCGCGCGGACATGGCTGATGGTTGCGTTCGCCAAGACAGCCGGGTGCCGGATCGACCCGTGGCGCGAGGACGTGAAGATCGGCGGCGTGATCCGCGACGGCGAGTTGCTGCTTTCCATCCGAGCCGAGGAGCCATGGTCGGGACGGGTCATCTTCGACCGGCCGCGCCACCGGGATCACTTCGGCGTCTCGCCGGATTACCCGAGACTCAACCAGTACGCGGAGTGGTTCACGGTGGATGATGGAGTGCGATACCTCGTGCAGCCGGCCGCCGGCGAGACATCCACCCACGACGGCGGCGCGTTGAGGAGCGGCCTGCCAGTGTCAGTCCCGGCGGGGGGCGAGTGGACTGCGACCGTCTCGGTCGCGTCGGCGCCACCGCATGGCGTCTCCCAGTTCCAGATCTCCGGGCCGGACTGGGCGGCGGCGAGTGAGGAGACCGAAGTGATCATGGTCGTGAGGAACGCGGCGGACACGCCGGTCTCGGCGGCCGTCTCGTCGGACTGGGGAACGGTTGCGCCGGCTGTCCTGGATCTCCCCGCGAAGGGCCGCGCCGCAATCGCCCTGCGCGGCTCGTGCGCGAAGGACACTGAGGTCGTGCTGACCGTCAGCACGGGCCCGGGAACTCCGGCGGCGAGTCGTCGGGTTCTGCTCGTCGCCGACGGCGACCTGACCGACTACCGCGACCTCTCCCGCGAGGTCTACAAGGACGAGTCGTATTACTGGCTGAACCACGGCGACCTCACCTTGCGTCTGAAAACGCAGCGCGGGAAAGACCACACGCTGAGCCTCTACTGGGGCGCGAAGAACGACGAGCGGGTCGCCAAACTCACCATCGGCGGCGAGACGCAAGTGTTGAAACACGGCGGATACGACGGCTACGAGTGGCTCGACGTGGCGATCCCCGCCAAACTCGTGACGGGCAACGTAGTCGAGATAACGCTCGCCAAGCCCGACGAGGGCAGTACGGCGTTCATCGGCCGCGTGAAGGTCAAAGTGAATCAATGATCGCCGCCCTACTGGGGGCCCTGCTGCTGCCATCGCCATCGGGCGCCGACGTCACCATCTACCCGCCGCCGGATGGCGAGCCGGCCTCGGCCGACTACGCCGTCACGGTCTATGGCGAGCCCACGTTCTGCTACACCTCATACCAGTTCGCCGACGAGTCGGACGAGAGGATCGCCGGCCGGCCCGTATCGCCGATCAGCTTCTGCTACTTCGACATCGATGGCGAGGCGACCGTCAGCATTGGGTTTCTCGATGGACTCCGGGAGGCTGGCGTCGACACGTCGAGCGTTGTTGTCCGGCCGCTGGCTCATGGCATCACGCCGGAGGTCGTCGACAACGAGATCCGTTTCACCCTCGACGCGCCCTGCCAACTGAGTGTTGAGCCCGGCGGCTCGCTCAAACATCCGCTTCACATCTTCGCCAATCCTCCTGAGACCGATGTCCCCGATCCCGATGATCCAGATGTCCGCTACTTCGGTCCGGGCCGCCACCGCGCCCGCGAGATCGACATCAAGGCCAGCGAGACGGTCTACATCGCGGGCGGCGCAATCGTCGAACTCGATCCCGTGCCCGAGGCCGAACTTGGCGAGCCACACAAGGCCTACGGTCTGGATGTCTACTCGACGACGGGGCTGTTTGACGGTCACTGGCAGAAGGACGTGACGGTCCGCGGGAGAGGCATCATCTGCGGCCGACGGGCGATCGAGCAGCGCCAGCGTGGCCCGCTGATCAGAGTCCAGGGGATCGAGAACTTGAAGATCGAGGGCATCATCATTCGGGAATCGAGCGTCTGGTCGCTCAACGTGGTGAACTGCCGCGACGTGCATATCGACAACGTCAAGATCGTCGGGCACTACGTCAATAACGACGGCATCTGCATCGGCGGAACATCGGACGCTTTGGTGGAGAACTGCTTCACGCACAACGCCGACGATTCGTTCGAAATCAAGGTGTGGATCCCTCAGGAGAACGTCACGTTCCGCAACTGCGTGGTGTGGAACAATGTGGGCGGCAGTTTGGGGCTGATGCACGAGACGGGCGCGGACATCACGAACGTAGTCTACGAGGACTGCACCGTGATCCACTCCACCGACAACATATCAGCCTGCCCGGTCGTCGGGCTGAAGCTGACGGGGCCGGGCAACGCGACCAACTTCCGCTTTGAGAACATCGTCATTGAGGATGTTTGCGGGCCGCGCCACGCGCCGATCAAGGTCATCAACAACTGGGATGACTGGCACGTGGAGCATCCCACGAAGCCCGGCTCGCCCTACGAGTTGCTGGACCCTCCAGAGCGCGAGGAACCGAGCGGGAAGATCAGCAACGTAGTCTTCCGCAACATCACCGTGCTGAGTTCAGCGAGCAGCGATGTCGTGCTCATCTCGGACGGGCCCGGCAGCGAGATCGATGGGATCACCTTCGAGAACGTCGTCATCAACGGTCAGAGACTGGAGACGGGCGACCCTCGCATCAAGACCAACGCGGGAGTCACCCGGGTCGAGGTGAGGTGACGGCCGGTCTAGCGCTCTACCACCCTCGCCGTCATCGTCGATTTCCCGCCGGTCGCCGCGCTCCAGTGTTCCTCGAACGCGCGTTGAAGGGCTCGAAGCGCGCGTAACTCTGAAGCAGTAGGGGTCTCGCCCTCACGAACGACGGCGATGAGCGCCGCTCGGTAGTCCTTCTGAGCGTCGGCGGCGGATGGGACGCGTTCCCCGGATGCGGCGATGACCTGCTCGATGGCGACCTCGCGCTTGGTCGCCGTGAAGGTGAGGCTGTCCTCGTCATCGGTGGGCGTCGCGTCGTCTAGCAGATAGAAGTCGGGCACTTCGTCGGGGGCCGCCAGGCCCATGGCGTAGAGGTCCAACCAACTGAATCCACTCGCGACGAAGTGCCCCTGGCTGTTCCGCGTGAACGTGCCGTCTTCGTTCTCTTGCCACGCGTTCCCGCCTTGCGGCGAGCGCTCGACGGGGCTCGCGATGGGGAATGCGGAGGGCGCGTGGAGTCCATCGAGCCAGTGCCCCACCGGGTCGCGCAGCAACCGACCGTCGGGCGTCTCCCCGGTCGTCGTACTTCAGCCAGGCCAGCCAGCGATGGCTCATCTCGTGGGTCCAGTAGAACTTTGCGCGGTTGTGCCCCGTGAACGCGCCCGCGCCATCCGTGCCCGCCCGGTCGTACACGGGCGCGGGCAGGCAGGTCGGCCAGATGAAACCCTTCAGCCGACCGGCGCTGCCATATCGCCTAACGACCGACTCGTCCTCAACTTGTTGCCCGATTCCCTCGACCGTGTTGCGGCCCCAGCCGAACGGGATCGCCGACCGCCAGTCCGTGTCAATCCGAGCGACGCCCAGCGGGATGAGGAAGTCGTAATCATCCCCGAAGTGCCCGTAGAACTGCCGCAGCAGGGGCTGGCACTTCAGAACGGGGTGGTGGAACACCTCATAGATGGCTGGCTGGCGTCCGCGGATCGGCAGGTCCTCGCGGAGTCGCACTGGGCGACTTTCACGCGCCCACCGAAGTCGCGTCAGCTGGCCATCGAAATGGTCGCGCACGGGCCCCCGCCCGGCCGAGCCCCTCCACGCGATGCGTCGCGCGCTGTTGAGGAGACTGTGCGGGAGCGTGATGGCGACCCCGTCCTCGTCAACAGTTGGCGTGAATCCGCCGCCGTAGAACTGGGGATCCTGAGGCGACCATTGACGAGCGATGTAGTCGCTTCCGTCCGTGTATATGTCGATGACGAAGTCGGCTTTTCGGAGCGGCCACTCGCCGTCCGGGAGCGGGTCTCGCCATCGAGCCTGGAAGCGGTAGTAGAGCCCCTGCGCATCGGGATCGCCCGGCGGCGGAGGCGCCCCGCGAGTCTCGTAGACGACCTGGACCCCGCGACGGTCCCCCCGCCTCAGGCTGGCTCGCACGATGTCGATGCATCGTGGTAGCTCTCTCTCAGCACCATCGAGTTGCTCGGAGATGGTCTCCTCAACGGGGAGTTTCGCGGGCGGCGGGAAGATCCCGAGGACCGCGTCCTCAACATCGACGCGATCGTAGGCGAAGACGATCCGGCCGTCTGCGAAGAGCGTGGCCTGGAACGCGTTCAGGTTGGGGCGTCGGAAGTGGTGGTCCGAGCCAAACCAACTGGTCATCCGCCACGTGATCACGATGCGATCGGCGAGTTCCTTGGCAAAGATCGCGCTTGGATCCTTGGCCAGAAAACGGTTGTAGAGCGGGGCAATCACGGGGCCGGCGGCGGGGAGAATGTGAGCGACGGCCGGCATCTTGGCTGCGTAATCCGGCCTTCGCCCAACGGGGAAGCGCTCGTCTTCGCGGTGCTCGAAGGTAACGGTGCCCGTGGTGTTGACAAACAGGCTGTCGTACGCGCGGCCGCCAAACGGGAACGCGTGCTGGGTCAGCGCCATCTCTCTGGTGCCGATGTGGTTGACCGGCTCGTCCCACTCGATTCGCTCGCCCCAGCCGGAGTCAAACGTCCGCGGGATGTGCTCTGCGTCGTAGCCTCCGCTCGGGTTGGGCGTGAAGGCGATACTCATGCCGTCGAGGTCGAACACGTGACCGCCCTCGATGAGAGTGCCGTCGTCCTCAACCACGGCGATGCCATCATGCACCGTGAAGCCGGGAGCCGCGCCGACAGCGGCGGCCAACCATAGCCCCCACAGCAACGCCGCCACCCGGCCGGTGGGCCGCAGTCTCATTGGGAACTCCATCACGCCTAGTACGTCGCCCACAACCAGTCGTGTTTCATGCAGAGGTCCTCGAGCCACGAGCGACTCCACGGGTTGTCGGTGCAGACGCCCATGGTCATGACCGAGATGAAGAGGCAGCATAGAGCGATGGCGCGGACCCATTTCGCCCGGCCGTACTGACGCGCGGCGAAAGATCCGGCGATGATGATCAGCGGAACAGGCCAGATGAGATACCGGAATCCCTGGCAGACGCCACCGTAGTTATTCGTCTTCCACACGTTGATAACGAGGCTGGCGCCTACGCCGAACAGCACGAACCAAGCGATCTGGCGCGCTTGCGGATTGCTACGAAACAGCGCGAACCCAATGCCGATGACACTGAAGACGAAGATCGGCGAGAGCGAGAAGAACCCGTGGTGCCCGATCAGCGAGTTGAAGAGGTAGATGTGCTTCGGTTCAGCCAGCGCATCGATGCCGACGGGGTTGGTCCAGTAACTCCCCTCGTACTGGTATAGCTCCGTGTTCTTGTACATGTAGTACGGGACGAATCCGCCGGTCGATGCGTAAGTGGTCGCCATGAACCCGCCGACCACGAGCAGCGCCGCCGGCAACCCGAACATGAGCGTGCGCTTGGGCTCGCGAACCAGCAACCAGACGAACAGCGCGATCCCGAAGAACGCGGACGGGAGTTGGTTGCACACTGTCCACGCGGCGAACAGCCCCGCGAGGCTGAAATGTATCCACTTGCGGTTGCCGAAGTGGAGAATCTGGATCCCGCAATAGAACGCGAATAGCGCCGACATCGCGCCGAGGCTGTGGTCGTTCAGCGTGACGCAGTAACCCGTCACGTAAGTGCCAAGCGCCGCCGCGACCAGCCAGTAGCCGCGCCACCATTGGCTCGCGCAGCAGCGCGCCAGGAGATGTCCCACCAGGCCGATGTAGATCACGAGCGGGATGACGTTCCAGGTGAAGAGGATGGTCCGACAGACCGGCTCGGTGTTGTCCTGGATCGTCCACTTGGTCAGTTTCTTGATCAGCCAGTACTCGCCCGCCATGAGCGTCGGCCAGAGCGCCGGCTTGCTGGAGTAGTCGTGCCCGTCTCGATGAACCATGTCGATGGTCGGCCAAGGGCAGTCATCGATGATGTACGTGCCCTTCTCCACCAGCGACCAGATCGTGTCCCACCGCGAGCCGTCGTTTGGGCAGAGGACCGGGGCCGTGCGGAGCGTGATGCCGAAGATC
>CAZKUN010000010.1:0-59143 GCA_964555935.1 uncultured Armatimonadia bacterium | reverse complement strand
AGCGCGCCCGCGGCGACCGCGATGATCCACGCCATGCTGATGAAGGCGCGGTCGGGTTCGGGCGTCGGTTCAGCTTCTGGGGGGACGATAGTTTCTTCGGCCATGATCCTATACTGGAGGCAGTTGTTCGCCATCGCGCTGGGCGAATCGGCGTGGGGCGCATTCGCCGATGCTGTAGGACGGATCGCGCCGGATGTGATACGCGGTGAGCAGTTCCGCCAAGAATCCCATCGCAATCATCTGGGCGCCGAGCAGGACGGCCATGATCGAGAAGCTTAGCAACGGCCGGTCGCCGATGGGGCGGACGCCGGCCAGCCAGAGAATTGCGAGATACGTGACCCCGGCGCCGCCAAGCGCGCAGGCCCCCAGCCCGACGCCGCCGAGAAGATGAAGCGGACGCGTGCCGTAGCCTGTCAGGAACTTGACGGTGAGAAGATCTAAGAACCCGCGGATGAAGCGCTTCGCGCCGAATTTGCTGACCCCATGCACGCGGGGCCGGTGCGCGATCTCGACCTCCGCCGCGGTGAACCCCTTCGCCTCCGCGAGCACGGGAATGAACCGGTGGAGTTCGCCATATAGCGCGACCTCCTCAACCGCCGCGCGCCGGTAGCACTTCAGCCCGCAGTTGACGTCGTGAAGCCTGACGCCTGTCAGCCAGCCGACCACGAAGTTGAAGACGCGGCTCGGACCGACCTTGTGCCATGGATCGTAGCGCCGGCGCTTCCACCCGCTGACCGTGCCGTAGCCCTCCTCCAGCTTGGCGATGAGCTTGGGCACTTCGCGGGGATCGTCCTGCAGATCGCCATCCATCGTGACGATGATGCTCCCGCGCGCGGCGCTGAACCCGGCTTGAAGCGCGGCGGCCTTGCCGAAGTTGCGTCGGAAGCGGATCCCCGAGAACCGAGCATCCGCCTCCGCCAGTTCGCTGATCACCGCCCACGTGTCGTCCGTGCTGCCGTCATCCACAATGATGACCTCGATCTGCAGGTCATGTTCCGCGGCGACATCCCGCAGCTCCGTGGCGAGTTGAGGCAGGTTCTCTTCCTCATCGAGAACCGGAACGACAACCGTGATTGTGCCGTCGGGCTGGGCGGTTGGTGGCACTAGACATTCCAGGTTTCGTACGCGGCCCGAATGGCCTCGAAGACATCGCCCTTCGGGATGAACTCGTGTCCGACGAAGCCGGCGTAGTCGGTCTCCGCGATGCGCTTGGCCACGGGAGGGTAGTAGATCTCTTGCGTCTCGTCCATGTCATTGCGGCCCGGGTTGCCCGCCGTGTGGAAGTGGCCGATGTAGTCGATGTTGTCGCCGATGGTACGGATGAGGTCGCCTTCCATGATCTGCATGTGGTAGATGTCATACAGCAGTTTCACGTTCGGCGAGCCGACCATCTTGCAGACCTCAACGCCCCACTCCGTCCGGTCGCACATGTAGTCCGCGTGGTCGACCTTGCTGTTCAGCAACTCGATGCACAGCAGGATGCCCGCGTCCTCGGCGGCCTTGGCGACGCGCTTGAGGGTGTCGGCGCAATTGCTCGCCCCGACGTCGTCCGCCATGCCCTCGCGGTTGCCGCTGAAGCAGATGAGACTCGGGATCTTGGCCGCGACGGCCATCTCGATGTTCTCAAGCAGTTCGGCCTCGATGCGGTCGGCGTTCTCGGGCTTGTTGAGGCCATCGACGAGCGTGCCATGCCCCATCGTGATCGCGACGTCCATTCCGCATTCGTGGATGAGGTCGTAGTGCTCTTCCGAGCCCATCTCGATCGACGCGTAGCCAATATCGGCCGCGGTCTTGATCAACTCAACGGGGTCAATACCCTCGCGCGCGAAGCACCACCATGAGAGTGACTGTCTAATCGGAGCCAATGTAAATCCGCCTTTCATGTCAGGGCATGCCGTGTGCGACGCCGCCTAGAAGTGGTTTGAGAACCCCCGTAGGTCGGATCTCCAGATCCGACAGGCCCACGTTGTTGGGGTTCTGGGAACCAACTCTAGGTTCGCGGTCAGCCGGGATTATCCTCGGCCGTGGTGGAGACCGCGTAGAGGCGATTCTCGCCGGCCTGGTTGGAGGTGAACAGCGCCCATTCTCCGTCGGGCGTGACGTGAACGTTGGGCTCGCACGTGGCGTAGTCGTTCTCACGGATACTGCAGAGCTTGGTCACGTCCATCGTCAGGTCTGGTTGGGGATCGAAGCGATAGATCCACGGCCCCACGCCGCCGCCGTCGCCGCACAGGAAGCTCGCGTGCCGGCCGATGTTGTAGTGGACGGACCACTCCTCGGGCTTGAGCGGATAGACGCTCGTCTCGCCGGTGTCGAGGTCCGTCTTAGCGAGGGCGAAGGTGCCGGTCTGGCGGTTGCGGAGGTCAAACCACACGCTCTTGCCATCAGGCGCCCAGAACTCGTGCCCCGCGATCTCGCCGGGGTGCTTGCGCTTGTACACCAGGCGCGTCTTGCCCGTGCTCACGCTCAATAGCCAGATCCGGTCGAGCCACTCCCACGGTCCCTCGTGACAGAACATGAGCGTGTCGGGGTCAGTGGGTGAGAACTGGAAATGCCCAAGCCAGCTGTCTTCCTCGTAGACCTCCTCGAAGCGCCCCGTTTCCGTGTTGATGGTGTAGATGACGTTCCGCAGCCCCGCCTCGAACATCCTCACGAACATCTCGTTGCGGGGCAACGCGGCGATCTCGGCGCCGTCGTCGATGAAGCCCGACGCGAGCGTCTTCTCATCGGCGCTCAGGGCACACGCGTAGCCCGACAGATTCCCCGGCAGCTCGCAGATGTCTCTCGACTCCAGCGTGTCGATCTGGACGGACCGGATGACGCGCCCGTTGCGGTAGTAGAAGGTCCTGCCCCTGGGCCCGACGATCTCGCTGTTGGCGCCCCCGGGGTCGCGCGTGAGTTGATAGCTGCGGTTCGTTCGGAAGTCCCAGACGAACGCCTGCGGGCCGATCGACGTCGGCGCGCGGTAGACCATCTTGTCGCCCGACGCGGTGAAGCAGTTCTGGTGGAAGTAGAAGCCCTTCGAGTTCCCGGGGACGAGTTGCAGAACCCGGTGCCCAGTGTCGGGGTCGATCCACGATTCCGTCTGCGCGTGAACGCTCCCCGCCAGGGCGCCCAGCCCAGCGGCCGTCGATGCGGCGAGAAAGACGCGGCGGTTCATGTGCTGCTCCTCGTCCGTGCCATGGCTCCGTCGTTCGTAGGTCGGATCTCCCGATCCGACGCCGTTGCCGTCGTAGGACAGGCGTCCTCGCCTGTCGCCGTCCCTGAAGGCCTTCGCGCCGTCCCGACGAAGTATGCCCGTCAGTTCGTCGGAGACACCGCTCGCCCCCGGAGGGGATCGACATGGCCGGCAAGTTCAAGCCCATCGACCTTAGCAGGCAGTTCAACTCTCCCGCCGCGCTCACCTCGAAGAAGCCGAAGAAAGGCGCTGCTTGGCATGGGATGATGGATGGCATCAGCGGGAAGCTCCCTCGCGAGGCGACGACCCATTGGGGGATTCCGTTTGCCTTCGGACCGGGCGACGTGAAGAAGCCCGGACTAATCCTCCTCGCCCGCGACGGCGATGAGGCCGAGGCCGCGATCAAGCGCAAGGCCACCCACATCTGCATCGCCCACTTCTGCAACGTCACCGACGAGTACTCCAAGAACGCAAGTGGGGGAGAGGTCCTCGGCGCCTACAGCCTCGTCTACACCGACGGCGAGGAATGCGCGACTCCGATCCGCCGCCGGTTTGAGATCAACCCGTTCAGCGGTCCGTGGGGGGGGCAACGCCTTCGCCGCCCAGCCCGCCGCGATGCCCGAGATGTGGGACTACAACACCGCGCCCGCGTGGGCGTGGGGGCAGCTCCAGACAGGCGTCACCTACAAGGGCGGCTCGCCCGTCAGCTTTTGGGTTTACGCGCTGGAGAATCCGCGGCCCGACCAGACTATCGAGTCGATCGTAATGCGGAGCGTGCAGGACGAGCCGTTCGCAGTTCTAGGGATTACGGCCTACACGGGCGCCGGACATCCGCTCAGGCACGTGGCCCGAAAACTCTACAAGCTCACGCTGCCGGCAAGCGAGAAGGTGACGGCGCAAGACCTCCAGGCCGAGATCGACCTCGGCGTCATCACGAGGCTATATGCGGCGCCCGCACCGATGAACGACGAGTGGCTGAAGAGCCCGGACAAGGGCCTCGGTTCTGAGCCTCGCCCGGATGCGCCGAGCAAGGAGTTCCTCCTGGAGGCCTCCGCCTCCGAGGGCGCGACGCTGACGGTGAAAGCCGGCAAGGGCAAGAAGCGCGCGATCGACTTCGGCCGGGCCTTCAACAAAGGCACCGCGGCCAGCGATGACAAGAAGGCGCGCGTCCGAATCGTCAACCCCAAGGGCACGTGGATTCAGTTCAGCGTGACGGATAAATCCACCGGCAAGGGCACCCCCACCAGGCTCCAGATGCTCGGGCCAAATGGCGAGTACATCCCTCCGTACGGCCACCACGCGGTCGTTAACGACCGCTGGTTTGAGGACTACGCGGGCGATCTGCAACTGGGCGGCTCAAGTTACGCTTACGTGCCCGATCGCTTCCAGGCGGAGATGCCGATCGGCGAGGTGTATGTTGAGCTGTCGAAGGGCTTCGAGTACGAGCCCCTCCGCAAGAAGATCAACATCAGGCCTGGCCAGCGCGAGGTGAATCTCGAGATCAAGCGCTGGACCGACTGGCGGAGCAAGGGCTGGATCACCGCCGACACGCACGTCCACTTCCTCTCGCCCGAGACCGCGTGGCTCGAGGGCCAGGGCGAGGGCGTGAATCTCATCAACCTCCTCGCCAGCCAGTGGGGCCACCTCTACACGAACGTCGGCGACATCTCCGGCGACGTCAGCGGATCCTCGCGCGACGACACGATCGTCTGGGTCGGCACCGAGAATCGCAATCACCTGCTCGGGCACATCTCGATGCTCGGCACGCATGGCGACCCCGTCTTCCCGATGTGCGCGGGCGGGCCGAGCGAGGCCCACATCGGCGATCCGGATTGCGTCCTGCTAAGCGAGTGGGCGCGGACCTGCAAGGAGCGCGACGGCGTCACGATCAGGCCTCACTTCCCGTTCCCGGTCTGCGAGGAGCCGCTGTATTTCATGCGCGACCTCCTCGACGGCGCGGAGCTTCGCCGCTTCGCGAATCCCGAGAGCGGCTCGCTGGATGAGTTCACCTTCGCCGAGTGGTACAAGTACCTGAATTGCGGCTACCGAGCCGCGGCGGTCGGCGGCACGGACAAGATGAGCGCCGGGATGCCTGTCGGCGGCGTCCGCACGTACGCGCAACTCGATCCGGACAAGGAGTTCAACTTCGAATCGTGGGGCGAGGCCGTCCGCGCCGGGCGCACTTTCACCACGAGCGGCCCGCTGATCGAGATGCGTGTCGACGGTCAACTCATCGGCGGCGAGATCAAGATGAAGAAGCCCGGCGGCACGCTTGAGATCCACACCGAGGCCACGAGCATGTGGCCGATGCACCGGTTGGAGATCGTCGTCAATGGCGAGATCGTCGCGGCCTCGACGCGCAGCAAGGGCACGAAAAAGCTCAGCCTGAAGGAGAAGATCACGGTCACTGGTAGCTGCTGGATCGCGGCGCGGTGCGGCAGCAACATGAGCGTCAACCACTGCTGGCCGGTCCACCTCGGCGCCCACACGTCGCCGGTGTATGTCATCGCTGGTGGCAGCGACATCTTCAGCCCATCCGACGCCAGCTACATGCTCACGCTCATCGACGGCGGCCTGACCTACCTCGACACGCTGTCGGTCCGCTACGACGAGAAGCGCCACCGCGAGATGAAAGCCATCTTCGAGGAATCCCGCAAGGAACTCGAAGGCCGAATGGACGAGCACGGTCACGGCCATTCACACGGACACGGGCATTCGCACTAGGGCGGCTCCGGGACGTTCGTAGGTCGGATCTCCAGATCCGACGCCGTGTTCCGTTAATCTGTCTGTGCCAGCTGCTCTCCAGAGCCGCTAGCTGTTCGCCAGCGCACCTAGCGGGTCTGGAGACCCGCTGGCACGAACGGCCGTGGTCTGAGGAGAGATCGGCGATGGGGCGAGATCGGGTAGGAGAGTTCGAGCGCCGTGAGCGCAACCTGCCTCACTGGGAGGCGCCAGGCGAAACTTACGCAGTGCGGTTCTCGGTCCGTAAGCGCGTCCCCGTCGACCTAACACGTGCCGACATCGCGCCCAATATCATCGACGCCCTGCGCTTCCAGGATGGGAAACGCTACCTCCTCTATGACTACACCGTGATGCCTGACCACGTCCACGCAATCCTGAAGCCGATGGCGGATGAGGGCCGGAGCGAGCGTCTCGCAGAGGTCCTGGGCGACGCGAAGAAGTGGATGGCACGTCGGATCAACGCGGCCCTGGGACGGCGAGGATCGCTATGGAGGGATGAGAGCTTTGACCGCATGATCCGCAACGAGCCTGAATACGAGGAGTGGTCACAGTACATCCTCGACAATCCAAGGGTCGTTGGCCTCATCGATGATGCTCTGGATTGGCCGTGGTGGGGTAGAGGGTCGGGGACATAGATGTATGCCCAATCTGTCCGTGCTAGCGGGTCTCCAGACCCGCTAGCAGTTCGCCAAGCACGTCTAGCGGGTCTGGAGACCCGCTGGCACGAACGGTTTTGGGTCTCGCCCGTGACACAAATGCCTGAATCACCAACCACCACAACCGAATCACCCACCTCCCCGCCGCCCACGTCTGGCGTCCGCGCCATCACGGTGCGGGCGATACTCGTCGGCATCGTGATGACTGTCCTCGTCAACGCGTGGGTGGAGTACTCCGAACTCGTCACGCCGACGAGTCAGATGAGCGAGAGCACGCCTCCGATCCCCGCGATTCTTGCGCTGGGCGCGGTGGCGGCCGTGTTCGCGTTGCTCTGGAAGCTCCACTCAGCGCTGGCGAACTCCACCGCGCCCGGCTCAGGAATCCTCGCGCGATTGGTGAAGCAGTTCGCGCTGACTCGCCACGAGATCCTCGCCGTCTACCTCTTCCTGATCGTCTCCTGCGCGATGCCGTCGGTCGGGATCATCCGACTCATACTCCCTTGCCTGATGGAGCTTCAGTACTTCGAGGAACCCACCAACCACTTCGACGAGATGAAGCTCCACATCCCCAAGCACTGGGCGCCCATCGAGGGCGAGTCGGTGCGGACGTTCTGGGAGGGCGCGCCGAGTTCGATCCCGCCGACTAGCCTCGCGAAGATCAGGCTCGTCGGCCCCGCGCTGGAGGCCGCCTACCAGTTCTTCGCGCAGAGCTACCAGGTCCCGTGGCGCGAGTGGCGCTGGCCGTTTGGCGTGTGGACGGTCTACCTCGTCGTCTACTTCCTCAGCTCGTTTTGCATCGTCACTCTCTTCCGCAAGAAGTGGGAAGAGGACGACCACCTCACCTTCCCGATCGCATCGATGTCCGTCGAATTGGTCCGCAGCGGCCGAAGCCCCGGGACGGGCGTCACGTTCTTCAAGGACCCCATCATGTGGACGGGCTTCAGCCTCGCGTTCATCTACAACGGGCTGAACATGCTCCACGCGTTCAACCCCAGCGTCCCCGCCATGGGGCTGTACTACCCCATCGGTCAGCTCTTCACCGAGCGCCCGTGGAGCCTGATGAACGGACTCGCCGTATGGTACAAGCCGGAGATCCTCGGGCTCGGATACCTCGTCCCATCCGACATCCAGCTCTCGATCTTCGTCTTCTCGATGATGCAGTGGTTCTCGCGTCCGATGGGCTTCATCGTCGGCGTCCAGCCGGGCGGATTTCCGTTCTCGAGGCAGCAGGCCACGGGGGCGCTGATCATCCTCGGGTTGTACTTCATCTACCAGGCGCGCGGGCGGCTGGCCGATGCGTGGCGCCACTCGTGGGGGACGAAGAAGGTCGACGACTCCGGCGAGCCGCTGCCGCATCGGTGGGCGATGATCGGGGCGATCGGCGGGCTGATCTACCTCGTCGCGTTCCCCGTGTTTCACGGCGTGTCGCTCTGGCAGATGGCGACTTACATCGGCATCGGCACGCTGTTCCTGATCGCCTACTGCCGCAACCGAGGTGAGACGGGCCTGCCGATTGTGTGGGGCTACCCGCTGGTGATGCAGAAGAAGGTGATGACGAACTTCCTGGGCTCTGAGCCGTTCATCACCGCCGCCAACACGAAGAGCTTCACGCTGCTTTCCATCTTCACGTTCCTGCAGCGCGGGACGTACTATGCCATCACCAGCTCAAAGCAGGAATCGTGCATTGTCGGCGAGACGATGGGGCTCGGCGCGCGGCGCACCGCCAAGCTCGTTCTGCTCGCGACGGTGGTCGGCTTCGTCATCTCGCTCTGGATGTACTTGGCCTCATACTACACGTGGGGCGGGAATGTGATGGAGACGGTTGGCGGCACTCAGGGCGGGCAGCGCGCGGGGATCGCGATGCGCGAGTTCAAGGCCGCGAGCGAGTGGATCGACGCGCCTTCGCCGCCGAACGTGCCTGAACTCACGGCCACTTGCGTCGGCGCCTTCATGACGCTCTCGCTGATCATGGCCCGGCGCACCTGGGTCGCCTTCCCGCTCCACGCGGTGGGATACGCCTTCGCGAGCTGCCACGATAACTACATGTGGTTCGCCGCGCTGGTGATCTTCGCGACGAAGACCATCGTGATCCGACTCGGCGGCTTCCGACTCTACCGCCGGCTCGCGCCCGGCTTCATCGCCTTCACGCTCGGGCACTTCGTCAGCATCGGAATCTGGAGCTTCGCGGGTCTGTACGCCGGTGACTTCGTGCAGAGGTATCGAGTCTGGTTCCTGTGAACTGAAGGCGACCACTCCCGAGGGGTGAGACGATGCGAACAGAGCGCAGTTGCCTGGTCATGGTCGTCAGCCTCTTGACGGGCGTGCTGTGGGGGGCGTCGGTCGCGCGCGCCGCGACTTACGGCGAGCAGATGAACCCCACGGGCGACCCCATCGGCGGCGGACCGGGCTACCGCGATATCATCCGACCGGCGGATGCGGACGTCGTTGTGTCGAGCGCTCGCGAGCTCCTCGACGCGCTCGCGGCGGCCTCCGCCGGACAGGTGGTCTACGTCAGCGACGACGCGCGAATCGACCTGACGGGCGTGTCCCAAATCATCATCCCCGGGCGCGTGACGCTGGCCGGCGGACGCGGACGCGGCGGCTCCTTGGGAGCCCTGATCTACTCCGGGTCCCGACACCCCGATCAGGACTACATGTCCGTGTTCCTGACCGGCGGCGAGGGCGTCCGCCTGACGGGATTGCGGCTTCGAGGGCCATCAGGAGACTACGGCGACCACCACTATGGGCGAGTTGGCGTGGCCTGCTGCATTCGCGACGTCCATGGCAGCCTGGAAGTGGACAACTGCGAGCTGTGGTCATGGGACAAGTGGGCAGTGTATCTCGACACGATCGGGTCGGCGCGTGTTCACCACAACTACATACACCACACGCGCCGCGCGGGGTATGGATACGGCGTCTGGGTCGCGGACGCGGGCAGGGCGCTGATCGAAGCGAACCTGTTTGACTTCAACCGCCACCACATCGGCTCGGGCGCGCAGGCGAAGGGGAGCTACGAAGCCCGCTACAACCTCTGTCTGTACCACGACACGAATCCGTCCTTCGACCGCCACGGACATCCCGATAGGGCCGGCGACTGGACGATCATCCACCACAACACTTTCCGAAACACGCAGGTGCGGGCCATCCTGCTGCGCGGCGCGCCGCTGGGTGGGGCGCGGTTCCATCACAACTGGTTCTACCACGCGGACCGCGGCGCGGCCATCGACGACGCGCGCGCAAACGGGACGAGGCTCGAGGTGAACGACAATCTCTACGGGCCCGTCGCGGAGGACGTCCTGCCCGCGCCGGTGATCAAGGCTTCCCGACTCTCCGGGCCCGCGCCGCTGACGGTCGAGTTCGATGCTTCCGAGAGTCACGACAGAGAAGGCGGCTCGATCCGCTCATACGAATGGAACTTCGGCGATTCGCCCGGGCCGGTCGGAGTTCGCTCGCACGAGGCGAAGGCGACCCACGCGTTCCGCGAGCCGGGGCGGTACCTGGTGGCGCTCCGTGTCGGGAACGAGTTCGGGATCACAGACACGGCGTGGGTCCCCGTCGTCGCGCGGCCGCCGGAGCCGGGCTACTACCTCAGCGCCTGGGTCAAGGATTCAAACGACAGCGCGGTCGGCGGCTACTATCGGAAGCAGATCCTCATCGACGGGACGGTCATCTACGACGATGACAGCGAGGGTCGCGAGGAGTGGGAGCACCTGGTCCTCGATGTGGGGCGCCACGTGCGCGGGAAGTCTCGCGTCGAGTTGGCTTTCCGATTGCGCTACGACCGGGAGGTCGTCGATCCCAAGTCAGAACTCCACGAGATCTTCTACTACATCGACGAGGTCCACCTGTTCGGCGGATCGGTCGAGAACGGCGATTTCGAGGGTGAGACGGGCTGGGCCTACTCCGAAGTCCCTGGCGATTCTCGTTGGAGGGGACTGTCGTGGCGCGGGGAAGCGCGGAGTGGGAAGAGCTGCTACACCCTCCAGATGCCATATAGCGGCACGGCCGAGGCCGGGAGCTATTGCCAAATCGTGCAGAGCGTGGCCATCGGTGACTGAACGTCCGAGGCCATCGCCCTTGGCCTTGGCCACTTCGCCAGCCTATCCGCCGGCGACTTCGCGCAACGCTACTGAGTGTGGTTCCTCTAACATGAAGACCAACATCGGCTGGCCTGCCGTTGGACCGCGAACGCCCTCGTCCGCATGCCGTCCGTCGTCGCCGCCCCCAATTGTCCTGTGGTGCCCATCCACGCCCCACCCCTGTAAGAGCGGCTTCAGCCGCGACGCCGTCGGCACGGCTGTCGCCCTCTGCCTCCTCGCCGCCACCACTCACGCCCAGCCCATCTCCGTCTCCGACTACCCGTCCATCCAGGCCGCCGTCAACGCGAATCCGGGCCAGGTAATCGTCATACCCGAAGGCGACCATCGCATCTCCGAGCCCATCTTCATCACCTCTGACTACACCGTCCTGCGCGGGCCAGGGACCATTGTCCAGGCCGATGACGACACGCGAATTCTCGCCATCGAGGAGTGCTCCGGCGTCACCATCGAGGGCATCACGCTGACCCGACCCGATGGCGCCCGAGAGACGACCGAACGCGGCATCCTCGCCATCAGCTGCGAGCGTCTTCGCATCGACTCCGTCCGCGTGATCGACAACCACTCCAACCGAGGCGCGATCGAGTTGAACTCGTGCCGCGACGTCGACGTGATCGGTTGCGAGGTGCTCAACTACAAGCGCATTACCACCGATGACCGCACCAAGTCGCCCGAATACGGCTACGCCTTCCGCTGCATCGATGGGACGGGAATCTGGGTCGACCGTTGCGTGGGCGTGCGGATCGTGGGCAACCGAATTGCTGACGACCGCCTCCTCCCGACGCAGGAGTTCGCCGAAGCCGAAGGCCTGGGCGAGGTGACTGCGCGCAACGAGACGCTCGGGCGCTTGGCCTCTCACACGGTTGCGCGCGATGGGCGCGTGAAGAACTGGCACCAGGGCTCTGCCATCCTCGTGACGGCGCCGCGCGATACCCGCGACGTCACCATCGAACGCAACACCATCCACAACGCCGCCCAAGGCATCGACATCCACGCTGACAAGGTGGACATCATCGGCAATGTGGTAGACCACGCCTTCATGGGCGTCAAGGTACTGCACGGTTCAAGCGACGTGCGAGTCACGGGGAACGTCCTGAAGGCGATTGACCTCTGGGGAATCCTCCTGGGACCGGGCTCGGCCTCCGGCGAGGGCAACGTCCAGACTCGCATCGAGGTATCCGGCAATATCATCGCCGACATGGGTACTGGTCACGAGTACTGGAACTGGTGGGAGGATGACCCAAACGCCCACAGCCCCTCAGCCCTCCGCCTCAACTCGCCTCCGCTCCCCGAGAACCCGCCGATGACCGACGTATCCGTCACTGGCAATATCGTCACCTCGCGCAACCCCAAAGCGCCCGGCTACCGTTGGGCCGCATGGATCGGTTACCCCGAACTCCCCGATACCTGGCGCTTCTCCGACAACCTCTTCACCCCCGGCGCCAGCGGCATCTCGAACGTCAAGCTCCGCTAGAAGCGGATTCAGAACCCCCGTAGGTCGGATCTCCAGATCCGACGCTGTCCTTGGGTTCCAAAACCACTCCTAGTCCTCCGCCGGATACCTCTCCCTCAATTCCTCCACCGCCGCCTTCGTCGCCGACCAATCACCGGTCTCGCCTGGCACTGCCCGCACGATCAGCGTGAAGTCCAGCTCATCGCCCTCGGCGAAAGCCGCGCCCTGATTCTGCTGGACGTAATACTTGTGGTAGCGATCCTGCTCCCAGATGAAACTCCGCGCCTGCGGACCCGTCACTAGTTTGGGCATGTAACAAAGAAGTCCCAGGTCCTCCGCAGGCCAGTATTGCGCCACCCAGCGCGCGACCGCGTTCACCAGGTTCCCTCCCTCTGATCCCACCGGGCCCTCGGCAGTTTCTCCGTCCTCAAGCTCCGCGATCCACGTCGTCGTGGCCTTCGTCCAGCAGTGCATGAAGGCATACATCTTCGCCAGTTCATGCGCCTCAGTCGCCCGGAGCTGAGCCCGCTCGACGATCTCCTCGGGCGTCAGCGTGACCGTCCACGTAGTCGCGAACTTGTGGATCGTCGAGGTCTTCACGAACTCGATCCGCTCGCCCTCAACCGTCGCGCCCGGCTCGAACTCAACTGGCTCCCCATCGACAGTGAGCGCGAGCGAGTGCACCACCTCGCGACCGCCCTCGCTGTGTCCCGTGCCGATCCACTCGCCGCCCTTGGGAATCAGCACCGTCCCATACCAACCCGTCGGCGTCCCCATCAGCGCGCCGTCGTAACTGATCTGCCTGATCGTCCACGCCGCCCGGGCTTGAACGATGACCTCATACTTGCCCGACCTGAAGGTGACCTCGCCCTCCTCCGGCACGCCCTCATCATAGAGGCGGTCCGAAGTCTGTCCCTGTGCCGGCACGTGACTCAGCATCAGCGTCAGCGCATAAGCGATGACCATCGGCATCTCCGTGCGACGGGTGTGCCCAGGCATTCGTCTGGGGTGACCGGCGCACCTGTAGAACGCACCAGCCGCCACCCGTTTCCGGGCGGCGGCTGGTGCTCAATGGGCAGTCATCCGTGACAATATCGACGGGCTGGAAGCCCGTCCTACTCAATGCTCTGGTAGTACTTCATCAGCACCTCAACGACCTCAGGGCGGCTGAACTCGACGGGTGGGCGCTCGCCATTGGCGAGCATCTCGCGGAGCTTCGTCCCGCTGATGAAAACATGCTGGTCGCTGTCGTGGGGGCACGTCTTCGCCGACGCCATGCCTTGGCAGGCGTGGCAGTAGTAGGTATGCTCGAACTTCAGCGGCTCAAGCTCAAGATCATCCGGCGCGAGGTCGTCGAAGATCTCCTGCGCCTCGTACGTGCCGTAGTAATCGCCGACGCCCGCGTGGTCGCGGCCGACGCAGAGGTGGCTGCAGCCAAAGTTCTGGCGGATGATCGCGTGTAGGATCGCCTCGCGCGGCCCGGCGTAGCGCATCTCCATCGGGTAGACCTTCAGCTCCACGCGGTCCTTGGGGTAGTAGTTCTCGAGCAGCACGTCGTAGCACGCTTGACGCGTCTCGGCCGGGATGTCGCCGGCCTTGAGCGCCCCAACGATCGGGTGGATGAAGAGCCCGTCCGCGATCTCAAGCGCGACCTTGGTCAGGTACTCGTGCGAGCGGTGCAGAGGGTTGCGCGTCTGAAACGCCACGACCGTGCTCCAACCGTTCTCGTCGAAGGACGCGCGAGTCTCCGCCGGGCGCGCGTATTCGTTCGGGAAGCGCTCCGGGTAGCCGCCCTCGCTGAGGACCATCACCTCGCCCGCGATGCAAACGTCGCCCTGCGCCATCGTCTTGGCGACGCCGGGGTGCTCGGGATCATTGGTGCCAAAGACGTGCTTGCACTCCTCGGCCTTGTCATACGTGTACTTGCTGGTGACCATCATCGTCCCGACGATCTCGCCGGACTCGCCGTCGACCAGCGCGACGTGCTCGCCCTCGCCGATGTGGTCGGCTTCGCCGTTCGGCGGCGCCAGCGTGATCGGGATCGGCCACATCGTGCCGTTTGGCAGATGCATGTCGCGCAGGCTGCCGAGGTAATCGGCCTCGTCCATGAAGCCTATGACGGGGCTGAACGCGCCCATGCCGATCATGATGAGGTCTGAGACTTCGCGAGTGCTCAGCGGGATGCGGTCCAGCTGCTCGGCCTCAGCGAGACGCTCCGCCTTCTCGGCCTCGGGGACGAGACGGTTGACGAGTTCTCCACCATGTGGAGAGACGAGATTCGACATGAAATGCGCCACCTTCCTGTATCATCAGCGCCCCTCGAAACGCGTGTCGAGGGGCCGCGTATCGGCTGCGGGAATCTTATGAGGCTATTATAAGAGTTTTATCAGATGCGTCAAGGGGTGTTGGGCTGGGGATCGGACGGCGCGTCCAGCACCTCGCGCACCTTCTTGTGGTCTAGCGCGGCAGGTGCAACGGGATCGGCGGATTTTGCGCGGTAGATGCCAATGGAGCGGGTTCCGAGGCGCGGTTTGGTGCGACCTTTGCACGGTAGGTGCGAACAGCACCATGCGAACGTGCAAATTCTGAGGTGTTTCCCCCTGAAGTACCGTTACAGACGACCGCCGCGGGGGCGCTCGCCTGGGTGCTCTGGACGTCCGCGATGTGTACGGCGGGCTACTTCTCCCCCACTCCCGTGAGCCGCAACGCGATCCGATCCGCGGCCTCGTGAAGGGATGCCGACAGGTTGCGGGACGCCGCCGTGCGGACGGCTTGGCGCACGTTCCGGAGCACTGTATCGGCGTTCATGCCAGCGTCGATGTCACGCGGCACCTGCTGCTGGATGGCGAACAGAATGTCGACTGCGTGCTTGGCGGCCAGGCCGGCGGCGATGGAGTCGAGATCGGGGCGCAGCCGGCGAGTGACATCGGCTACCGACTCACCCGTGATCTGGGCCGCGGCGTCGGCGCCCTGCTTCGCGATCTCACCCAGGTGATCTCGCAGCATCGACTGGTAGCGTTTCTGCGCCGGCAGTTCAAGCGCGCCCAGCGTCTTCAACAGGCGGGTTCGGGCCCGCTTGCCACCGGAGACGGCCGTCTCCACCGGCCGTTTCAGGGATGTGGCGAGGCGGGCGAGTTGGTCGTCGATGAGTTCTGCCATCTCGCCGCCCAGAGCGTCTTCGGCTCGTTCCTGGGCAACGTGGATCCGGCGGACGTTGATCCGCTCTTCGCGGTCAGCCAGAGCCGGACCGCCGAACGTGCGCGGGTCGGCGTCGCGATCGGCCGCCGAGGCCTCTTCCTCCTCAGGCTTTTCCGATGGATCCTGGTCGTCGTCTTCGGCAGTGAGGCCCAGCTCGGGCAAGTGGAGGGATCGCAGCACGAAGTCCTCGACGTCAGACGTCGGTGTGATGACGGCCGAGTCGACGGCTTCGCAGATGCCCTTCACGAGATCGTTCGTGCGGGCGATCGTCGCGATCGGCGGGAGGCTGACTCTCGGGAACTGCTCCAGACCCGGCCAGTTGTACTCACAGAGCCGGGGGATAGCGTAGCGGTTGAGCACCTCGCAGAACCACGAGCCGAGCGCGTCCTCGCTCATCATGAAGAGCGACGAGTGATCTTCGCTCACGGCGCGAGACCCCGTCTCCGTGGTGCCGAGAGCGAGGAACTGCGCCAGCCCGGAGAGCAGGATCTTCTGGTCATGGTGTTCGAGGTACTTCATCGAGATGTCGCCACCGCCCCGCTGCATGGCCTCGAGCATCTCTATCTTCCAACCGTGGGGCGTCACCATCGCGGCGTACTCATTGGCGCGGATCCCCTTGAGGAGCTTCTTCACATCGTCGCGCTGCTTCTTGGTGACGCCAGCCGGCTCGATCCCCATTGGGATGTTGAGCCAGAAGCGCTCGATGCCGATGTTGACGACCTTGTAGACCCAGTCTTTCATGAACCACGGTTTGTAGGCAGACCGAAAGAGCGCGAAGCCCTCGGGGTTGTCGAAATACTCGTCCCACACGAAGCGGAGCAGGCGGTCACCGGGGATGTCCACCTCGTGCTCTTTGCCGTTGGCGTCCGTGCCGACCTGGCGGATTCCGGCAACGCCCCCTTCGGCATCGAAGAGCCACTTGTCGATCGTCCGAGGGTGGCGGGCGGGCATCTTCCTCCACATCACGTAGCCATCGCGCTCCTCGAACACTTTCTCCAGCACGGTGAATCCCCAGAATACGGCCAGCAGCGCGTGTCGCAGGAGGTCGGCGTACGTCATGGTCATCCCGCTGAGCAGGTTCGTCTCGACGAGTTCGGCGGCTTCGATGTCGGTGGCGCCGTCGCCGGCGGGCGTGACGGTGGGCTGCGCCGATCGGATGGGCAGCGAGATGATCGACTGGAGCGCGCGGATCTGCGGATCGCGGAGCATTCGCTCGTAGACCTGAAGCGCCAGCTTGCCACTCAGTTCCCGCTTGTATTCCTCCTCGATCATGCCGCCAAAGACGTTCAGGCCGCTGATGCCGAGTTCGCCGGTGGGAGCCGACTTTGGCGGGTCAGCCGCGCGAAGTGAGAGTTCGTAGTTGGTGCCTGGAATGCGCATGGCGCAAGTGCCTCGTGTCGTGGTGCGCTGAGTGTCTACAGGTCGGGCGCCGAGCCGTCGGCGCGTCGGGACGACTTGACATCACAGAAGATCGGCAGGTACTGAGCCCGAGCGAAGCGCCCTTGCTTCTTGCCCTCGGCCGGCTCGCTCTTCCCCAACAGCACCTGCTTGAATCCGTTGCTGAGCGCAGCCTGGGCCTCGGCATCGAGCCCCATGTGATCGCGGAGCACCCGGCAGACGGCCGCCTTGGTGCGCGAGCACGACTTCCGGACCTCGCGCTTGTCGGAGCCAAACCGGACGATCTCAGCGACATACTCGATTCGCCCGTCCACCCATTCGGAGCACTGCTTCCCGACGTCGTCGCCCGAGTGGGTGATGAAGACACCGTCATCGAGCGTGACGTGATCGCCGCCTTCGTCGATCTGGCTCTCCCGGATCTCGGCTACGTCGCGGCGGGCCAACTCGTCGGGCAGCTGCTCACGCAGGATCCGGACAAGGGCGTTGAGGATGATCTCCCAAGTGTCCATCGAAACTCTCCAGGTTAGGCGTGGGCGCCGTGGTGCTGCTTGACGGTTATCTCCGTTTGCGATCAGCTATAGGTGGAGCTTCCCTCGCCCTGGTCAAACAGCCAGTCGGCGAGGATGCTGCGCGCCAGGATCTGGAACGCTCGCCGGATCCTCATCATGGGGCGGGCCGGGATGTTGGCCCGCGGCGCGCCGAGTTGGTGAATCAGGCCGAGGTTCCAGTGCCGGCCCGTGCCGACCGTGATGCTCGTGCCTCGACGCATCGACAGCGGCGTCACCTCGGCGACCGCGTCCTTGTGGCTGCGGTCGGTGAGGGACAACATGAGGGCGTGGCTGGCCTGGAGGATCGGTTGCTCGCCCCAGCGCTTCCGCTTCTGCGCCTCGTAGCGCGGCTCGAGGTCGTCCCAATCGGGTTCGCCCTCCTGGCCGAACTGGTGCCCCGTCTCATCTTCGACCCCACCCATGATCTCGGTCAGCGGCTCGGTGAAGTCGCTGAGCTGCGTCTCAAGCCGCGGGAAGAGGCCCGATACCTGCCGCTCGCCGGCGACCGTGTAGCTGAAGTCGAAGAGAAACGACATTGGGAACTCCCTGAGTTTCCGCGCTGGATAGGCTTAGGCGGCGTCGCGATCGGTGCCGATGCCGAGGACAGACTTCACGGTCTCGACCACGCCGCGGCGCTTGGGATAGACGCGCTGGCGGCCGTCGTCGTACTCATGCCACCCGCACTCGTAGCCAAGGCCCTCGATGACCGGGCGGACGAACGCGGCGACCCGACCGTCCTTCCAGAACGGCTGGCAGTCGATGAGCCCGGAGCCGTCCGGGCAGACGATGCCGAGGTGGCGCGCTGCCGCCACGTGCTCGTGGCGGTAGACGCCGGTGACGCGGCCCCGCATCGGCGCGTACTTGCTGACCACCGTGCCCGGCCCACGCGATGAGCTGGTGTTTTCGGCGAACTCGCCATTGCCGACGTATACGCCGATGTGTCCGTAACGCCGGTTGTCCTTCTGCCACTGGTAGTCGTTGCGCCGGCTCTCGGGCACGTTGTCGTTGAAGCAGACGATGTCACCAATCGCGGGCTTCGGCACGGCTTTGCCCTGGCTCCGCAGGTGAAACTCCATGATCGCCGACGTCGGCGACGCGAACTGCCAGCCGAAGGGTTCCAGGCCGAGCGCCGCCTCATGGCACTGGCGTATGAAGCGCGCGCAGTAACCGCGCTCATCGAGATCGAACTCGTGCCCGTTGATGGTGATCTCAGCCCGGCCGGCGTAGTGCGCGTCGGCGGCCTGGCGTGCGATCTCGGCGATGCGCTCTCCCAGCGGACGATCGGCGCGGGCGGCGAAGGTGTCGAGCGGATCGCCAAACCCGAAGAGCCCCCAGGCGCTCAACAGCGTGAGCTTGTCGTCGACGGTGGGCGTGTAGCTGTAGAGCGCGGCCGTGGCGCGGTTCTGAGGCGTGACCCGTGCCTTGGCGAAGTACTGGCCCACCGTGGCGTGCCACTCCGTGCGGGTCTCGTGGGCGTGGTCGAAGAGGAAGCGCAGGCCCGCCGCGGCGCCCGTCAGTTGATTCCGTGGCCCTTGCCAGTCCGGCCTGGGCATTACCCCCGGGGCATTGACGCCGTAGCCACAGAACGCCGTCAGCGCCCAATCGCTGAGGGTCTTCTGAGTGAGGGCGCTCTGCTCTTTCTGAGCGACGCAACACATCAGCTCGCGGCTGACACGGGCGGCGTCGGCGGCCTGGTCGATCCACGGACCCAACTTGGGCATGTCGGCCAGCCGCGGGCTCTGGATCCGCTGCAAGAGATCGACAGCGCTGAAGCCGTCGCGGGACCGCGTGAAGCGTTCGTCGGAGAGCGTGAGATTGCTGTTCATGGTGCTTCCTCCTGGAGGGCGGCTGTGCGCCGCTCGTCGACGATCCGGATGGCCTCGGCGAGGTGCTCCGCCGCAAGCTGGTCTTCACCGCGCGCCGAGCGCATGCCGGTAAGCATGTTGAAGGCATCCAGCAGTTCCTCGAGCGATTCGGTGAGCCACTCCGCTTCGGAATGCTCGGTGAACGCGTCCGGCCCGTACGTCTCAAAGCCGCTGTTGAGCCGATCGATGCCCTCGCAGGCGACGTCATGAAGCTGGTGTCGGCGGTACGCGACGCCGCAGAGCGAGACGGCGTCGCCAGCGGGCCATGGGCCTTTGATGTGGTCGCGCGGTTTGGGGTCGTTCACCATTCCGTGTCCCTCCCGAATGCCCGGTCGTCTACATCGGCATCGTCTTCCCATGTGCCCGTGGGGCGCCGATCGTCGCCGGCGACGGTGTCGGCCTGGGGAGCGCCCTGGGCGTCGAGCGCATAGCTGCCGTCTGCGATCGCCGTGAGCCGCGTCTCGGCGCGCTTACGCCTACCAGGGCCGACGCGGTCGGGTTGCTCTTCCTCGCTGAAGACGAGTTCGCGGACGTCGGCGACGGTGAGGTCGCGCGAGATCCGCATGATGCTCTGCGGCACGGTACCGAACGGGACGGCAAAGCGCGCGTCGAGCGCCGCGTCGATGTCGCTGTCGTTCTCCTCGATCATGGCCGCGAGCTTCGTGTCGTCGGGCGCCAGCCCAACGCCCCACTCGGTTTCGGAGATGAACGGGAACTCGGCCTTCACCTCGTCGACCGTGCAATAGGGGTGCGCCATCAGCTCACCTCCGGAGGCAGGCGGAAGATGTCGGTTATGTCGGCGGCCTCGGGTCGGTAGATCACCACCGCGTCGTCGAGGGTGCGCTCGGCGTCGAGCGGCAGCGCTGGGTTGTGTAGGAACCACTCGACGTCGCCGGCGTCGCTGGCGTGCGTGCCCAGCCCCGTGCCAGCGTCGGCGATGGCACGCCGCGGAATCGAACGGAAGTCATCCTCGGACAGCATCCCCGCCGACTCGATCCAGTCGCCGGCGTGCTCGGCGTGCATTGCCGGCAGGCTCCGGAACAGCTCGCGCTCCGACGCGTGGTGGAGTATCTGGATGGCCAGCTCGACATCGCCGGCGATGTCTAGGACACCCAGCCGCCCACCGAATCCGGCCGCCATGTCCTGGAGCGTCTCGCGCAACGCGGGATTGGGCAGGTTGTCTCGCCAGCGGAGCGTGACGTGCTGCTCCCCCGCTCGCCGGTAGGCGATGAAGTCGCGTCCCGTTGGCCTGGCCGGCACGTTCAGCGGCGCGTACCGCTCCGGATTGCTGACGAAGTGACCGTGCTTCTCGATGAGTTCAGAGAACGGCACGGGGTCCTTGTCGGGGTCGAAGACGACCAGATCGCCATCGGCCGGGAAGTCGGCCAGCGGCCCGTTGCCGAGGTTGTCGCGCTCATCACGGTGGATCGGGATCAGGAAGCCGCGGCAGTTGATGTGAAACGCGCTCGACCAACGTGCGGCGTCCGGACGACGGCGATCGACGATGCGCCCATTGGCCGCACGACAGAGCGGGCAGGTGACGGCGTCGTTACGCTCGCTCCGCTGACCGTGCGTCCACTCACTCACCGGCGCGGCCTCGTCCCAGCCGCGATTCCAGGCCTGCGCGACAAGCGAGCCGGTGGTGCCCCGGAGGATGGTGTCGACACAGTCAGCGATGAGCATCGTCAGTGTCCTTTGGCGACGGCTTTCACGGCAACGTCGCGAGACGCTGTCTCGCGCTCTGCTGGGGATGCGATCCCCAGACCGCGTTGCTCGACGGCGGGGACGAATCTGTCGCGGTCGCTGACGGCACGGCGGGCCTCCGGACTGAGGCCACGAAACATCTCCCGTTCGATGCGGGGCCAGTCGTCGCGTACGACCTTGGCGGCCGCGGCGATGATCGTGAGCGCCACGGCAAGCAGGATGACGACTCCGAGCGGTCGGTTGTCTTTGCTCACCAGACGTCACCCCCGGTGTCGTTCCCGACTGTGATGTCATCGATCTCAAACTCCGCCGCGGGGCCGAGTTGGAGCCGACGGGCCGCCCGTGGCGCCAGGCGCATGTAGGCGGCGGCGAGCGCGAAGTGGTTGTCCACGCGCTTGCGGTAGCGGTACGTCAGCGTGCGCTCATCAAGGTCTTTGACCAGATTCAGGAAGTGCTTCTTCACCGTGGTCATCCCGTCCGCCGTCGCGTTCGGGAGCTTTATGACGCCGTTTCGGATGTCGTAGCAGACCGAGTCGAGCGCATCGGTGCGGTTGAGCTTGACGTACGGGACATCCGTCTCTTCGGGGTCGTCTTCTTCATCGGCCGGGTCGCCGAAGATGGGATGCTCGAGCGTCTCGCTGAACGTACAGATCGCGCCCTGGTTGGCGAACTGGCGAATCAGCTCCTCGGCCTTCGTCTTCTCGGGGCGCGAGTCGACGACGAATGCGTGGACGCCGGCCTCGTTCAGCCGTTTGGCGAGGGTCGTCCACGAGACTTCCTCGAACCAGACCACCTGCAGCGGGCGGTCGGGGACCTCGATGCCGACGCAAAGATGGAGCTTGTCGCCGACGTCGACGCCGGCCCACACGCCGGTCGCCTCTGAGGACACTCTCAGCGTCGGCTTCGGACCGTCCTTGCATGCTCTCGCGAACACCGCCTCATTCACGGGCTGGCGATCGCCGGCGAAGCCGTAGCCCCGATAGGAGATCGTGAAGCGTTCCAGCTTCTTCCGGTCGTTCTGAGCCTTGTGCCAGGTCTCCGCCACTTTGGCGGCGGTGGTCATCGGGCCATAGAGCTGGGAGATGTGGTAGCCCGACGCCTCGCGGCCGGGATAGTCAGCCACCCACTCAGCCGCCGTGGGATCCTCGCGGGTGAGGTACGGCAGTCGAGCCCCGCAGCGGATGCAGACCAGTCGCCATTCGGCGTGGCGCTTGTTGTAGACCAGACAGTCCGGGAAGCTGTCCTCAAGGCAGGTCCACGTCCGGCAGCGACTGCAGCGCAAGCGCCAGTGCTTCTGATCGGACGCCTCATACTCGGCGTCGATTCCGAAGCCGGGCACAGATGGCTGACTGAGCGCGATCCGGCGGGCGTAAGCCGAGTGCATGATGCGGTCGTCGATGAACGCCGCGATCGCCTGGTCCAACTCGTCGACCTCGTCGAGCACGATCAGGTCGAAGTCCATGCCGATGACGTCGGACATGTTCTCACAGCCCTGGAACCACAACTGCCCGCGACCGATGAGCTTCAGCTCCGTGTGGTCGGCCCGCTTCCGGCGCTTGCGGGCGGCATCGGACAGGTACTCATTCGGATCGCCTTCGGTCACCAGCGTGGCCAGCGTCTCATCGGCGTCAATGAGCGGGTCGAAGCGCCCCTGCACGAACTTCCGGATGTAGCTGTCGGTGGGCAGGTAGTAGCCGACGTGGAAACCGTGGGCCGCGGCGACGTGAAGCGCCGTGCCGACCGAGAACGTGGACATCCCGACCTGCGTGCCCTTGCGACAGACGATCGACTGCGACTCGTCCGCCACGATCGCCCGCATATACTCGTGCCGGTCGAAGGACCACTCGATGTGGTGCCCGCCGGTCTTCGGCCGGATGTGCCCAGCGAAGAACTCGCCCCGGTCGGCGGGGACCGGCGCGGTTGCGACGTCGGCGTCCCCGAACACATTCTGGGCGGCCGCGAGGGTGTCGGTCACTTGCCGTCACCCCCTGGCCCCGACTTGCCGGCGGGCAGCTCCTTCGGCGCGTCGCCGGCGAGTTCGTCGAGGGCACGGCCGACCTCAGCGCGCGTCTCAGGAGACATGCGCTCGGCGGCCTGGTGCAACAGCGCCCGGACCGCCTTCAGGTGATCGCCGGAACGCATGGCGACCAAGAGCTTCTTCAGTTCAAGGTTCGCCCGGTCGAGTTCGGTCTGAATCTGCGAGCGCTCCGCCGAACTCAGCTTGCCGGCCACGTCGGCGCCGATTCGGAGCAGCGACTGGAAGTTGTCATCCAGCATCATACGCATCGCGTCATCGTCACCCACCAGCAGGTTGGTGATGGTGTAGTGGATGGCGATGGCGATCTCGCGCAGGATGGTGATGGCGAGGCTGACCGGGCTGTCGGATCCCAACGCCTCGGAGATCGACTCACCCATGATGCGCAGTTCCTGCGCACGCGCGATCGTCGGCTTCAGATGGCGGCTCCGGTGGCGGCTGATGGAATCGTAGGAGATCCTCAACTCCGGATACTCCCGCTTGAGGTGCTGGTGGATGACATTGATCGCACCCCCCTCGATGAGATGCCCGTTGACCAGGTCGAAGAGATCCTGATGAGACTCGCACAACTTGCACACGCGGCAGTTGCGCTCACGCGCCATCGGGTTCATGCGGATCCGTGAGGTGCGGATCTCACCGAGCACTCCCGGCCTGCGGATGTCAGCCAGGCGCTCCTGCACGGCCGCCTTCTTCTTAGTCGCGCGTTTGCGCGCGGGCGCTCTCTTCTTCGGTCTTGTTGCGGGTGCGCGTTTCTTCGCGGACGAGGACGACGCCGGACGAGACGTCCGGCCTACGCGGCCGACGTCCTCGCCGGCGATCTTCGAGACGCGCTTTGTGCGGGACTTCGGCATGGCAGTACCTCAGGCGTGGGCGGCAACGTGGCCGGGACGTCTATGCGGCGGGATCGACCTCGGCGACTTTGGCCTCGATAGGCTTGCAGTAGAACACCTCGTCCTGAGCCACCGCCAGGCCGAACTCGGCAAGCTGCACGTCAGTGAGCTTCTCGGCCTTGTGGGCGGCGAGCACTGCGCTCTTGTCAATGTCCTGTTTGGTGACGGTGGAGATGTAGGCGCTGGCCTTGCGCCCCAGCCCGAGCATGCGCTTCAGCGACTCGGCGAAGCTCTTGAGCGTCGCCTTCACGCGCGGCGGATTCAGGCTATAGCCGACGACGACGTGCGTGAGTTGGCGGGACTTGCCGTCGAGTTCCGTGCGGCGGCCCTCCACGAAGTCCTCGATGCCCTTCAGCAGGAGGTCCTTCTCCTGCTCAAGAGCCTGAATGGGGTCTTTGTAGCGAGCTTTGATGGCGTCGATCTCGGCGTTCATCGCCGTCTTCTGCATCTCAAGCTGGGTCGATGTCTTCAGCACTTCCTGGCCGGCGCCGTCCGCCTCGTCCCAGGATCGGAACGTCGGTGGTTTGGGCTTTGCTTTCTTCGGCATGTCAGTGGGTCTCCTATACTCGGTTTGGTGCGGCCAACGGCTATGCGGCGACGCGGGCCTGCTTGCGGACGATCCCCATGAAGTAGGTCTCGTCCTTGTCCATCTGCCCGCGGTACGAGTTCAGCCAGGCGTCGGCAGAGAGGCGCCAGGCGTGGATGCTGTAACGGCCCCACCAGCCCAGCCACTTCCGCGCCTGAGCAACAGAGATGCGACCGCACCGAACGCGCCGACGACGGAAGTCATCGAGTAGCGCCACGGCGCGGGTCCCATCGAAGTCGGTGACGGCGATGGGATCCCAGGGCAGGCCCTCGCTCTGTAGCCAGGCCAGGATCTCCATCTCGTTCGCGAGTTCACCGGGCTGCAACCGACCGGATGCCTTGCCACGGTCGCCCGCAACCTCCTGAAGATGCACGCACAGCTCCTCATACTCGCGGCCGCTCAGGTCCCTGCGCGACTCGTGGCCGTAACGCTCCTGCACGATCTGCTTCAGTTCGGCGCCGTCGATGCCAGCCTTGCGCGAGAGGGCGAAGAGACGTTTGAGCTGGCGGTTGGTGATGGCCATCAGGCCACCCCCAGCAGGAACTCAGCGGCGGTCTCCCGGACGACATCGACCGTGATGCCCTCGTACTTGACGACCCGCTTGACGTCCGCCAACTGGTCCCACAGATTCGCAATCAACCGCAGGTTGCCGCCGGTGATGTCGATGATCTCCTGAGAGGCCTCGCGCGTGTACGTGCGCGGGAACATCTCCAGTAGGTCCTCCAGCGTCGCCGGCTTGATGCGGTAGCGGAAGGCCACGCGCGTAGAGATCGGCGTGCGACGGTTCAGGATGTGCTCCACCGACGGCGTGCCGATGAAGCAGACCGGCTGCCCCGAAGCCATCGAGAGCGTGCGGCACAGATCGGCGAACCGAGTCGGGAGCTGATCCGCCTCGTCGATCATGAGCATTCCACCGCGGTTGCGCAGCTTGATGGAGACCATAGCGGCGACATCGAGGCGACTCGTGCAGTGGCTGAACTGGACCCCGAGGTGGACGGCGATGATATCAAGGAGCTTCCGGGCCGTGCCCTCGATCAGCATCCGGTTGGGCACGCGGATGAGCACGTGCTCGCGATGCTTCTGAGCGAAGCGCTGCGCGCAGAACGTCTTCCCCGATCCGCCCGCCGCCGAGATCACAGACAGACTCCGGTCGCCACTCAACGACGCGGCCCGCTCGAAGGCAGCCATCGTGTCACGGTACGGTTTGATGTCCCAGACAGACTTAGCAGACATGGGAAGCACCTCCCGTGACGGCAGCGGTAGCGGCAGGGGCAGCGGCGCAGCGTTTGGCGCGTTCGGTGGTGGGTGTGGGCATGACTCGAGTCCTCCGGTCTCTCGCGTTGGTGCGTGTGCGACGATTGAGTGCGGTGCGGCGGACGGCTACTCGTTGGCGGCGCGGCGGTGCAAGAGCGCCTCGCTGATCGCTTCGCGCCGATCGGCGTCGGGATCCGCCGGCGGATCCCACTTGCCAGGCGTGGGCGCCAGCGGCACGGGCGCGCTCTCGGCCTGCTCGTGGATCTGCTCGTGGAGATCGACCACCGCGTGCGGCTTGGCAAGGACGCGCTCGACCGCTTCCTTGTCGGCCTTCACGCCCGCCCGAGCGCGGCGGGCCATCTCGTCGAACTTGCGTTTGTCCATCTCGTCATCCACGATGAACGTCTCCAGCAGCTCCGCCTCGCAGATGTACCGACCTCGCTCGTCGAAGCACCAGACGTGCTTCAGGTCGTCGTAGCAGTAGCGCACCTGGATGGGCACGCCTTCATAGTCGCCGAGCCGCTCGTCGAAGTAGACAAGGTTGTTGTAGCGGATCGACTGGCGCTCGACCCGACGCGTGTAGCCATCGACCGGGACCAGGAGCATTCGGAAGAGAATGTCATCCGCCGGCTCGACGTTGAGGTCGGCTCGGAGGCGGATCTCGTACTGCCACATGGTCAGCGGCGTCTTGCCGATCGTGGAATGGTGCTGCGAGTGGTAGGCGACGATCCACTCCTGCAGCCGGGCGTTCAGCTCGTCGAGCGTGAGCAGCGCCTGGTCATCCATGCGAGGATCGACCCAGACCCCATCGACCTGGCGGAAGGCCTTCGTGGGATCGACGGCGTCGTCGCCTTTGTTGTCGCCGGGACACCAGCCGGGCTGCATCCGCTCGAACTGCGTGTGGATCGTGCGGAAGCCGCGCTCGACCTTCCCCTTGCCCTCGGGATGGTAGGGGCGACAGTCTCCCTCTTTGACCCCCATCGCCTCCAGCGCGCCGCGAGCCATGTCAGACTTGAAGACCTTGCCCCAGTCGCCCAACAGCGTCTCCGGCACGCCGCACATCGGCCAGACATCGCTCTGGCGCCGGCACGCGTTGAAGATGAGCTTGGCGTACGTCCCGCGATCCGCCGTGCGGACGTAGTGAGCCGCCATGTAGGCGCGAGTGCGCTCGTCCATCACGCACTGGAGCGGGATACGGCGCGGACGATCGGCGGGGTCATCCGGCTGGACGAACATATCCGTCCAGGAATCATCGATCTGCCAACGGTAGTTGAAGTGCGGGACCTCGATCCGCCACGCCGGCTCGCGCGCCGGTCGGTACTGCTCATCCAGCCGCCGGCGCTGGCGATGCACGGCATAGTATGAGATGGGTTCATCCGGGAAGCGGCTTTGGAGTTGCCGCGTCATGGCTGCGGAGCTGAGGCTGTAGCTTCCCGGATGAAGATGGAGGTACTCGATCTCTTCGAGCACCTGAGGGGAAAGCGAAAGCGAACGACCGGCCGTCTCTTTGGGCTGACGGCGAGCCGTGCCCTTGGTGAAAAGCGCTTTGCGCCACCGGTATATCGTAGCGCTGTGGATCCCAAACTCAGCCGACGCCGCGTCGCATACTGTCTTCAGCGCCTTGCCCTGAAGATGAGGGCTGGCCAACCCATACTGCATCATGATGAGCTGCTTCAGATCATCGGGCGCCGTCTCCTTGGGGAAGCGCCCCCGCCGCCACCGGTAGACCTCACCCGGACTCAACCCCAACGCCGTAGCCGCCGTCGTGACACGCTCGTGAAGCTGCGGGCCGTCGGCAGGGAACTGCTCCTGCCGGAGGTGGAGCTCAAAGCCGGTAATGAGCGCGCGCTCGATTTCGGGAGTGGTGGTCGGCATCGGGTTACCTCTGGCTGGCGGCATCGACGGCGACGTCGGAGGCGGGGACGACGGGTCGGCTGATCTCGTCGGTGTGGCGACCTTCCAGTGTAGCCACGCCGGCGATGTGCTCGACCACTTCCTCGAGCGTGATGGTGACACCGAGGCGGTTGGCGATGTGAGGGATGTCGGTGACATCGACCGTCCAGGTGGCGACGGGACGGAGACGGCGTGTGCGACCGGTGCGGCGGCGGCGGCCGATGCGACGGCGCAGAGGGCGGATGGGTGAGCCGTCGGGGCGGTGCAAGGGCCCGCGGGTGATGAGGAGTTCGTAGACTCGGGCGTAGCCGACACGAAGGCCTGTCGCATTGCTGATCACATGCGAGACGTCGCTGAGCGTGAGAAGCCCGCGACCTTGACACGGAATACCAGCGTGACTATTATTACTTCTGTCGAACGATGGTGTCGCAGGCGAGGCATGCACTATTGATCATCATCCTCTTACGCAGCGGTCTTGGACGATCTTCTTACCGTCAGGCTGTCGACAGAGACACCATAGAGATCAGCGTATGCAAGCGCTGTTCGGAGGGACAAGCCGTTCTGACCACATTCGTGGTTGCTGACAGCGCCTTGCGTAACGCCTAGTTTGCCGGCGACGTCAACTTGCGATAGGCCTGCCCTAAGTCGCGCGTCGCGCAGTGCTTTGGCGGAGGCGTTCGGTGTGGGCATCGCGGGCTCCGAGCAACAGTAACGCTGGTGATTGCAGATGAGCAGTCGGCAGTATAACAGTCGAACTGGTGTTTGGCAACCAGGGAAAGTGGTATTGTGGACGACGATACCAGCCGCATTGGTGAGCGCCTCAGACGCCTCCGGAAAGCACGAGGCCTGAATCAGGAGGCCTTGGGGAAACTGTGCGAGCCCAAGGCTGGCCAGACACTGGTGTCCCAATGGGAAAAAGGAGACACCGTGCCGCCCATCGCTCGCATGGTGGACTGGGGACGGATCTTCCGGGTGCCGGCGGCGTATTTCCTGGGCGAGATCGAGCTGAGTGAAGAGGATCTGAAGCACGGCGCCCCGCGGCCGCGGGGCGAGCCGGCGGTGGATGTCGATGAGCCGACCTCAGGCGTGGGGAGCTACGATCCGGATGCCGACGAAGAGGCGATGCCGCAGGGCCTGAACGACCTCATTGAGAGCGGGATGGTGATGACGGCCACCGAGTTGCAGGAACTGAAGTCGTACTCCGAGCCGGGCAGCGGGAGAGAGGCCTACAAGGTGTGGACATGGACGGCGGAGGACTGGCTTCGCGTGCTCATGGAAACGCGGCACGAGAAATGGAAGGCGAAGCTGAGGACGCAGACGGATGAGACGTGATGGATGACGGCGAGAGACGACAATAAGAATGGAACGGCCCGGGCGATGAGTTCCGGGCCGTTGTGATTCCGCGCGTCATATTGGCCGCGACGCGGGCGTGGGGCTTCTGCAGCCTGGATGGTGACGCGTTGCGACGAGTGACTGACCGTTCAGCCAAGGATGCGGCGCTCGGCTCCCCGTGGACAGTCCCGCCTACAAAGGCCAAGATGGGTGGACTTTGCCGTCTCGCCTCCGGCAGGTCCTCCGTGTTCCCAAGCCGAACCATCGTCGCTGAGGAGGCGAGACAACATGGGAGACATCGGGCGGCGCCGGTTCATCGGCGCCCTGGCTGGTGCCGGCGGCGCGCTGGTCGCAGGCGGAGCGCTGGTCGCAGGCGGAGCGCAGGCTGAGAGCCTCAGAGATCGCCTCGATGCCTACATCGAGAAGGGGATGCGCGGCATTCCCCCACAACGCCTGGATGAGGTCCGTACCGAACTGGCTGAGGCCAAGGATGACTACTGGCGGGGGTTCTACGCGGGCTTCGAGCAGTTCTACGTCGCCAACTGCGTCGGCCCCGAGAGCGCGGAGGCCTGGTGGAGCGACACCCTCCGCAAGATGGACCGCCACGTCCAAGCCCGTGGCTACAAGTCCGTCGAGGACCTGATCCGCAGCTTCGGCGCCTTCCGGGGCGAAGCCGACAGTGAACCGCCCTTCGACACCGAATCCTGGACCAAGTACACGGAACAGCACCCGAACGCCGCCTCGATCGCCCCGGACTTCGTGGAACTCGCCGGGCGGGTGAACCACGCCCTGGGACGCCTGTACATGTTCATGGGTGAGTTCTTCAGAGCCGAACTCCATGACCGGCTGGCCGTGCTCGCCAGCTACACGTTCGCGGATGGCGCGGGAATCAGGAGCGGGGCGGCAGCTCGCCCCCCAAAGGAAGCCCTCAAGCGCACGCTCACCGCCATTGACATCCTCAAACCGATGCAGGACGCAGGCGGGTACTTCGAGATCACCGACGGCACCCACGCCGTGCCGATTCTCCGCGTGTGGTTCGATGCCGAGTCTGACACCGCCTACTGGCCAACCTACATCCGTCACCACCACGATTCCATCGTCCTGAACTGGCGACAGCACCTCACCTACTGGTACGGCGACCTGCTCCAGGAGAGTCCTCAGCTTCCCGCGCACATCGAGGCCAGACTCCGAGGCTACAACATCATCATCTACACCTACCCGGAGCACTACCGGGCCCTGATCCCCGTCATCGTGCCGATGTACAACAGCGCTGTAGATTCGCACGGCGGATGCGAATGGACCGGCGCTGGTCGCATCTACCGTGCAAGCTCACAGCATGGCGGTCACGCTGACCTCCGGCGGGGGAGGTTCTTCGGGCAAGGTGGCGGGGCCCGGCAGGTAGTCCCAGGGATCGGCGCGCCAGGCCACGAGCGCGTCGTGTCCCTGCTCGGCGCGAAGCGAACCATGTAGGGCGTAGGTGCGGGCGTGGATCTCGTCGAGGGGGAAGGTCGCGCGGAATTCCGCCGATGTTCGGAGTTCCGGCAGGGCGCCCATGGCCTGCTCAATCGTGTCGGCTTCGGCAAGCCATTCGGCACGGAGGTCAGGCGGCGCGTCCGTCTGCTCGATCGCCAACCGGGCGTCCCTGAGGTCTCGGTCTAGCCGCGCCCTGTAGGCCAGGCTGAACGGGTTCTCCAGCAAGGTCATGGGGTACTCGATGGCCGGGCCGGGCAGCGGGCGCTCGGTCTTCCAGGCGTCGATTCCGCGGAAGACCTCGATCTCATCGGCGAAGATGAAGTACCGACCGCCCTTGTGGACTATCAGCTTCACGTACCGCCCGTGGACCATGAGCTGGTCGGTCTGCAAGCGAAACGCCTGGTTGTACCCAACGGGGCGCGGTCGCTCGTCCATCTCCACCAGGTCGCCCGCCAGGTGGTAGTCTCTCCCGTTTACGCTGACGAGAACCTCGACGCGCTCTGGCAACTGCACGTCCGTTCCGGTGGCGACGACAGTGCCCAGCAGCACGCCGCGAATGGCGTAATGCTCGCCCAGGTCCAGCGTGATCTCCGCGGTGGGGTTAGACCAGCCGACCGTGGTCTGCTTGGTCCAGAACTGGCCCTCCTCTGTGGTCGTGTACTCGCCGTCGGTGAGCCGGGTGAGGGCGTGAGGGTCGTTCTTTGTATGCTGGTAGTTGGGCTGGGGATGCAGAACGTACGGCTTCCCGAGGGCGACGTTCTCTTGCGCGGACGCCGCCAGGGCGGAGATGAGTAGCCAGCCGACAGCCAACATGCGGATCGGGGGCATGTCCCTCCTCGGACGGGTCTTGGTCGCCCAGCTTCAGCTCCCACAGCAACAGGGATTGCGGCCCGCGCCCCTCCCAGTCCCTGCCCGGCTCCGAGGCGTCTGACACGAGGTATGTGGTGCCGGGGGTTGCGACCGATCCGTTGAGGGGAGTGGGAATGAGAGCGGACCCGCTGTTCAGGTACCCGAGTTCCAGCGGATTGGTGCGCGGCAAGGGGTACTTGGTGATCTCTCCGCCACCCAGGATGTCGCCCTCCCACGCGTAGTACTGGCCCTGCATGGGGTTGTTGATGAACACGGACCGCTCGGGCGAGATGTGCAGCCACTTGCCGAAGTTGCTGAAGCCGATCTCCACGGGAGTGTTCTGCACGACCTTCAGTTCCCGGGCCGCAACGTCGTAAGTGAGGAACTGATGAGACGGCGTCCCCTCTTCGGGGACGCTGCGTTGGTAGATGCCCAGGCGGCCCCATTCGCCCGGCTCGAGCGGGCGCAAGTCGTAGGCGAAGTGAGTGCCCTTCTCGTCGGCCGAGGGCAGCGTCTCCTCATGGAGCACGTTGCCCTCCCAGTCCAGATGGAGGAGCAGGCTGCTCGTGTCCTCCAATTCGTGCCACACCTCGCCCGTCATCACGATGCCGGCGGGTAGCGCGGCAACCTGGGGGTAGAAGAACGGGATCGGGTCGTGGTATTTGAACGGCTCCTCAAACCGGAAGTCCAATCCGTCGCGCCGGCCGCGGAGAATCAGGGGCGTGTTCCAGGGAACGGGGTCGCCCCCGGGCGAGATGGCAAGCACGGCAATCACGGCCCGCTCGCCGTCGGGCGTGACAGCCACGTTCATCCGCAGATGGAACGACTTGTAGATGTCGGTAAGGGCGATCAGTTCCGTCCGCTCGACCCACTCGGTGACATCCTCCGGTCGGGCGCTGCGGTAGTAACGGATGCGGCCCGGCGTGAAGAGCGGGTCGTCGGTCGAGTGGTAGCTACCCACGAGCATGTGGAGGTAGCCGTCAGGCGTCCGGAACAGCATCGGCTCGACGGCATAGAAGAGGTCCGGATCCTCGACGGTTATGGTGTGGATGGCGGGCCGGCCGCCGGTGCCGGGCAGGGGGTACTGCCCGACGACCTGAGTGGGGTATTTCTTCTCGCCATCCGCGCGCTCTTCCGGCTCGTGCAGCGTGGCCGTCCAGAAGACGTGCCGCTCCCCCTGCACGACGTACGGGTAAGTGTGCCCGCCCCAGTGGTCGCACGTGTTGGCGTGCAGGACGGTTGGGCCACTCACGACCGCGACGCCGACCGGGCCGTCCTGGGCGCCACATGATGCCAGCAGCAATGGTCCCGCGACGGTCGCGATCATCAGCATTCGGACTCTCTTCTTCGCGCGCATGTGGGCTCGCCTATCCCTCTCGCGCCTGGGCGATCTCGGCCAGCCGCTCGCCGCTGGAGGCTACCTTCTTGAAGGCCTCCGCCGTCTGATCGACCCACTCGGGGCTGGGGTCAACGGGCGTGGAGAGCCAGAAGCACGTTGCGTGCACTCTCTCGCTGATCGGCAACGAGCCCGGCCCCATCATGGGCTGGCGGGCTCCCGGTGGCAGGTCGGACCAATGCCCGCCGAGGTCGTCGAGCGGGAAGTCGTTGAAGAGGGGCTCGAGGTGCATCACGCCATAGCCAAAGGGAGTGATCTCCGGTGTCGTGCTCACGCCCTCCGCGACCAATGCCTCGAGGATGATCGAGACCGGCGCGCCGATGACCTCCGGATCGACCGTTCCCGTGTAGAGCAGCATCCCGCCCCGCGTGGCCTTTGGGTATGTCTGCTGAGGCATGACTCCAGGTATCCCGTTGAGCATGTCATCGAGCCTGTTGAACCAGGCCATCCGTTTCCTGTTCAGCTCCGGCAGGCGCTTCAGGCCGCCGCGGGCCATGGCGATGCCCAAGGGGTTCGCCCGGTACTTGATGCCCAGCCCCATGTTGCGCAGGTCCGCAAACCGGTCCGTCTGCCAGAGCGCCCCGCACCGGCCGTACTGCCCGAGCGCCAGCATGCGGTCGTACAGCACGTCATCGTCGGTCGTCGCGACGCCGACCTCAAACCCGGTCACGGCTTTGCTGCCCTGCAGGCTGAAGCACCCGATGTGTCCGACGGAGCCGACCATCTTGCCGCCCCACGTCGCGCCATGCGCGTGGGACGCGTCCTCGATCAGCGTGATGTCGGTCCCGTCTACGATCTCCAGGAACGCGTCCATGTCCGCCGGGTTGCCGTACACGTGCGTGACGACAATGGCGGCGGTCTTATCGGTGATCCGGCTCTTGACATCCTCCGGATCGGCGCAGAACGTCTCCGGGTCGACCTCGCAGAATACGGGCGTTGCGTTGCAGTGCAAGATCGGCGTGATGCTCGCGTGCCAGGTAACCGATGGGACGATGACCTCCGTCCCGGCGCGCGCCCCCGCGGCGAAGATCGCCGAGTGCAAGGTTGCCGTCCCGTTGCACATGCAAAGCGCGTGCTTGGTGCCGGTGTACTCGCGGTACTCCTCGTCGAACTTGTCGAGTTCCGCGTACGCCCCGTTGAAGTCATCCAGGGCGGCGTTTACGTGCGCCTTCTCCACATCGCTGATCTTGGGGAACGTATCATCCATCGCCGCCGTAACGGTCTTTGGACCACCATCTATCGCGAGATTGGACACGTTGCGCGCCTCCATTTCGGACTGACCTCCGGGGTCCCTCGCGGGAGGGGCGTTCCCGGTTTCTGAGTTTCACGGCCCGCCATGGCTCCGGTCGTTCGCCAACCGCATCGCGCAGACCTACGCCAACGCCTGCGTTTGTTTGACGCGCGCGCTATCGGGCGGCGTCCGAGTAGACCAACCGCGCCCTGTCGCCCGTGTCGCTCACCCAGGCAGACGTCAGATCCTCTTGCCCTTCGTAACGCTCGCGGGCCTCGTTCAGAAGCTGGATGACCTGGGCGGCCTGAGGCCCGGTGAGCGTGCCGTCTTCCGCGGCCTCCCTGAGGCTCAGCAAGAGCTTGGCTGTCTGGATTCCCGCCCGCAGCGATTCCCAGCGGACGGAGGGGACGAGCTTCTCGCCGGTGGGGTTGTAGCGGCGGGCTGTGCGGTGATCCTCGGATCCGTCGTACACGAACAGGTAGTCCAGCCAACCGTCGTCCCACGCGTGCCAAGAGCTGCCGCGGACGTTGTTGTAGGCCCAGTGCGAGACGCCGTCGATGCCCTGGCCGACCATCAGGATCGGGTAGGCGTAGTTGTAGTGCAGCACGCTATCGCTTCTGCCCGTCGCTACGTGGTAACTGAGCATGGTCATCTGGCTGTCCGCGTGCCGCTCCCGCAGCATCGGGGAGATCTCATCGATCCACGCCTGCCGGGGGCTGTAGTCTGCCGGCGCGTATTTGGCGGCGAGTTGCTCGATGTAGGGATGAATGACTACGGCGATGTCCAGGTGTGGCAGCATGGCCCGGACGTCGGCCGGGTAGGCGTAGTAGCTCAGCGTCATGATTGCCGGCAGGTCGGGGATCTCGCTCTTGAGGAACGCCATCGTCTCGGTCGTGACGGCAATACTCTCGTCGGGCGAGGCCGCGAGCGTGCTCGAATGCGCCTCGTCGCGCGGCAGGATCACGAATCGATCCATGCCGTACCCGAGTTCGGCCGCCCTGGCAAACCACGCCCGGAGTAGGTTGACGAATGCCCGCCGCCACGGCGGGGTGAGGAGTTCCCACTCAGTCCCGTCCTCCGCCGTCAAGTCACTCCACCAGAAGATCATCATTCGACGGACGTGGGGGCCGTAAGCCAGCAACCACCGTTCGTGGGTGGAGAAGTCCGCCTCCAGCAACTCGCCGTCCGCGGAGAAGCTCGCGGGCGGCATGTGCGGGAACTCCATCATCGTCACGCCGTGGGCGCCGAGGTCTTCCCCCGCGAGTTCGGGGAACTTGCCCGCGAAGCTCGAGTTGGGGTAGATGAAGGCGAGGTGCTCGAAGGGGGAGTCTGTTGGCGGCGGGGCCGGCAGAATCTGGACGCGGAGATTCATCTCGGCGCGCTCGCCGGCTCGCGTGGTTATGCTCACGGACGCTCGATGCGACCCACGTGCCCGCACGCCGACACGGATGCCGATGTGGAGCTTCACGGTCTGCCCGGCCGGCACGGACACCTCCCACGTCTCGCCCCGCCTCGGAAGCAGCGTCAGCGGGTCGGCGAGCCGCTTCTTGCCCTTGTAGTACCAGTCCCCGACGAACACGTGCTGGCGGATGTCGACGTCGAAGTGTCGACCCCTCAGCCCCTGGAGGTCGATCTTGTACCGCGCGCTCCGGTCCGTGCAGTTGGTCAGCGCGATGGCCGCCGCGTGGTACTCGCCGGGCAGCGCCACGATGCGAAACGTCTCAGCCGGCTCCGCGGCCGGCACGTAGGTCGGGCTGAAACGCTCGTACGGCTCGACAAAGGTGGCGGCAAACTCCCCGCCCGGGGCCGCGATGCGATTCACCTCCGCCGACAGCGACCCAAGCCGCTCCGCGAGTTCACGCCTGTCTGACAGCAGCGCTTCGTCGCTCGCCTCGGAGCGTTCCTGAATCCCGCGCGCTTCTTCGAGGATCTCCGCGAGCCTCGGCAGCTCGCCAAGAACCTGCGTTGTTTCCTCGCAGCGATCGCTCAGGTAGCGCCACTCTCGTTCGATGAGCATGAGCGTCTCCGTCTGGTGCGTCGTGAGCGCCCAGGCGGAAGCGGGTGTCAGGCAGAGGAACGCCAGGCACGCGCCTGTTGCGCGGCTGACAATGTGGAGAACACGCCAGCTTGTCATGAGACTATTGCTCCTAATGTTGCGGCCGCTCTCACTCAGCGTCGAGCACGCTGTTCCAGTTGTCGTATTCCGCGAGCACGTCGTCGCCGCCGACCCATGGCTTGTAGACGACGCGCGTGCGGATCACTACTTCCTCGCCGGGCGTGAGGTTCCGCAGCCAGTAGCGGTAGTCCCACGCCGGGTTCTGCCGGTCGAATTCTTGGCTGTAGCCTCCGCCCGACGGTGACATATACGGGAGCAGGTCGTGCCCCCACCGGCGCTCGATCATGAAGATCAGGACCATGTCATCGAAGCGACCGTAGAAGAGCGGGTAGTTGGGATCGAAGCGGATGTCGCTGAAGCCCTCGTGGAACCCGGAGCCGCCATGGGGGTAGCGCGACTCCTCAACCTTGTTGACGGTCGGCAGCGCTTCCAGCGTCGTCGGCGCCACGCTGGCCGCCGTGCCGTGCTTCTCGGAGTAGTGGCGGACCCACGTGTCGTCGGCCTGAATTAGGAAGATGCCGGGATCGGCCGGCCCGTTCATATAGGAGGTGTTGTTCCATCCGCCTGTCGTGCCGCTGGCTGTGAACCGGGCCGCGTGATCGATGTAGTGCGGCGGCTTGACGATAAACTCCTCGCTGACCTTGCTCTCGCCCTCGCCGATCCAGATGACAGCGCCGTTGTCGCCTACGGGAGCGATGTTGCACTCGCGTCGGATGCCGATCATGCCGGCGTACAGGGGGCAGAAGACGTTGGAGCCTCGGAGTTTGTGGGAGAGGTGGTGGAGGCCGGTGTAGTTTGGGATATCGCTGCCCCCGTGGGCATAATGATCGCCGATGGCAACGCGGATGTCGCCGATCTCAAAGCTATAGGCGTGCGAGGGATCGAAGTTGGCGGGGTCAAACCTCGACCACTCGGCATACGTCTTCCCGGCCTCCTGCCCGGCGGCCGAGGATGCCAGCACGATGGCGAGGACGAACACGGCGAGCTTCACCATGGCGATCTCTCCCAAAGGGGCTGCGGCCGAGGCGCAGCCGGCTATATCAACCCGACTCCCTCGGCCTCCTCACGGAGGCCGACCGGGCTGATCGGCACGAGTTCGAGGCCGCTCTTGTCGGCCGCCTCGCAGATGTAGTCCAACACGTAGGCGACGTTCTCGCCCTGGCAGTAGGACGTGTTGTGTCCCACGGCCTGAATGAGGTTCAGCGGCACGTCCAGCAGTCGGCCGATCTCGATGCTGGTGTCGACGATATAGCGGAACATCTCTCGGGTCTCATCGGAGACCGGATTCTCGCCGCGCAGGTCATTCGGAGCCCACTCGCTGCGCTTGTGCTTGCCGGTGAGATCGTTGCCGATGGGGATGCAGAGCAGGTCGAGATCGCCCGCCAGACACATGTGGTCAGAACTAGCCCTGAACGGATACGGGAACAGCCCGACGGTGGTCTTGTCGGGGCGGTCCCAGGACAACCGGCCGGGGCCGGGCGGGCGGAAGACCTTGAAGCCTTGCTCAGCGAGGATCGGGGCTGTCGCGTGGCTGCGCGAACCGCAACAAGCGGTGTAACACTTGGTCGAGAACCCCAGGGCCTCCTCGAAGTCCTCAAGTCCAAGCCGGATGATGTCGCGTTGTTCGTCCGGCGAGTGGAGGCCCAGGTCTCTGTCGTAAGTTGGGTAGCGGAATCCAGGCACGTTGATCTGCAGGCCCATGAAAACGCCTTCAGCGTGCAGGCGTTTGTACAGGTCCGGTTGAGCCGTGGCCGCCTCAGGGGTCAGGTGGAAACCGAGGGCGGCGAGCAGACCCCGCTCGCGATAGATGCCGGCGATCTCAAGGACTTTCTGCTCGCTCTCTTGCCACGTCTGAGGTCCGCCGCATTGCGGCGACTTGGCCGACAGCGGCTCGCAGTCGTACTGTCCAATCAGGTACAGCTTGTTGTCTGACATTTCCTGACCTCCTGTGCCGACCGGCCCACTCGGCGGGCTCATCAGGCGCCGGCCTTGGCGTAGATCCTCGCGGCGTTGTCGTAGAGCACCTTCTGTTTCGCCTCATCGCTGATGTCGGCGTGGATGACTCGTCCCAACTGATACGGGAAGTCCATGATGCCGAAGTCGCATCCAAACATGACCTGGTCGACGGGGACGCGCTCAAGCAGGCGGGCAAACGCGCCGGCCTGGATCTGCGATCCCGCGCTGTCCATCACGAAGTTCGGGTAGTCGCGCGCGATGGCGATGTAGTCTTCCATTCCCTCGGGCGGAAGGGCCGCGTAATGTGCGGCCACATATGTCATGTTGGGCAGCTCGTCGAGCGTCTTGCGCAAGGCATCGGGCGCGAGCAAGCCGTGAGTCAGCACGGGCAGGCCACGCTCATGGGCGAGTTCGTAGGCGACGCGGTATTCCGGAGCGTCAGGAGCCGTGTCGTGGCACCCGCAGTGGAGCTTTATGCCCACGATGCCGGCTCGGTCGAGGAGTTTTTCGGCGGCGGCGACGTCGGTCCCGTACGCCCATGGCGCAAAGCCGAGGTAGCCGTAGATCCTGCCGGGATACGTATCGGCCGCGTCGGCGATGCGGGCGTTCCCGCTGACCGGCTCGCTCTCGATCGCTCGGATATCGCTGATGACCGTGCGCTCGATGCCGACCTCGTCCATGCGGCGAACCGTGCCCGCAATGTCATGGACGGCGTACGGGCAGCGATACCATGGTCCGAGGTGGCTGTGGCAATCCCAGACTCTGAAGCCGCCGGGCGCCAGCGGCCAGTTGGCATTGAGCGTGGGCGTCTCGACATCAAGGCCGAGCAGTCTGCGCGCGTTGTTGCCGCCGATGTCTGCGCGTTGATCCGGCGTCAACGCGCTGCCGTGGACGGTGGCAATAGAGCCGCCGGGATCGTACTGCGGGAGGGCGGTGCCAAAGAGCAGTCGCCCCGCGCCGAAGCGCTCGCAGACCTCCTCGAGGCTGCGGGCGGTCTGCATGTACGATGTCTCGAGGTAGAGGTTTGGGAAGGCGTCCCAGAGGTGGTAGAGCGCGCGGATGGCTGAACCGCATTCGCGGAGCAAGATGACTGGGAGGTCGGGGTGCTTCTCACAGATCGCGAAGATGTCGTTCCAGGGCGAGTTCTCCGACCAGTGGCCCCGCTCGAGATCGAGGATCGTCGCGATCCGCTCGGACGCGAGGGCCTCGAGCAGAGGGCGCAGCACTGGTTCTGAGATCGGGAAGATGCACTGGCCCGGAAGCAGGCGAGCCGCCCGCACGCCGTTCTCATCCATCTGCCGAAGAAGCTCCGGGGCCGGCGGCATCTCGGTGCCGACCGACGGCAACAGCAACCAGCACGGGTGCAGCCGGTCGCGGTGGCCCTCGATCTGCTTGAGCAGCGACCAGTTCCCCTCAAGCGGGTGGCAGTATCGCGCCTCCGCGGAGTAGACGACGGCCTCATCGACCCCCACTCGATCCATCTCGCGGAGCAACTCGTCCGGCGTGGTCAGCGCGGGCCCTCCGGCGGACGGGCGGCCCAGCATCACGTTGACGTCAAGCAAGCTCATGCAACGATCCCCCGTTTGGTCAGAGATGTACGGCGAGCACTTCCGCGCCAGGAGCGCTTGGGCCTTTCTCCCGGCACGCGGCAGAGGACAGGCCTGTCGCGGAACACCGCGGAATCTCCCGGGAGCTTCGACCTGCGGGGGGGCCTGAAACCGCCTCTATCGAGAATTATGGTGAAATCGCACGGACCTGGGCAGGTCATCGCCCAGAGCCCCGAGAACCCCGGGTGTGACCAGAGACCAAGAAGGAGGCACCGCACATGCGCAGAGGCTTCACGCTTATTGAGTTGCTGGTTGTCATTGCGATTATTGCTATTTTGGCGGCGATCTTGTTCCCGGTATTTGCGCGCGCTCGGGCGAAAGCCAGGGCCGCATCCTGTCTGTCGAATCTCAAGCAGATAGGTCTCGCCTACCATATGTACTCATCCGACTACGATGAACAAGGGGTCCAGGGAATCACATGCGGTCCCGGAGGCGGCGGTTGCTGCACCCGTTGCTGGGTCATCAACATGGGGCCGTATATCAAGAACTGGCAGCTCTGGCGCTGCCCCGACCAGTCGTGGGACCGCACGTGGGCAAACGCGACCTTCATTAACGCGGAAGGCATACCCAACCCTCTCCCCTTGAGTTACGCTCTCAACATGCACATGAACTACACGCAGTGCGGCACGTTGTCGAACGAGCGAGACGTGGCGCAAACCGTCTTCTGCGGCGACAGCCACGTGATCCCCATCTTCAACGGCGACTCCGGCCCGCTCTGCACCTGGCGAGCCTACTGGGTCTACATCAAGGACCGCCACAACGAGGGCGCGAACTTCGCTTTCGAAGACGGCCACGCCAAGTGGTACAACCTGAACTCGATCGCGCATGATCCCGCTATGTGGGGCTGCCCGCAGTACACTCCGTGAGTGTCGGCCGGCGCCTGAGCGTATCCGTCCAATCGGCAGCTATTAGGGAGGGTCAGACGTGAAACAAGGTATTTCACCGACCGCTGCGATCGCGATCGTCGCGATCGTGGTCATTGTCGTAGGGGCTATCGGCTACTTCGGCTTCATCAAGCCCAAGGGAGATGACTCCGAGGTGCCGGAAGAAGAGCAGGATCAGATGTTGCAGGACGCCATGAAGGCCGGCATGAAGGACAAGGGCCGGCAGATGCAGCAACAGGGACAGGCAGCCCCACAGTAGCCGCGTGACGATACAGGCAGGCGGCAACGTCAGCACTTGACTCGGGGACGCCCGCTCAGGGCGTCCCCGAGTTGTCGGGCTGGATCTGTTCATCCTCTCTGCCGGGCGGCACCCACTACCGACCAGTCAGGACGTGATCCCGTGATTCTCTCGTGGAGCGAGGTGCTCGCGATGCGGTTGGAGCCACTGCCCCTGATCTGGATGGCTGCCGTGTCACTGATCGCGGCGGCCTGCGCGCCGACACCGGCCCGCGCTCAGACTCGGCGCAGCCGCTACATCGAGTTCTCGGAGCCTGATGTTTGGGGAGTCGAGGTGCAGGGGGACTACCACGCGCGCTACGACCGCCGGGATCTGTACTGCGCGTACCACCTATCCACGACGGCCGCCGCCGGCGACCACGCGACGCTGACCGCAGCGGTGACTATACCGGAGGAATGGCAACCGCCATACGGGATCGAGTTCTACTGCTCTGATGACTACCGCTACGATTCGGCGAACTTCGAGAATCCCGGGTGGATGTCAGTCCACGCCTACTCGGGGCGGCGGTTCAAGCAAGTTCTCGTCGACGGCGAGGTCGTCTGGGAGGCGGACGTTGGCGACGTGGTGCGCGAAGAGCGTCTGGGCATCGATCTCACCGATGTGGTGACGCCGGGCAAACCGTTCGAGCTGGCGCTCAGGGTCATCGACAAGGTGGCGACGGATGACGCTCAAGACGGCGACTTCTTCGCGGCCGGAGGCTTCGACCCGGAGGAAGACCCGAAGGCGTTCATGACGCACGTGTACTGGGGCGACGTGCTGACTACGGAAGGCTTTGACGCCAGCGCGCTCCACGCCGGCCGCGAGTCTCCGAGCGCCCAACTGCTGCGCCAACGCATCGCGGCAGGTGAGGTACCGACCGGACCGGCCAAGACCGCGGAACTTCCCGTAACGCTGACCGTCGAAGCGCCGCGTGGCGCCGCGGCGGGATATCCGATGAGCTGTGGCGTGCCTCTACCCGAGGGAGCGGTTACCGACGTGGCGAGGTTGGCGCTATCGGACGCCGCCGGCAATGGCCTCGACGCCCAGTTCTCCCCCTTGTCGAGTTGGCCCGATGGATCCGTGCGGTCAGCCCGGGTCTCGATGGCTCTCCCCGAGGGCGTTGATCCGGGGGATCGCTGGAATCTCACGCAGCGCGGACGGGCGACCGACGAAGACGCAGCCGTCCGGGCCCAGGCCACTGGCGACGGGTTGATCGTGTCGAACGAGCTGATCGCTCTGCGGATAGGCGACGAGGGGCTGCTGCGGGTGACGTCGGCGGCGGGAGGCTCAGTCGCCGGGGCGCTCCGGGCCTACGCGATCGTGGAGGACGATGGGGCCTCAACCCGCTACGATGCTCGGTGGGACGCGCGTGAGGTAGTGGACGAGGGCCCACGGCAGGTGACGGCCGAGCTGCGCGGCACGCTCATCGGGCCGACCGATGAGTTGGGTCGGTGCGTGCTGAGATTCAGCGTGACGGCCGATTCGCCCGTCGTCCGCACGTGGCTTCGGGTATACAACGACACGGATCGCCACCTGAGCATCAGCGATCTGGCGATCACGCAGAAGGTGCAATCGACCGGGACACGCGGCGTTGCCGCAACGCTTGACGCGCCGGAAGGGTGGCGCGCTGTCGACGGGGAGGATGGGACCGTGTTCGCGGCCGTCCGCTGGGCGGCAGAGATGCCGACGAAGCTACTCGAGGTCGATGGGGATGAGTTGACGATCCACCTCTTCAAGGCTACCGACGAGATTCCCCACTTCCGCCCGCGGTCGGGTGAGGCGAAGCGCCATGAACTGCTCCTCGGGTACTTCGCCGAGCCGCCGACAGACGAGACGCTTGCGGCGCTTGCCGGCTCCTGCCAACGGCCGCCGCGCCTCTGGGACACGGCCTACGCGTGCGCGACGGGGGCTCTGGGCTATGCCTACCCGCGCCTCGGCGACGAGCACGCCGCCTTGAGCGAGAACCGGACCACGGCGTATGGCGATTTCACCCGCGACCGGACGCAGATGGACGAATACGACATCCGCAACTTCGGCGACCGGCGCTACGGCGACACCGGGTGGTGCAACAACTACTACGACGCCAGCCGGGGTTTTCTGGCCGAATACATGATGACGGGCAACACCAACGCCTTCGACCGAGCCGAAGAGCAGGTTCTGCACCAGATCGACATCGATACGTGCCATTGGAATGCGGACCCCTCACTCGTGGGCGGCCTGTGGACCTACCAGGGCGACGACCACAGCAACGGCGGGTACTGCTGGACGCCGCTGCGTCGGGCGCTGGCGGGGATGGTCTACTACTACCGTCTGACAGGAGATCCGGACGCACGCGAGACCGCGCGCGACTTGGCCGAGTACGTGCTGCGGGACAACCACCACCTCGGGTGGGGATCGGTCCGGGATCATGGCGGCACTCTGACCGCGCTCGTGTGGGCGTATGACGAGTTTGGCGACGAGCGCTATCTCACCGGCGCGCTGGACACGATGGCTGACATCCACACTCGGATGGTCCGCCGCCGGGGGCCGTACGTGGAGCCGAACGGCAACTACTCCTGGTGGCTTGCGATTCCGTGGATGGCATCGGAGATGGCCGACGCGCACCATCGGCTGTTTCAAGTGTCAGGCAACGAGGAGGCGGCGGTTACGGCGCTAGGACTGATCGAATCGATGATGATGGAGAATGGCACGTGGGGCCTCCCCGGCGAGATGGGAGGATACTCGGGCAACCCGTATCTGGGCGGCCTGCGGAGCCACTACCACATCATCATCGCGCCGGTGATGGGGCTGGGGTACGAGATGACGGGCGACCCGGAGTTCTTGCTCTGGGCGCGGGCGTGCCTCGAGCGGACGCTCGCGGAAAGCAGCGTGGATGCGATTACGAACAACTACTGGCTGGCGCCGAGTCTTCTGTACACGCTGAACCGTCACGAGCAGGTCGAGACACGGATGCCCCCGGCACCGGAGGATTACGTGCCGCCGAACGTGCCGCGCGAGTAGCCTCGCGGGAGGTGGAGCGCTCCGGCCGCATGAATTCGCTTGAGAACTCTCGCATCGGATTCGGCACCGACCTTGAATAGACCAACGGACGCTGACGCCAACGGGCCCAGGATCCGAGTCGTGCAGATCACCGCAATCGGACTGGCCGTCGTATGGCTCTCCGCCTATTGGATCAAGCAGTCGGAGATCGTTTCCATCGCCTGTCAGAGCAGCGGCGCCGTGCCCTCCGTCCCTGCCCTCGCGATGCTTCTTCTCGTGCTCGTCGTGAACCCGCTGCTTCGACGCACCAAGCTCGCCCGGCCGGTCTCCCTTGGCGAATCGGTGCTTCTCTACTGCATCGTGAGCATCGGAGTCATGATGTATGGCGTGGGCGGAATGCGGCATCTGATGGCCGCGATGACGGAGCACGTTTACCTCTCAACGCCCGCTGAGCCCACCGCAAGGTTGGCCGAGTTCATCCCCTCGTGGCTTGCTCCCAACAGCGCCGAAACGATCCGCGGAATGTACGAGGGCTCGCCTCGCGGTACCGTGCCGTGGGATCAGTGGCTAGCCCCGGTGTTGGCGTGGGCGCTGTTTTTCCTGCTGTTAGGCGGCACGATCCTGGGCCTGCTTGTCGCGCTGGCCGGTCGGTGGCTGGACGAGGAGCGTCTGACATTCCCGCTTGCCCGCATGCCGCTTGAACTGCTCGGGGCCGGCACTATCGGGCCGTTCTTTCGGTCGCCGCTGGCATGGGTCGGCATCGGCATCGCCACGCTGCTGAATGTCATCAATATGGTGCGTGGCGTCTTCTTCGGCGGTCCCAGCTATGGGGAGCCCGTCCTGTGGCTGAGCAGCCTCAACCTCGGTTATCCGTGGGCCGCTCTCGACCGCATCCCCTTGGTCGCTCTGTCGTTCAAGCCAATCCTCGTCGGGCTCGGATACCTCGTGTCGAACGACGTGTCGATCTCGATTATCTTCTTCTTCATCCTGACGAAGGCGATCACTCTCGTCATCGCGATATTCGGTAATCGGGACCAGGAGGCCCCGTATGCCCGTGAGCAATCGATGGGCGGCTACCTGGCCCTGGCCCTGAGTCTCATCTGGGCCAGGCGGCACGCGCTGCGCGCGGCCGTCGTGGGGGCGCGAGTGGCTTCCGGCGACCGCACTGGCGCGAGTGATCCCGCTGTCCGGTGGGGGTTGCTTCTCGGCCTGGTCTGCTACGTGGGCGTGCTGACGTTTCTCGTTTCGGCGGGCATGACCCCATGGCTCGCGGTATACTCCACGGTCATACTCGTCCTCGTTTCCATCTCCTACGCGCGCGTCCGCGCTGACACTGGAATCCCGCTCAACTGGGTGAGACCGTACACGCTCGAGTACAGAATGGTCTGGTACTCGCTGGGGGGCCGACCGATCACGCATGGCAGCGGCGGCATCGTCTCGGCCACCGTCCTCGCGCTCACGTCGTTCCTGTCACGCACGGGATTCACGTCCGCGTCGGGGCACCAGATCGAGGGCATCATGCTGTGCCGCAAGGGTGGGGTGTCCCTCGATCGAGTGAGCAAGGGGATCTTGCTGGCAATCGGCGTCGGCATACTCGGTGGGTTCTTTGTCCATCTGAGGACGTTCTACGCCGAAGGCGCCACGATGCTGCCCGGCGGCACGTGGGGCCATGGATTCATGCGGAGGTGGTACGCTGATGTCTTGCGCAACTGGGACTGGCCGGACCCGATCCATGTCCCCAAGACCGTCGCCACCGTGGCCGGCGCCGGCGCGACGCTTCTCATATCCTCCGTGAGGATGCGCGTCACGGGCTTGCCTCTGCACCCGGTCGGTTTCCTCGTCGCGAACACGGAGTACGCCTGCTGGCTGTTCCCCTCATTCCTCGTCACGTACGGCTGCAAGAGCCTCATCATGCGCTACGGCGGCCACCGGCTCTACCAGAGGGCCATGCCTCTGTTCCTGGGGCTGGCGGTTGGACACGTCATCAGCGGGGGCCTCGTGTGGGGGGCGCTCTCGGCCACGCTCGGCGGTCCGTTCATGCGGTGGTCCGCGTGGGTTAACTGAGCGATTCGGCACGTTACGGAAAGACCGTCGGCAGTATCTCCTTGGTCATCCTGAGGTATGCCGTGCAATCCATACCGAGCGAAGCCGCCTGCCCGATGCGCGCGTCGCCGGCGGCGCCAATAAGGATGAAGGCCTCCTCCCGGTTCATGGCGAGGGCCTTCGCTATCAGCGTGGTCATGTCGCTTGTCGCCTGTCGGATGGCCTCCTCGAGGATTGGGGCGTTGGCGCACGCGCACCATGCGTCAGGCGTCTCGATGACCGGCCGTTGCCAGCCCAAGCCCCGCTCGATCGATGTCTTGACCGTGACCTCCGCCTCTATGTCCAGGCCGCCGCCGGTCAGCTCGCCATCCCCCATCCTGGCGTGCACGTCCCCGATGGCGAGCAGCGCGCCGGGCGCGGCCACGGGCAGATAGACCGTCGAGCCAATGCCGGCCGCGTTGATATCGAGGTTGCCGCCGTGCGGCCCCGGGTAGAACGTGGCGACAGGTTCGTCGGCTGGCGCGGTGCCGACCACGCCGACCATCGGCCGAGCGGCAAAACGCAGGCTTCTGTTGAACTGAATCATGCCGTCGCGGACCGGCGTGATGTTCGCCTCCGGGGGATCCAGCTCGTCATATATGACCCCGCCGCCCTTGACGCGGCCGTAGCCGTAGCTCCCGAGTTGGATGTCGAGGATCTCTATTGCCAGCGTATCGCCCGGCTCTGCTCCGACGACCGTCACCGGGCCTGTCGCCGGGTTGCCCTCGTCGCGCGATATGGTGACGCGCAGGGCCTCCTCGCGGGTCGTGATCCTCCCGCCGACGGCGTCCTGAGTCTCGAAAACGACGGGCTCCCCCGGAGCGATCTCCTCGACCGGCTGGGCGTCCTCTGACAGCAGGCAAGTTACTCGGTCCCGCGTGATTCGCTTCATACTCGCTTACCCCTGTTACTGCGGATGGACCGCGTAGCGCGGACAGCATTGGCGTGAAGGTTATGCCACTCGCCCGCATGGCTGCATGGGTTGCCGCGGGTCACGTGGATTCTGCCCGCCTTGACCTCCGCCACGAACGAGACGAGCGTGCACGCGTGAGGCAGGTGGACGCAGACGCCCCCTGTATGGTCGGAAAGAACGGCGCGCGCTGCCCGGGTGTCCGCGGGCACGCGCTCGGCATAGAGACGTCGTGCGGCATTGAGCCGAGGGCAAGCGTCCGGGTCGACCTCTTCGCCCGCAACGCCTGCGTCGAGGTAGCTGTTGGTGTGGAGCAGGAACGGTGTGGCGCCTTCCGGATCGGGCCGCAGCACGGCAACGTTGTCGGGGGTGCTCTCGACGTTGATCAGGCTGCCCATCCGGTCGGCGACCAGGTAGTTCATCGGCGAGCATCGCGTGTATGTCTGGAATGCGTCCAGCGCGTTCTGGGCGCTGTGGCACGCGAGGAGCTTGCGACAGACCATCGGATAGAGCAGGCCGTCCGCTCGCCACCGTCCACTGGGGAGCGAGTTGGCGCCGAGAGCCACGTGTTCCCCCAGCCCCGGCCGACCCACGGAGCCGGCCAAGGACCAATAGATGAACGCCTCGCCGCCATCGGGCCTGCCTCTCACAAGGGCACCCGAGTTCATCCAGCCTTGCCAGTCGTCGCCATTCCAGCCGAGAAGCACCTCCGAGCCGGTCGCTACCGCGTGGCTGGAGCACGCGCCGGCGTCGCCCCCTTCGCGAGCATCCCAGACCCGCCCGCGCCAGTTCGTGAGATCGAGATGCGCGTTGATACGGAAGACATCGCGAAACGAGATCTTCGCGCCCTCGGCGATGCCTTCCATCTCCTCCATCAGCTCCGGAGCAGTCGCCCAGCAATACTCGACGGTCTCCTGGAAGTCGTCCCAGCACGCCTCGTAGGGCTCGCGGCCAACTTGCTCGCGCATGGCGGACGCGGTGGCGTGGATCCGCTCGCGCAATTGCCTCCCGTGCTGCGCGCCCATGTCGCTGGGCGTGCCCGCGACATCGATGATCGGATAGAAGCTCTCGTCCGACATGATCATGGCTCCCCTCGGTCTTGCTCGCCTCTTCTGGGGTTCGCTTGCGCGGCGCCGGGTCCTCCCACCGAGGAGTCCGTACCGAAGTCTCAGGGCTGTTGGACTGATGAGGTCCGCGTCTCGTGTAGGAGGGGTTTCAACCCCGACAGTCCGTTCGTCTCCGCGCGCGGCCACGGCGTCGGGGTTGAAACCCCTCCTACACGAGACAACGGCATGCCCCGCCGACTCACCAATCCAACGCCGACCCCGAGACTCAGATACGGGCTCCCCACCGAGGGCCGGCATGTCCCGCTCCTCACGAGGTGATATGCCGCGCCCTGCCGAAGTCGCCGGGGCCAGATTCACTGCGGTACCCCGTGGGCGGAGGTCTGAAATGGTAACGATCAAGACGGACTTCGAGTGCGCGAACGGCAAGAACATCGAGCAGATCGGCGATAGCCGGTACCGGCTGGAGGTGGACGCGTGCCTGCATATGAGCTACTGCGTCTACTGGTGTTTCGAGGTCGCCAACGACGGGCCGGCAACTGAGATCACAGTGGAGCTGTGGGAGGATCCGAAGTTCGGCGAGCCGACCGGTTTCCCGGTCTGTTTCCCGCTCACGGTGTGGGTCCAGATGCCGGGGCTGGACCGGTACCGACCGCTTCACGAGACGACTCCGACGTGGCAGGGCGATCACATCATCATTCCGCTGAAGCTGCCCGCCGAGGCGAAGCTCCGATGCGCGATGACGTACGTGGCCCCGCATAGCGTGACGTCGGCTGAGATCCGAAGAATGGCGGAAGAGCGGCCGGACCGTTGCGAGCTGTTCACGATCGGAGAGAGCGTCGAAGGGACGGAGATCGTCGGGCTGCGCGCGGGGACGCCGGGCAAACCGAAGGTCCTTGGGATAGCGGGGCAGCACCCACACGAGCACCCGGGGATATGGGCGCAGCTTGGGATAGCTGATTTCATGTCATCCCTCCTCCCCGAGGCGGTGGCGCTGCGCGAGGAACTTGACGTCTTGTGAGCTTGCACGGTAGATGCGACCAGCGCCGGTCCATTCGCATCCGCCGTGCGAATCTACACTTCTGCGCCAACTTCGTAGGTGTGAACGGCTTCTGCAGGAATGGGTGGTCCATTTTGAGCGTGCCGTTCGAGACCGCGGCGGTCTTGGGGTAACCCGACATGAACAGCACCTTCAGGCCTGGCCGCTGAGCCGCCAGGGATTCGGCCAGCTCCGGCCCCGTCTGGCCGGGCATCACGACATCAGACAGCAGGAGCGCAATCTTGTCGTCGTAGGCAGCGGAGAGGCGTTCTGCCTCTCCCGCGTGTGACGCCGCGAGCACGGTGTAGCCCCGGCTGGCGAGAGCCCTTTGGGCTATCTCGCGCACCGTGGGATCGTCCTCCACCAGCAGGACCGTCTCCCCGGGCGCGGCCTCGGCACTCGCCGAAGCGACCGCGACGGTTCGGTCGACCTCCCCCGATGTCGAGGGTAGGTATATCTTGAAGGTCGTCCCCTTGCCGAGTTCGCTGTAGACCCAGATGTGCCCGCCGTGTTGCTTCACGATTCCGTAGACGGTCGCTAGCCCCAGCCCCGTGCCACTGCCGACTTCCTTGGTGGTGAAGAATGGCTCGAAGATCCGCTCCCGCGTCTCCGCGTCCATGCCACAACCCGTGTCCGATACGGCGAGCATCACGTGGGCGCCCGGCGTGACGCCCGTGTGGCCATCGGCGTACTCCTGGTCCAATTCCACGTTGGCGGTCTCGATGATGAGCGTGCCGCCCGTGGGCATGGCGTCGCGGCCGTTGACCGCGAGGTTCATGATGACCTGGTCGACCTGACCCGAGTCGGCGCTGATTCTGTGCAGACCCTCCGCGAGCTGCAGCTTGACCTCGACGTCCTCACCGATGACGCGGCCGAGCAGCTTGGTCAGCTCGTGAATCAGCTCATTTGGGTTCAGGATCTTCGTCTCGATTGGCTGCCTGCGACTGAATGCCAGTAGTTGACGGGTGAGGTTGGCGGCCCTGTCCGCCAGCTCCCGAATCGTCGCGAGTTCGCGAGTGCCCTCCGAAACGACGAGCCCCTCGTCTTGTATCACCTCGGCGTACCCGATGATGCCGGTCAGGATATTGTTGAAGTCATGGGCCACGCCGCCGGCGAGCGTGCCGATGGCTTCGAGCTTGGACGTCTGCCGAATGGTTGCCTCAAGGGCCCTGTGTTCCGTGATGTCCAGGTGGACCCCAATCATGCGGATGGGTTCGCCGCCATCCGTGCGATCCGTCACCTTGCCCCGGGCTAGGATGTGCCGCCAGTCGTTGGATTTCGTCTTGAGCCTGAATTCGGTCTCGTAGACGGGCGTTCGGCCCGCATGGTGTGCCGCAACGTCAGCGAGGGCTCCAGGTCTGTCATCGGGATGCAGGAGGGCGTCCCACGTGCTGACGTTCGGCTCGAGTTCGTCTCTCGCGTAACCAAGCATGGAGCACCATCGCTCATCGTACAGCACGTCACCAGTCTGCACGTTCCAATCCCACGTGCCAAGTTCCGACGACGACAGCGCGAGAGCCAGGCGCTCCTCGCTCTGGCGCAAGGCATCCTCGGCCCGCTTCGCGTCGGTGACGTCGCGGAACAGGCCGAGTATCAGCTCGCGGCCGTCGATGGTCACCGTTGAGGCGCTGATCGCGACCGGGACGACTGTTCCGTCCTTCCTGATGACGTCCGCATCGAAAGGGGATCCATGTCCCTCCCGAACGGAGGTCGCGAACATCCGTCTGCACTCGTCTGCCTGGTCGGGAGGGTGGAGTTCGACTTGGTGCATGCCGACAATCTCGTCGACGGCCCTGCCAAGCAACTGCCCGCCCTGGTCGTTGGTTTCGAGGATCTCTCCGGTCGTTGCGTCCGCCAGGAACGCCGCGTCATTGAGGCTCTCGAACAGGTGCCGGTGGCGCTCCCCGGCCTCCCGGCCTCTGCGTCTCTCTTCTGCTTCGCGCAGGCCGCGGGTGACCGCCGGTCCCAAGCGCGACAGACTGCTCTTCATCAGGTAGTCATCGGCGCCGGCCTTCATCATCTCGACGGCGGCATCCTCGCCGACCGTCCCGGAGACCACGATCAACGGGCCGTCGAAGCCTTGGCTCTGCGCCAGCTTCAGGGCCGCCGGGCCGCTGAAACGCGGCATGGAGTAGTCACAGGTGATGACGTCCCAGTCCGTGCCCGCCAGCGCGGCGGCCATGTCTTCCGGCGTGTCGACACGTGTGGAGGTGACGTCGAAGTCAGCCTTCGTCAGCTCTCGCAGGACGAGGGCGGCGTCGAGTTCGCTGTCTTCAACGAGCAATGCCTTCAGGCGCATCCGAGTACCCCTTGCGATGCCAGCGTCCGCGCTAATCTGTCTCGAGTGGCGGCGTGTTTACCAGCACCCAGTAGGCGCCCACCTGCCCAACGGCCTTGGAGAACGCCTCGAACTCGACCGGCTTGCGCACGTAGCTGTTGGCACCCAGGTCATAGCTGCTCACGCGGTCCTGGTCCTCGTCTGACGACGTCAGAATAACGACCGGCAGGCACCGGGTCCGCTCTTCGGACCGGATGCGCCTGAGCACATCTAGTCCACCGATCTTCGGGAGGTTCAAGTCCAGCAGGACCACTGGTGGGAGCGGCCCCGCGCCACCCGAGCCGTCGCCATCCTCGCCGAACAGGTAGTCCAGCGCCTCCTGTCCGTCGCGGGCCACCACGATCTCGTTCGCAACGGCGTGCTTCTCAAGCGCGCGCCGCGTAAGTACTTCATCCCTCGGATCGTCCTCGACGAGCAGTATGGGACCAGGCATGTTTCGTGTCTCCTTAGGCTGAGTGTTCGCCGAGCGTGAAGTAGAACGTCGCGCCCTCTCCGGGAGCGCTTTCCGCCCATATCCGGCCGCCGTGCCGGTGGATGATCCTCTGGACCGTCGCCAAGCCGATGCCCGTGCCTTCGAACTCATCCCGCGCGTGCAAGCGTTGGAAGGGAGCGAACAGCTTGTTGGCGTAGGCCATGTCGAACCCCGCGCCGTTGTCTTGCACGTGGTAGCGGGTTTCGCCATCCGTTTCCGCCCGCCCGCATTCAACGCACCCGCCGTCGCCGTTGGCCGTGAACTTCCACGCATTTTCGAGCAGATTCTGCATCACGGTCGATAGAAGCGCGCGGTCTCCCTGGACGACGAGGCCCTCCTCTACCGTGAGGTCAACGTGTCGGCCCGGCTCCGCTTCGCTGAGCGCCTCCGCGGTGTCTCGGCAGAGCTGGCTCAAGTCCACCGCCTTCCCAGTCCATTCCGCTGCGCGTCGACCGCGAGAGTCGCAAGAGCCCATCCACGAGGCGGTTCATGTGGGCGCTCGCATCGCAAATGGCCTCGAGCGCAAATCGGCCGTCCTCGTTGAGTCTGTCGCCGCAGTCCTCCAACAGCATCTTGCTGAACCCATCCATGTGCCGCATGGGCGCGCGCAGGTCGTGTGAAACCGAGTAGGCGAACGCGTCTAACTCCTGGTTCGCCGCCTCCAGCTCCCCCTCGGCCTGCTTTCGAGCCGTGATGTCCTTGCACAGCGTGGCTATCCCGACGGCCTCCCCCTCATCATCGGTGAGCAACGACAGCGTCAGCAACTCCGGGATGCGCGTTCCGTCCTTCCTCCAGCGAACCACCTCGGCGTTCCGCACGGCCCCCCCGGCTCGGAGCTGCGCTCGCAGCTCGTCGGCCTGCTCGGGTTTCTCGGGGGGGATGATCGTCTTGATCGACCGGCCCACAAGTTCATCTCGCGACCAGCCGTACGCGCGCTCCGCTTCCTCGTTCATGTCCACCACGTTCCCGTCGAGATCCTCGATCAGAATCGGATCGGCCGCGTCCATGAACACCGTGGCTAGCCGCCGCACCTGCGCCTCGGTCTGCTTCCGGGTCGTGATGTCCTCGATGGTGAGCAGGACCATGTGCCTCTCGGCGGCCTCCCCGTAGACCGGCCGCGCGTTGAGCAGCATGCTCCGCTCCCCGACACGGGGGAAGTCGCGCTCCACCTCAAAGTCGTCGAAGGACGTGTTCTGAGGCAGCACCTGCTCCAGCAATTCGCGCAGCGCGGGGATGTCCCACTGGCGATCTCCCAGATCATAGAGGAGCCGCCCCTCGGTCTCGTTAGGTCCTGCCCTGAAGGTCTCGTAGTATGATCGGTTCGCCGAGATCACCTTCGCGGACTCGTCGAGTACCACCAGCGGCTCGCGCACGGTCGACACTATACTCTCGGCGTACTCGCGGGCCGCCTCGGCCTGTCGCTCGGCCCGCGTGCGCGCGGCAGCGTCCTGCGCTATGCCCACGGCGGCAATCACAAGGGCCAGGACAATGCCTAGCGCCACGATACCGAGGCTCTGGCGCACTGCGTCCTGCTCTTTCCCGTGCCTCTCGGCCAGCAGCGCCTGTTCAGCGCCGACGAAGCTGGCGAGTTGGTCTCGGATGTCGTCAACGATGTCCTTGCCCGTGGCGCTCTCGACCAGGGCGGCGACGTCAGCCATGGAGGCTTCGGGGGAGGGAAGGTCCACCTTCCTCCGCATGGCGATCGCGGGAGTCGCCGCGAGATCCTGCCAATCCGTCACCAGGGCGTCGATCCGCTCGCACAGGGCGACCTGAGGGGGGTTGTCGCTGACGAGATCCTTGAGGTCCGTGATCTCCTTCGCATACGATTCCTGCCCCGACCGGTAGGGGTCCAGGAACTCCTCATTCCCAGTGATCAGGAAGCCTCGCTCCCCCGTTTCCATGTCAACGATCAGCCTGCCGAGCAGGTTGGCGTGTTCGATGACCTCGTGAGTGTGCTCCACCCACGTCACCGTCTCTCGCGCCGCCTGGACGCTCCGGTACGTGGCCACCGCAACGGCGATCATCAACAGCAGCACAACGAAGTATGCCACCAGCAGTTGGGGACGTAGTTTCATGCCGCGCGCTCTCTCATCGGCCTCGTCCGGTTCGTCCGTCCGTGCCCGTTGCATCCCCGGCCGCCGGCGAGCCCTCGCTCTCGCTGCCGCCAGACGACCGGAGCCATTCCTCCACGGCCACCCGGCTGAACCGCCAACTCCCACCCACGCGCTGACCGGGCATATCGCCCTGTCTGGCAAGGCGATATGCGGAGGACTTGGAGATCCGCAAGTACCCCGCGACTTCGTCTATCGTCAGCACATCCGGAAGCTCGATGGCCATGGTCGATGCAACACTCCTGTGGGCGTCGCCCTTACCCACGCTGCTACAGATCAGATGCTACACAGTTTCGGACTCAGGATGGTAACTCCTGCTTAATCTTACTCAATTATGCTCAAAAATAGCTCAAGAGGATCTTAATCGCGCTCAAGGCCGAGCGCGTCAGAGTGGCTCCGGCAATTGACCGGAAATCCGAGAATCGCCTTTCCCAGACCCCCCCTTGCTAGCGTTTTCGTCCCCCCTTTTGCGTTTTTTCCTCGAAAAAGGGCCCCTTGCCTAGCCTGTTTTCGCGACCCGGAAGGGTCCGTCTGGGTCCAATGGCCTATGTGTCGCCGCCGCAAGTGCCATGCAAAGGTGGGCCCAAAGCGCCCCGCGAACCCAGCCTTGCTAAGCCATGGGCAACACCAGGAGGCAAGGTCAGATGCGCGGATCTCGAAGACGGACGGTGGAGTTGCTGGCGGGCCTGGTTGCTTCGCTGATTGCCGTGTCGGCCGATTGCCAGCAGGGGCCTACGCGCTTCACAGGGCCCTTTGCAGCGGATTCGCTGGCGTTCTTCATTGCGCATGATGGCGGCCCCCTGACCGTGCGCCTCGACGTGAACCGGCCAGAGACCGACCCGACTGGCCAGGGCGGCGTCCGTTTCCCGCACGCGGTCTATTGGCAGATGTACGACGCCGACGAGAAGCTCGTCACCCACGAGTACCACCCCTTCGAAGCCGCCGAGACCACGTGGTCCTTCACTGCGGAATTGGCCAACGCACCCCCAGGCATCTACGGAGCGCGGTACACGCTCTCGCCCGGCAGCGGGATGACCGTTGACCTCGACACCGAGCCGCCGGCGGCGGTTGGTCTGATGCCGCGCCGCTGTCGGTTGCGCGAGGGCCTCAAGGGGCAATTCGGCGAGGCGTATCTCTTCGTGCCCGACGGGCACGAAGAGCTGGTCCTGAACACCTACGCCGCATCCATCACGCTGCGCGATGCAGATGGCGAAGTCGCGGGTTCGGCCGAGCCGGGCAAGCGCGCCGAAGTAGCAGTGGATGGTGGGCACGTCTACACGGTCGAGATGGCGTTTGACTGGGCCAACGCATCCGTCGGCATCAGCGGCGTGGCGCCGATCCTCTGCCCGAGCGCGGACCTTGCGAAGCGGATCGCCGGAAGCGTCGAAACCACGCGGGATGGCCGCCAGTTGGCGCACAAGTACCAGGTCCGGATGTGGGAGTGGATGCAGTCGCTGACGGCGGAGGATCTGAGCGTCGAGCCGGTGGACCTGGTCGCTCTCGAGTCGGATTGGCTCAAGGATCCGCGCAACGCAGGGCTGCTCGGCCAAGGCGGGCCGTTCAACCACATCGCCCGCATCCTGCAGGACCAGGATCTCGATCCGGCCAGCGGGTCGTATGGGCTCGGCACCGAAGCGGCGTGGCTGGGGCCAGCCTACGTGATCGACGAGCCGCTGAACCCGTACCGGGGGAAGCGCGAGGTCCTGAACCGTATCCTCCTGCACGAGTTTGCGTGGTTCTTGGCCCTGGCCGAGAACGGCACGCTCGACGCGGATGACTGGAACCACTACAGCGGAGTCGACGGGCTGATGGACGGGCCACGGTTCTTCCAGTTCGGATACGTCGCCCCTCACATCGATGGGGAACTCCGCGACCTCTGGCTCGAGGGTGTCTCGCAGCTCATCAGCCGCTGGCCCTTCGACCGAGTGAGTTGTGAGAACCAGACCTCCTCGCGGATGTGGAACCTGCACATGCTGGAACTGGGCAGTGGTGACGAACTCTACAACACGCTGGCGCGTGGCTTCTCCAAGGGCTTCTACGACCCTGATCTCAGCGAATTCTTCGTGACTGGGTACCACCAGGAGCGATACGGCCCGGACGCAACGTACAACGGGCTGTGCGCGAGCAATCAAGCGATCTACTACCGGTTCTCCGGTGATGAGCTGGCCAGGGAGGGCCTGCGGAAGACGTACGACTTATTCAACCACACGGTCGCGCCCGAGCCCGATGGCCGGGTGCTGGGAGCGTCAAACTTCAGCCATCGCACGAGTGGCTCGTGGGTGCAGCGGCAGTGGAACGCCGGCGTCGCGCTGATGGCGGAGGAGCTGCCGGAGGCCGGAGTCTGGTACCAGGACTTCGACGCGGCGGCTCAGCGCCAACAGGCGCTCGATGCGATCAAGCGGGGCCTCTCGACGAGTTATGATGACGCGTGGTACGAGCAGTACTATCGCTGGGTCGACAGCTACGCGTACCACCCGTGGACGCGGTTCTTCACCCAGTATGTCTTCCCGAAAGAAGGCGTGGCGGAGGGCGAGTGGCCGGTTCTCGCGTCGGAGCGGTTCACCAAGAACGTCAACGACGAGTTCGCGTTCATCCGGCGGCCAAAGTACTACGCGGCTATCTATACCGGGGCGACCTCGCACGAGTGGGTGCGCGCGTCCGTGAAGCCCGAACCGTACTACGGCAACTGGGAGGTCATCGACGGCGTGCTGCAGCCGGCGGACGCCAACGCGAAGAAACTCGCCTGGAACCCAACCCAGGGCCTCTCGATGCTGTGGACGCCTGAGTTCGGGAGCTGCGTCCTGGGCGCGAACTGGAACGTCTACACCAGCCAGATGCTCCGGGCCGATTTGGCCGACGGGAAAGTCTCGTGGCCGGATTACTGGGGATTCGAGCATGAGTGGGACGCGGATGCCGAGACGCTGACGTTGCGGCAGCGGATGTTCGACCTGCCGATCTCGGTCACGCGCCAACTCGTGTTCGAGGAGGCCGGCGTGCGGCAGACCGTCGATGTCGCGGCCGAGGAGCCGACGCCGATGGAGCGGTTGGTGGAGCAGATCCCCTACGTGAAGAAGGATGGGGTCGTGGTGCTGTTCGCGGGGGCCGATGGATGGGTCGAAGCAGAGGAGACGAAGACGTCGGCGCTGTGGATCGGCAGCGAATCGGGCGAGGGCGTCCGCTTCAGCTTCGCGGCGCCCGTTGCGGTTCGGAAGGGCGTCACCAGCCGGAGTCACGGCACGGACCTGGGGCTGATTGAGGTCGACCTCGGGGCGGAAGACTGGGTGGCGCTATCGTACGTCATGGAGCCGATGTCGAGGGGCGATTTGGACTGATGCCGGCGGGGGAGGGAGAAGGTGCGGAGGGAAGAGAGGGGCGGCGAGTGCAACGACTGTGGATGGTGAGGCGTATTGTCTGTCGCAGCTAAAGCAGCTCCTACAGTTCTATGTACGGCTTAGGCGAGGGCTCCCATGCATCGACGAGGGCGTCGATGCTACCGGAGGGACGGCGAGTGCGACGGCTGTGGATGGTGAGGCGCATTTATTGTCGCAGCTGAAGCAGCTCCTACAGTTCTATGGACGGCTTAGGCGAGGGCTCCCATGCATCGACGAGGGCGTCGATGCTACCGGGGCGACGGTGCGATTGGCAGACACGCAGAAGAAGGGAACTTGCTCATTTGCTGACTTTCATGCTGCCCATTGTGTTGGCCGCTCAGCCGTCGGCGGGTGAGCCCGTTCACCGCTACTGGCCGCAGTACCCCCCGCCCCGCAACGTGGTCGTTGTCCCGTTCATCGGCGACCACGAACTGGGCATTACCTACGAGACGGCGGCGGGGCTGGCGGCGGGAGCCGTGTTGCGTGGCGAATACGACACGCTGCTACACGAGGATGTGAGCGGCAACTCGAGCTACGCCAAGTGGACGGAGATGATGCTCGCGCGCGTGAGGCCGAGGCTCGACAAGGCAGTGGACGTGTGGCAAGCGGTCGACCGAGTGCGGCGCGACGGGATCGCGAAGGGCTACATCCTGTTCCGGTACGACCGCAACGAGCGAGGCTGGCACCAACTCGGCGAGATCGATGAGAGCGCCAACGTGGCCACGGCGCTGGCGGGGATTCTCGGCGGCGTGGCGGTCAGCGAGGGCTTCGAGGAGAAGGCCAAGGCGATCGGCTTGTCGATGCTCATGGACGTGCGAGACAAGACCGAGGCCTGGTGCCTCGAGGAGTATGGCGACCAGTTCACGACCACCGCGGTCATGACGTCTGACCCCAAGTCGCGGATGGCGCGCGCCTCGGCGGTGGCCGTGCGGGCGATGGTGACCTCCCAGCCCGGCCCGACGTATGAGGCGGCGCTAGCGCGGTGTGATCCCGACTCGATCGTGATCGGCTGGGGCACTGGCGGCGAGGACAGCAACACCCGCCCGAGCAGCGAATACGGGCTCTTCCAGACAGCCACAAACTGGTGCCACAACCTCCCGACCTACTCCACCGAAAGCCCGGAGTCGTTCGGCGAAAGCCTCCGGCGACCGGCGCGCTCCTGGGCCGATATCGAGTGGGAGAGCGGCGTGCATTACGCGGCGTTCATGATGAGCGATGGCGACAACATCCAGTGGCTGATGGGCAATTTCGCCGGTGGGGGAGAGGGCCGGTCCTACTATGAAAGCCCCGCGCGCGGCGCGTTCCCCTTCGGCTGGACGCTGTGCTACGAGGGCCTCGCGAATGTCTGCCCTTACACGCTGGTGGATATCTTCGATCGCGCGACGGCCGGCGATGATTTCGTGCTCTACGGCGGCGGGTACATGTACCCGGATCTGTTCGGCGCGAAGCGCGACGTGGATGTCACGGCGCTCCACGCGAGTCGGATGGGCGAGTACATGAGGCTCGGCGGCCTGCGGATGGTGGCATTCAACGCCATCGATTGGGATGGCGAGGCGGCGCGGGAAGCGTACAACACGTGGGCGCGGGAGGTGCCGGAGATAGATGGCATCCTCACGGTTCAGTACTACCCCTACTCGGGCGGGGAGGGGCGGATTCTCTGGACGGAGGCGAACGGGAGGAGCGTGCCGGTGATCTCGTGTCGGCTGACGATCTGGGCCAACACGGGCCGCCCGCGCGACGCGACCCCGGCGGCCGTCGCCCAGTGGATCAACGACCTGCCGACGGGCGGCTCAACGTGGAGCGATGACAACTTCACATACGTCATGCCGCACTGCTGGTCGTACTTCCGCGATACCGACGGCGACCTATCGCCGACCGCCGAGGAAGAGGCCAACGACGCCGGCGCCGAGGGCGTGGAGCGCGGCTTGATCCCCGTGCAATGGTGCGTGGATCGTCTTGAGAACAACGTCCGCGTCGTGACGCCTCACGAACTCGCGCTGCAGACGCGCCTGCACCTGCGGACGCGCGAGGTTCTTGCGGAGTACCTCGCGGAGTTGAGGCCCCAAGTGGATGCGAGCGCCTCGCGACGGGCGAAGGAGCTGGTCACCGAGGCAGACGAGCGGCTGGGCGGCGTGACGGACGGAGACGACAGCGGACGC